>NZ_SAUN01000001.1:2801911-3113235 GCF_004011505.1 Nonomuraea polychroma
GAGCCAGCTTCACCGCTGAAAGCAACAGGATGAGGGCGGGGCTCGGGATGAGGATCAGGTCGGGGATCACCCCAAGTCTTTGATCTTGGCTGGCTGGCTGGCGGCGAACTGCGATCAACGACAAGCCCACGCGGTCCGCTGCCAATGCCGACCCTTGGTCGCTTATGCTGTGACCGGTGACCTTCACCGGCTGGTTGCACCTAGCAGCTGCGGTTGGCAGGGACTTCAAAGATGAGTTCGAGACCGTCCTCTTCGTCCCACTGTTCTCCGACCTCGACGAAGCCGAAGCCGGCGATCGTGGCCAGGGACGCCACGTTATCGGGACTAATCGTCGCTCGTACGGTCTTGACCGCCGGTTCGGCCGCGGCCCGACGCAGCAACTCGATCAGGATGGCTCGGCCATACCCCTGGCGACGGAAGTCGGGAGCAACCGAGTAGCCGATCTCTACCATGCCCGCCTCATCGGGCGGTCCGTGAAATCCGGCGTGACCGATGACGACACCTTCAGGCCCGGTTACCACCTGCCGCACCATCCACCGTGCGTGGCCGGGATCGGCGGCCATCTGGTCGATCCGAAACCGCCACAGCCACCGTGCTCTGTCTGTCACAAAGTACTCGGTCAGAGCGACCCCAGCCGTATTGCTGGCTGTGGGCAGATCCCCATCGAGCAGAGCGGACATCGCAGTGCTCGACAACTCGACAAAGCGCACATGCTTTGGACTGGTGGGGAACGACGTCTGGCCATCGGCTTCATCTGTCACCGTGCGGATGGTCGCAGAATGTCCGACAGACGTCCAACGAATTGCAGATGCCGCTACCGCGGGACCGCCAACATCCATCTCGAGCAGCTACTCATCGCCGCGGCGATGAACCTCACCCGGATCGATGCCTGGCAGAGGGTCAGACATCGTCCTCGACATCTCCGCCCTCATCGTCGCGCTCTCCGCAGCCGCCGCAGGCCTGTACATGCTGGTCGTCAAACCCATTCGGATGCTGGCCGCAATCTGGGGGCGCATCGAGGACATCTCGCTGCCGCCACACGGCGAGCCCGGCCGCCGGCGGCGACTACCCGTCAGTTGCCGGTCACGGCGCTCCTATCCGGGGGTAGGGCGTGCGCCGCGGGTGGGCAGAATTCAGGTCATGAAGCGGCAAGAGATCGACCGCAGCAGGCTCAAGGTGACGAGCCGTCATCAGATCGCCCAGTTACGGGCTCAACGGGAGCGGGAACGCGAACTGCGTCAGGTGCGCAAGCTGGTCCGCCTGTACCGGCGGGCGCGTGTCGTGGCGCTGGTGATGATCATCCCAGTTGCGGTGGTCGTGGGGTTTCTCCGGGCGTACGGCGTACTCCCGCCGCTGGTTCCGTAGCGGGCCGCCCGCGCACCCTTTGGTGGGGCGCGCATCCAAGGCCCCACGCGGGCGGCCACAGTTGAGGGGCTGATCAAGCAGGATGGCTGTCATCAGAAGTCGATGTGGACGCCGCCGCGTAGCGATGACAGCAGCACGGCGTACTGCTGGTAGATCGGGTTCAGCGCTTTGGGCGGCCACTTGCCGCCGCTCGGCAGCGGCATAAAGTCGACCTCCCGGGTAGAGGGTTATGTATGACGAAATTGATGGATCGAGTGCGCAAATATCTGCACAGCCCGAAGGGGCAGCAGACGGTTGAGAAGGCGAAGCGGATGGCTCGTGACCCGCGCCACCAGGCACGGGCGCGGAACTGGTTGAGCAAGCTACGACGTCACTGATCCGTGGAACTGAGAGCGGCAAGCCGCTCGCACTCTCCGCGGTGGTGTGTCCGTCCCACTCGATGGCGTCGGGGTCGACCACCTGCACGTGCTGGAACAGGTCCAGGTCTTCGGGGGTGATGTGCCAGGAGAACTGTCCGCGCTCGGCGCCGAGGTAAATGACGGGCCATTCGGGCTCGTTGGGGTCGTTGTAGCGCCCGCACACTCGTTCAGTACGTCGCCCGCCTCCTGCACGAAGAACGCCAGCTGCGTGGCACCCCGAAAGGCGGCCGCGTCTTGAGCCCGTTCTGGCAGGCGGTCATGGTGCTGCGCTGGTTCCGAGGTGAGCACGATGTCCCCAAGCTCGGCCGCGATCACCGCGTCTCCCGGGCCACCGCCTACCGATACATCCACGAAGGGATCGAGGTTTTCGCAGTTCAAGCACCGGATCTGCCCGAAGCACTCGAGCGTGCCCAGGCCGAAGGACTGTCACACGTGATCCTGGACGGCACGCTGATCCCCATCGACCGCTGCGTCGAGCAGGCCGTCAGCGTCAAGGGCAAACCGATCGAGGCGTGGTATTCGGGCAAGGCCCACCAGCACGCCGGAAACCTTCAAGCACTGTCGGCACCGAGCGGGCTGCCGTTGTGGATCGGCGAGGTCGAGCTCGGCTCCGTTCACGATCTAACCGCCGCCCGCGCTCACGTTCTGGGAGCGCTGTACGCCGCAGCCGCACGTGGCCTGCCCACCCTGGCCGACAGCGGCTACGACGGCGCCGGAATCGGCATTCACACGCCGATCAAGCAGCCCGAAGGCAACCAGATCCTCAGCCCGGACGACCGCACCTACAACCGACTCCTACGAGCCCTCCGCTGTCTCGGTGAACGCGGATTCGCCCTGCTCAAAGGCCGCTGGCGGACCCTCCAGCACATCACCGTCAGTCCCAGCAGAATCGGCGACATCGCCCGTGCAGTGCTTGTCCTCACCCACTTCGAGCACAATTACCTACCGGCAATTCGCTGAGATCACGTCACTACCCGCCGTCGGACTCTCTCCATGATCAACTAGCGGCATGCGCGCATTATCCAGATCTTGGATCCGGCCGGGCGCGGATCGGGGTGATCTCGACGGCGTCACGGTGCCCGTCCTGGGCTGAGGCGACAGTTCAGCCCATCCAGGGGCGTGAGCGGTGATCAGCTCCCGCGATGAGCTTTGCTCCGAACGCCCATATCCGTCGCCGGGCAGACGGCGTTGACTGACAGTGTCCGGTTACCTGCCTTCGGGCGGGATGCGCCGGCGATATTGGGAAGGAGGCGGTCATGTCCACCGAGACCGTGATGTGGGTGGCCGTCATCGTCGGGGTGATGGTGGTGGTGCCGGCCGTCGGTTTCTTCTTGCTGCGGAGGCGTCGAGATCGTCTTCGCGAGCGATTCGGCCCCGAGTACGAGCGCACTGTCGCCGCCGCGGGCGACCGCAGGGCGGCCGAGCGTGAGCTGCGAGCCCGTCGAACGCGATCAGGCCCACTCGACATACAGCCGCTCGATCCCGAATCACGCCGCGGCTATGCCGACAGGTGGGCCGCGGTGCAGGAGCGTTTCGTGAACGAACCGGGTCCCGCGGTCAGCGAGGCCGATCTGCTGGTGCGGGCCGTCATGGCCAAGCGCGGCTATAGCACTGAGGACTTCGCGCAGCAGGCCTCCGACTTGTCGCTGCGACACAGTCGCACCCTGGAGCACTACCGCCAGGCCCACGAGATCAGCGGGCGCGCCGCAGGCAGTTGGGTGTCGATCCAGGAACTGCGGCAGGCCATGACGCACTATCACGCCTTGTTCGACGACCTCATCGGCGGCGACCAGCGGCCGCTCCGGGCTCGGGCTGCCGCTCGGGCACCCCTGACACGCCCACACGGAACTGCGGGTCCCCGCCGGTAGGCCGCGGGCGCTCAGGAGGCCGTGGGCCGGAAACACGATCGATGGATTCACCCAGTGGCCGTGCCACGGAAAACTCACGGAGGTGTCAGACCGATGGCGTTGCCCCATCAGGAGAGCCAAGGCCGTCTTCTCGCCGATGGCGACTCCTCTGCCCGGGACGGCCGAGGAGAGCAGCGCCGACGAAAGCCATGTGCGGGCGATGTCTCAGCGCGCGGTCGCGGGGCCGAGCCCGACCCTGTCCGTATCCCTGCCGACGCCTCTGCCCAGGGGTGGTGCCGTACATCGGGAAGCTGCGGTCCAGGCCGGTGAGGCGCAGCACCCTGGCCAGGTGCGGACGGGGGGCGGATGGAGGGTGGTCATGAGGTGCTCCGATCGGGGGCATCAGTGGATGCTGGCCTCGCGGGGATAGGGCTCCGCGATGAGGTCGAATGAGGTCGGTGACCGTGCTGCACTGGTGGCCGGCGGCACCACACCGGGGGCATTCCCCGGGGCAGGTGGACTCATGAGTGGAGCTGGGTCAGGCGTAGGTCAGCCGGGGCACGCCGATGCCTGCAGGTGGAGACCGGGCGTTTGGTGCCAGCCGGTGAGCTCGAGCAGGCGTCGCATGTGTGGGGGAGCCGAGCGCAACGTCAGAACATGGTCGCCGCCGTCGTCGTGGAGCGCGGCGGCGGCGCCGACGAGGGCGCGCAGGCAGCCGGTGTCGATGAATGTCAGGCCGCTCAGATCGACGCAGAAGCCGGCACCGTCGCTCGTCATTGAGGCCAGCGCCCGCCTCAGGGCGGGCAGGGTGGAGTGGTCGAGCTCGCCCTCGATCCGCAGGCCCGCACGCTCGGCGAGCGGGGTGATGCGCAGGAGCCGGTCGGCGGCGGTGTTCGGGGTGAGCGCGATCACGAGTCGTTCGATCAGGGCGGCGATCACGAGTGCGGAGGTGCTGGCGGCGCGCGTGGTGTTCATGCCGGGCTCCTACGAGGGGAGTACGGGAGACAAGAGGGCCGCGGGTTGAGGCGGCATGAACACGTTGCGAGGGTGCCAGCGTGAGCGGTGTCGTGCGTGCAGTGATCTGAATCATCCAGCAGGCTCGCCGGAGCGGAAATTACCGATTTGAGCCAGGCTTATCACCACCGGCGATCACCGACCAGCCACTGGCGGGGTGCGGGCGGCCGAACCTTGCCCTGAGCAATGCCGATCTCCCTGGTCCCGCGCCGCCACGCCTCACCGTGAACCGCGGCCCGCAGACCGGACAAGCCTCTGATGCGCACCGAGTCCTGCCGGGCACCTTCTCCGCACACAACACGCGACAGGGGTTCACCCAGGTTCAGAAAGGGATGCCCTTCGTCGCGCTCCGATGGACGATTCCTCGCCCTGGGGGGTCAGGCCGTGGCATCTGCCCGGCGATGCAGGCGCAGGTGTAGCCGGGCGCTGCCCGCATCGCCTTCGAGTCTGACCTCGTCACACAGGCGCCGGATCAGCCGCAGGCCGGCACCGTGACCGACGGCGAGGTCGAGTTCTAGGTTCAGATCGGCTCGCTCAGGGTACCGGCGGCGTCGACCACCTCCAGGCCCACCCCTACGTCGTCGCTCCACGCGATCACGGCATTGGGTGGCTATGGCGAGCGCTTTGTGAGCGGCGGCGGGTGCGGTGTCGGGTGGGATGACGAGCAGGTTGAGGTGCTCGATACCTGGGATGATCACGTTGACCACGTGGGGATCGATGGTGCGGAACCAGCCCACTTTGACGGGACGCCTTCTCAGGGCCGGTCATGGGAAGGTGCGCGGCGTCGTGCGGCCAGGCGTGCCGGGGTCGGCCAGCGTACGTCGTGGGCCCAGCCGTGCCTTTCCAGCAGCCGGATCAGCCGGGCGGAGATGTCGATCTGGCCGGGCAGTACGCCGTGGCGGGCGCAGGTGGGGTCGGCGTGGTGGCCGTTGTGCCAGCTCTCGCCGAACGACAGGATCGCCGGCGGCCAGAAGTTTGCGGCCTGCTCCCCGGAGCGGGTTTTCAGCGGCCGCTCGCCGAAGACGTGGCAGATGGAGTTGATCGACCAGGTGATGTGGTGCAGCATCGCGATCCGTATCAGGGTGCCCCAGAAGAACGCGGTCAGCGCGCCGTGCCAGGTGCCGGTGGCCAGCAGGCCGATGGTGGGGGAGCAGCAGCGATGCCGCGACCAGCGGCCCGAACAGCCGGTCCACCCTGCGGATGTCGGTGTCGGCGAGCAGGTCCTTGGCGAAGGGCCGCCGGTTGGTGAGGTCACGCTCGAACATCCAGCCGATGTGTGCGAAGAGCAGCCCCTTGGCCAGGCCGCGGACGCTGTGCCCGTAGCGCCAGGGCGAGTGCGGGTCGCCGTCGCGGTCGGCGAAGCCGTGGTGGCGCCGGTGGTCGGCCACCCACTGGATGACCGGGCCCTGAATGGCCAGGGATCCGGCCACGGCCAGGCCGATCCGCGGCCACCGGCCTGCCTTGAACGCGCCGTGGGTGAGGTAGCGGTGGAAGCCCACCGTGATGCCGAGCCCGGTCAGGACGTAGGCGCCGGCGGCGATCGCCACGTCAGCCCAGCTCAGCCCCCACCCCCAGGCCACCGGCACGGCGGCGGCCAGCGCCGCGAACGGCACCAGTACGAACACCCACAACGCGACTATCGCCGCGACCGGGTTACGCCCGTCGTGATCGGCGCCGTGCCGACCCGTTCCCGATCGACAACGCTTGTACTAGTCGAAGCCATGCCAGATTCCCCTCATCGCACGCGGAGGTCCTTTCGCCCCCTTGAACCCGTCCGCCCGCCCACGCGCACAGCGGCTACACTCCGCCGGCGTTGGTTTGGGACTGCCGGGGCGATTTGGTGGCGAAAGCGTTCTGATGCGTGGGGAGTGCTCCCCGGTCAGCGCTTCTGGCGGCGGCGCCGACTGGCCAGGCGACGGAGCTGGGTGATGCGGGCGGTGCCGAGCACCAGGGTGAGCAGGATCCCGCTGATCATGGCGATCAGCATCGCGACCGCGAGCGGCAGCGTGCCGTGCAGGCCGAGGAAGGACACCTGCACGGGGGTGGTGTTCTGCAGCATGAACACGATGAAGGCGACGGACACGAGCGCGGCGGCCCACACGCCCGCCCAGGCCACGCTAGTGCGGGTGACGGGCACCGGCCTGGAGTTCTCGGCGCTTGAGCCCGGGTCCGCGGGGCGCCCGGCCGACGCCGGTGAGCTCTCGCCTTGGGGCATATCGGCTTCAGCCGTCTCAGCAGATGGCCCGGATCTGGTACGGAAGCGGTGCAGGATGTCCATGACAACCCTTTCGGTGAGCCGGCCTGGCAGGCACCTCAAAAGCGGCGGGATGTCGTCGTTTCCGGATACCTCGACTCTACGTCACTGACCCGGCACGCCAAGCGGGCGGTCACCAGAGCGGCCGACCAGGCGGTCAGCGCCGCCAGATCCTTCTTCGGGCCTGCCGTCATGCCGGTCCCGCGCGTAGGAGCCGCACACGCCCCCGATGCTCAGGGAAGTCCGCCGCGCCCAGTCGCTTGATCCACTCGGTATGCCCGTCAACGGCTCGCCCCCGCGACCTCGACCGGCGTCTGCCACACGAAGGCCCCAACCCGATTTCTCCGGACGCCGCCGCCCTTCGCGCTCGGTGTCGGTGTTAATCCCCGGCTGCCGGAGGACGCTACAACGCCGACAGCTCCTTTGCATGAAGGCTGGCATAAAAAATTGCCTGCGCCATGACGCGAGAATCTTCTCGCACGCCACAGCACAGGTTGAGCTTTTCGCGACGTTCAGCTGGTGATCAGCTCTTGTCGCGAATCACATCGTAGTTGGAGAACTCGATCGGGCCCTCGCACAGTTTGGCCATGTGCGCGTTGAACCGGTCGGTTTCCGGTAGCTTGCTGTTACGCTGGGCCTCCTCGTAGGAGGAGAATTCCACGACGGCCACGTAGTGATCGGGGCGATCGCGGTGCTTCGCCACGACCTCGCGTCTTACATAGCGCGTTCCCTCGGTCTGCGTCCGCCACTCGTTCATGAGCGACTCGACTTCCCCGGCGCGTTTGGTGTCGAATTCCAGAATCTGTACGAAGCTCATAAGAGCCTCCCCTTTTCCTTGACTTGCATTCCTTATTCAATACCCATCCGAAATAAATAGCAAGGAAATTTCGCACAAATTAGCGAATTCCACTCTCGGCATAAGATGGTGGGAGGTTTGCGCCGGTGAAATCTCCGGCGGATTTTGCGGGCCGGCGGGCCTCAAAGTCGCGATCCGGCAGGTCAAGACGATCCAGTGGCCTCTCTGAAAGATCTCCCCGGCCCTGCCTGAGCCTGGGACGAAGGTCGCCGACACGTGTGCATCGGCCGAGGGCTTCGCGCGGGCCTCGGTTCAGGCCCGGAAGACTGCCGGCGATCATCAACGGTCGGCCGGTCCTCGGCGCGAAGGTGGGCCGGCATCCGGAGGAAGACGGCTACGCGGCCAGGGGGATGTGCCAACCAGTCAAAAGGCGAGCATGATCAGGGAGTACGTGGCGAAGAGCAGCAGTGTCGTGCCGGCCGCCGCACCGGGAGAGGCGCTTTCCACGTCGTCAGAGGCCGGTTCCATGGCCCGCCCACTCGTGCCGAAACCTGCTCAGCGCGGGAGTAGAGGGTCGTCATGAGTTGCTCCGATCAGGCGCTCGTCTTGATCCGGGCGCGTCGCGGTGGCGAGGAGGTCGGTGAGAGCGCTTCGGAGGTACTGGCCGATGCCGTACGCGTATGCCATGCCAGGCTCGCCGGTACGCGCGTTCACCCATCGCAGGATGGGGCACGTGATTCATGAGCTGAGCCAGGGTGGGCCCGGCAGAGTCTGGTGCCCGCAGCCGAAGACCGGCCGTCTGGTGCCAGCCGGTGAGTTCGAGCAGGCGTCGCACGTGTGGGGAGGGTGAGCCTAACGTCAGAACGTGGCCGCCGCGCTGACGGCGGCGGCGGTGACCAGGGTGCGGAGCCCTCCGACATCGCAGAACGCCGGGCCGCTGAGATCGACGCAGAAGCTGTCGCGGCCCGTCATCGAGGCCCACCGGCCCCGGTGAGTGCGGGCAGGGTGGCACGGTCGAGCTCACCCTCGATCCGCAGGCCCGCGAGATCGCCGGGGCGATCAGACGGTTCTGACGCCTGCACCCCTCGTGCCGTGTCGTGGGAAGGGGCCGCTCTCCTGTTGACCACAGCCGTCACCTGGCGCAGAGCCCCGGCCTGTGGTGGGTACGACGGGATCGGACAACTCTCGAATCTCAAGGACGGCACGGTGAATGGTGATGAATGATCGACCTCCGCGGCGGCCGGATCCGAACGATGACATGGATCAGGCCCTGGTCGACGTCTTGAAGGCGATCGGCACAGCCTCGCGCGCACTCGCCTTTCAGAACGCGACCAGCATGGCCTGCCGCGGTGACCGGCAGCGGCTCGCCGTCTGTCTTGAGGCGATGACGCCTGGTCAGCTAGTTGAGGTGGCTGCCGCCGCCCGGATGCTCAGCGCCGAGGCCGACCACGCGCTCGCCAGGAGGGAGCCGTAACGGGTGTGCGGTCCGCACCGAAACGCGTGATCAGATGCCGAGCGCGTTGGCAGCGGCGGCGGGTGTGTTACCGGTGGGATGACGAGCAAGTTGAAGTGCTCGACACCCGGGATGATCAGGTTGATCGGCACTCACTGCGAGAGCCCCGTGGGAGTCCGTGACAGGGAACTCCGTTCGATCGCTTGGTGGAGTTCTGTCGAGGTGCGGGATCGAGCTGGCTGCGTGTCAGATACGGCGCGTCGGCAACGTGCCGGCTGGCTCGCTATCGCCGCAGGTGATGAGACTTGCTGGGATTGCGTGTTTCCGCGGGCTCGCTGAGCACCTTGACTGGTGGGTGACCAGTCGGCGCAGCTTGCGTCGCTGTCACGGTGAGGGGGTCGTGATGACCCTGGACGCACAAAGAACGAGCGCGACCGCGCGCGCCGGTCTGAATGGTCAGGCGCCGCGTTGCGATCACGTCGATCTGCTCCCGGCCATGGAGCCCGGGTTACCCGAATGTAAGGAATGTCTGGCCCTCGGCCAGACCTGGACGCGGTTGCTGGTGTGCCTGACCTGCGGGTGGGTGGCCTGCAGCGACGATTCGCGGCGGCCATGCCAAGGCTCATCTACCAGGAAACCGGCCCCCCGGTGGTCGCCGCCCTGGACCCGGGCTCGACCTGGCGCTGGTGTTACGTGCACCGGCGGACCGTATAGACAAGACAGAAGAGACATCATGACCATTTTCGAACGGCCGGTGAAAGATCGGCTGGGCTATGACGGCGCATCCCCATTTCCCGGGGCAAAGGAGCACCCTCCGGCCGGCAGAGCCCAGATCGGGCTGGCGGCGGCGATCGTGATCCTGCCGTTCTTCGCGCTCGGTGTCGCGATCGTCCTGGGGTGGGGGCAGGGAGTGGCGTTCACCGATCTGCTGCTGGCTGCGGGCTTGTATGTGGTGACCGGGCTCGGGGTGACGGTCGGGTTCCATCGGCTGCTCACTCATGGCTCCTTCGCCGCGCGGCCATGGTTGCGCGTGGCGTTGGCGGTCGCTGGTTCGATGGGGTTTCAGGGGAACGTGATCGACTGGGTGGCGGTGCATCGCCGTCATCACGCCTTCACTGATCGGCCGGGGGATCCGCACTCTCCCTACCGGTACGGCACCGGCCTGCGCGGGCAGCTTCGGGGGCTTGCCCGTGCGCACCTGGGCTGGTTGTTCATCGACGACCAGACCTCGGCCGAGCGCTATGCCCCGGACCTGCTGGCCGATCCGGCCATGGTCCGGGTGGCCCGCGCTTTTCCCGCGTTGTGTGCGCTGTCGCTGGCGTTGCCGTTCCTGGCCGGGTGGGCGATCACCGGCACTCTGTACGGCGGGTTGACCGCGTTCCTGTGGGCCGGGTTGATCCGCGTCGCGCTGCTGCAGCACGTCACCTGGAGCGTCAATTCCCTGTGCCACGTGATCGGCAGCAGGCCGTTCAAGACCCGCCGCCACGACCGCTCCACTAACGTGTGGCCGCTGGCCTTGCTGTCGTTCGGCGAGAGTTGGCACAACGGCCATCACAGCGAGCCCAGCTGCGCCCGTCACGCCCTCGAGTGGGGCCAAGTCGACCCGTCCGCCGCCGTGATCCGCCTGTTCGAGCGGCTGGGCTGGGCCAGCGACGTGCACTGGCCCGACGCCGACCGCATCCAGCGCCGCCGCGCCGCTCCGCCATCACAAGCCCGCGCCCCGGCCGGAGACTGAGCGACGCCACCAGACCCAGTGATGAGCCCGTCTGATGCCCGAGCTCAGAACGCTGCGTGCACACGAAACCCTGGTGATCGGTTCTGGAGATGGATCCTTTCCAGATCGCCTGTTTCGGCAGGGCACGTGCGGGTGTTGGCTCAAGGTGAACGAGTTCGACTGTCGGCACCGGAACCACGCGGCGGCCGGCCCCCTGCTTCGACCGGTCCGGAAAACCGATCCCATGCAGCCATCGATGCACCGCCAAAGGAGTTCGGCCATGGGCATCATCGCTTGGATCATCCTCGGACTGGTCGCCGGGGCGGTGGCCGGACTGCTGGTCCCCGGCAAGGATCCGCAAGGTTTGATCATCACTTTCGTGCTCGGTATCGCCGGGGCGCTGCTGGGCGGCCTCGTGGCCACCCAGATCTTGCACCTCTCCGGCATCCAGGTGGTCTTCCACCTGTCCACCTGGCTCTGCGCCATCGTCGGCGCGGCAGTCCTGCTGGGCGGCCACCACCTGATCAGCGGTCGGCGTCCGGACCGCCGGGCCGGTCGCCGATGACCTCGCCCAGCACCCCCGGGCTTCACGGTCCTGCCGGGGCGAAGGTGCTGCGTGATGCCCATAGGCGGCCCCCTCACGGTGATCGCCTTCGGCGCCATCCTCACCTTCGCCCTGGCGGACGGCTCGGTGGGCGGCCTGGACCTGCGCGTCGCGGGTGTCATCCTGATACTCGGCGGCGCTCTCGGGCTCGCACGCCTCCCGGCAACCGCCGGCCCTGACCAGCGCCGGACGGCTGCCAGGCGGGACGGCTGAACGGCTGCGACCGTCACACCGTTCCTCACGCAAGGCTGGGCGCGCCGCTGTCGCCCGTACGCGGGAGCTGACATCCCTCGGCCCGCCGGCGAAAGGTCGGCCCGAGCCAACCCGCTGCTCTCACCCTCCAGCCTTCGGCAGGCGGTGAGGGCAGAAGCAACTCCTGGAGGCAGACATGCCCACGATGACCACAATCGTCGCCATCGCTGTGGTGGCGATCCTGGTCGCGGCAATCGGCTTCGTCATGGTGCAGCAGCGCTGGGAAGGCATTCGCCGGTACATCGGCCGCCGAAAACAAGCCGCCCCGAATGAGGGGAACCATCGCGGCGGCGCCGAGCAGGTACCGCCTACCCGGCCAGGGCGGGGAGCCACCTTCGACATCAAGCCGCTCACCTCTGAGTCACATCAGGCCTGCACCGAACGCTGGACAGCGATCCAGAAGCAGTTCGCCATCGCGCCGGGCCTCGCGGTACGTGCGGCCGATCGGCTGGTCACCGCCGCCATGGCCGAGTGCGGATATCCCGCCGAAGACTTCGAGCGGTGGCAACCAGAATTGCCGGCGGCTCACGGGCACAAGCTGCACCGCTACCGGCAGGCTCACGAGATCAGTGGGGGCGTCGCCCACGGCAGCGCTTCCACCGAGGACCTGCGGCAGGCCATGGTGCACTACCACGTCCTGTTCCAGGAGCTGCTCGACAACACTGGCGAACATCACCCTCAGCTCGCCGACCACACCCGCGACGACCAGCCGACATCCCAGGGAGACTCCCGAAACGGCTCAAGACAAGGTGACGCTGCATGAACATGCACAACGACGACGAACGCCTCGACGAAACCGCCGACCTGCCGCCGCTCCCGCCTGAGTCCGTGCTGAGGCGCGGCAACGAGGGCAAGAGCAGGCTGCCACCACCGTCCGACAAGCTCGTTTTCGGCCTTGCGGTCCAGCCCGACGCACCGCCGGTGCTGTCCGAGCCGCTGCTCAACAGCGATCCTGCCGACTGATTCACCCCGATGGCCGCCGGCTCGGGTATCACATCTCCGGCCAGGGCGAGCAGGACGCCTCATGGCCGTACCACCGCGCCGGACGTCCTCGATCACCTTCTCCGCGCTGAGGGCGACGGCATCGCCCGGACCCGGGTTGGAGGACATCACGATCTCGTACGATGAACGGTCCACGGCGTGGACGATGCGCAGCCGGGTTTCCGCCCGCCCGGCGTCGTCGGCCGCCCACTCGACGGCCGACGTCGCAGCGGCCGAACCTTCGGCGCCCACGAAATGACACGATTCATGGCTCCTCCAGATTTGCACCATCTATTTGCTCATCGCTCGAAGCGGGAATGTGCCCGCCCCTCGGCGGGCACATTGGACGTTTGCCGTCGATGTCGTTGATGGTGGCCGCGGTCAGCGCTTGAACATGCCTTTGATCTTTCCACTGCGCTGCCCCAGATTATTTCCGGGTCGGCTGGCCGCGCCTTTCGACTCCAGGTGCTGGTTTCCGGTGGCGCGGCCGAAGTAGAGCATGATCCAACCCTGGACAGCCCGCGTCTTGGACTTGATCTTTCTTGTCAGACTCACAGCGTTTCCCTTCAGCGGCTCTCGGGTGTCCGTCCCGGAGAGTCGTGGATCCGCCGTCACCAGGGCACCATGCCCGGCCGGCGTTTACGGCCGCAACGCGGCCTGGCTCAAGGGTGCTCTTCCGGACCGAGAACAGGAAACAAGCAGCCGCCGACCTGGTTATCACCGCAATCGATAACAGCACCGATTTCGCCGGTGGCAACGTAATGCATCTTCTTGTCTCGCGAAACGAGGTACAATAAAAATACCGAGGACATTTCGTGCGTTGGCATTCAGGTTAGCGTCGCCCGCGGCGATAGACCGCTTTCGGCCCTTGGTGAGGGCCTGACAGGCCAGGCAATGATGATGACAACACTCCTCTTCCCGTCCACACCGTCAAACCCTGTCACCGCTGCCGTCCCCACGGCGCATACCGTGCCCAGGCTCAGCCTGAACCCCCTCATTGACCGGAGAGGCACCGTCGACGGGGCGTGGTGGCCCCGCACCCGTGACGCCGCCGCCGAACTGCCCACCCTCATCTCCGCCGTCGACCAGCGGCTCGGCGGAGCCGTCCTGCGTGTGGGCCTGTATCGGGACGCGTGGGATCACATCCCGCGCCGCATCCCGGCCCGCGGGCGCCACGTCAGAGTGGGCTGGTTCCGCAGCGCGGACCCGCACCTCATCACCCTGAGCATCGCGGGAACCGCGCCCATCACTCTGCTGGTCATTCCTCCCGGCACCGCGTACGATCCGGCCACGGCGGCCCTCACGCTCGCCGCCGCGGGCACGGTCGGCATCCGTCCTGCTGACATCCTCCACCCCGCGGCTCCGGACGAGGGCATACCCGGCCGCGACGGCTCAACCGTATGGGAGAACGAGGGCGGCCGCGTCACCGATCTCGTGCCCGCACGGCCCACGGCCACCTGATCCCGCGCCGTGCTGCTGTTCCCGGCGGTCACCGACTTCCGATGAAGACGGACACGGCCCGATCGCTCGGCGCTGATCCGGGACGCCCGTCGCCGGGCGCGCTCCTCCGCCCGGAGCGCGCGGCCGACGGTGGGCAGGCGGACGTGTTCGTCGCTCGCGGTCGGCTGGCCGACCGAACATCGGATCGGCTGTGCGTCCCAGCTCCTGTCCGGCACTGACCTCGCATCTGATGCCCTCGATGGGCAGCTCGAGTCGGATCAAGCTCCTGGAGGCGCATCTCGACGGTGTCGGGCTGAGTGCGATCTGTGCCATACCTTGTGTTCCTAGGCTGAAAGTGCTTCTCCGATGTCTCGGAGGCAACAGCCGCAATCAGAGAGCGACACAACATGAGTAGTGCTCGCAAAACCGAAGATCATGCCATAGGCGGCCCCTTCCAGCCGAACGGGGCCGGCGAGTGGCCCAATCACGCGGCCAACGCGCAGTGGCTCAAGGACAACCCGGTCGCCATGCCGCAGGTGGGCGCCGGCCGGTGGGCCGTGTACGACCGTGACGGCCATCTGCGCGGCCATCTCGTCGGCGACGGCCCGACCCGCGACACCCGCTTCAAGGCGATCAGCGCGACAAACGAGTGGTCGCCTCCTGGCCAGACGCCGGGCTATGGCATCACCCTGCACGATGCCGGGGCCCACCTCCTCGACACCAGCGTGGGTGGTAGGCAGCTCGATGAGGGAGTAGGTGACTGAGCGCCACAAAGGCAGCGATTTCCCGGCGATGGGGTAGACGCGGCTTCGGCGGTGGGAGGGGCCTGGCTGTGGCTCACTTGTCTCCCAGAGTCAACTCGCGAGAATCGGGTCGCTCCTGCGGCAAGGCATCGTGCCTGGTCGGACAGGGTAGGGCGTCTTGGCTCGAATCTGGCAGTCAGCGATCAAAATCGACAGCTCCAGCTTGAGATCCTCACGAAGAACCTGACATTGTTCGATCCTCTCGACCACCGCCTCCTCCGAAGAGGGTGCTTCATCGCCGAGCACGCCGGATGGGCTCGTGAAGAGAGTGATCATGGGTCACGATAGCCAGTATGAGCAACGATGATGACGCGGGTGCCGAGCTAGAGGAGTGGAGCGAGTTCATCGGCCGGATTCGTTACGACGGTCCACGTTCTGGTGATCCCGGCGACGAGCGGTTGGCCGATGAAGCGGTGTCCGACGAGTTCTCCAGTTGGGGACGACTCGATGGCTCTGCCGAGATGAACAACCTGATCTGTCGTGCCTTGGAGATCGGCTACCTGCGAGCCCTGCAGGACGTGCGTGAGCAACGCATCGCCGGGCTGGGGCCCACAGACTGACATCGGTACGAAAGGCGCGGCTCACCTCCGCGCACCGTTCCGCCCTAGACTCTTCCCGCCCCGGCACCAGCCCGTCCCTGGATCAGCGAACACGTCGTGCTGTGGGGTGCGGCGATTTCGGTCGTCAGAGGGTGACCTGTGGGTTCACGGCTCGAGCACATCGTCCGGTCTCAGGCATCCTGCTGGCGGTGCGGCCTCTGCGCTCCACCTGATCCTATGGGCGTGTCGATCAGTTCCTGGCCTTCGACATCACGAGGTTGTGCTGCGTCGTCAAGTGAACTGGCGAGATGGCCGTTGTCGGGATCGCGTCGTGCTGGCTGCCCTGTCTCGGTTGCTTCCTCGAGCGTCGGCGATGCCGGGTCGCAGGTCCTCGCGAGTGCTCGCATGCCGCTTGACCTGTAAGGATGAGGTTTTTGGCAAGCGCAAGGTTGGCGAATCCGCCGGTGCGTGTCTCCGGCGGGCGGTCGCGGCAAGTGTTGATCTGCAGCGCCTTGGCGAGTTGGACTTCCAAGAGGATGATCCGGCAGACGGCTTCCACAAGTGTGCCCTGATCTGCAAGTTCCCAGGCCCGGGCATCTAGACGCGGCTACCGGCCGAGGTTGGAACCCGGAGGCTATGGCCCTTCGTGCATCGGCTCGATCTGGGTCAGTAGCGGTGTGGTCCGACGTGCCCCTCGAACAGCAGGCACGGCGCCGGCTCGTCGCCGTAGGGGGAGCGCGGGTCGGGGTCGGGGTCGGCGCGTTCGGCCGGGCACGGTGGCAGCGTGACGAGTTCGCGGGCGCGGATGTCCCAGCGGATCCAGATGAACCGGTCGGGGCCGGGCAGCAGCTGGACGTGCGCCGCGTGGGCGCCCGGGTGGCCGGGCTGCAGCTCGCAGCCGTAGACGGCCTTGCGCTCGTGCCGGCCGCCCTCGGCCAGCGGAGCCCACTCGGCGTCGGTGAGCACGTTGTAGTGCGGGCAGTCCTGCTCACCGGTGTGCCGTTGCATCCCGGTGGCGAGCGCGCCCGCCAGCCCCGCCGCGGTGAAAACCTGATGGACGGCATTGTGGACCAGCTCGACGTCGTCGTCGCTCAGCTCCACCGCACCGAGTTGGTCGGCCAGCAGCCGCACGTGGGTGGCGAAGTGCCGACAGGCGTCGACAAGCGCGGTCACCGGAGCCACCGCGTCATGCGGTGGGTCGGTCGGCGCGTCTTGGTGCGTCACAACTGATACGCTACGCCGCCCTCGAGCCATACGCACGGCGGGGCAATGCCGCCGAGCGTGTCGATGCCACACGGCACAGGGTTGCCGGTGGCAGCCAACGGGTGAGGGTTGTAACCAATCTTCAGGAGCCGGGTTTCCACGTTGGTGCGGGCTAGTTGCTTGCGCTCTGGTCAGGGCGCATTCGGGGCTGAATGCGACGAGCAGGCGGCCGGCCTCTTGGCGCCGATCGGCGCCCAATGCTCGTCCCCGCCCTTGAGCGTGATGCGCAGGCGGTGGCCTTGCAGATCTACATCGTCAAGGTGCAAGCCCGTGAGCCCTGAGACGCGCACACCGTTGTCGAACAGCACGCGGATGATCGCCGAGTCGCGACGTGACGCGAAGTCCGAGCCCTTGCACACCTCCAGCAGCCGGCCGACTTCCTCGAGGTTGACGTACTTGCGGATCTTCTTTGGCAGCTTCGGTCGATCCTGCCTGAGCACGAGGGAGACCGTGGTGCGCTCCTGCTCATCAATGATCCAGTTGAACCACACGCCGAGGTAGGCGTGCGCGGCCAGTGCCGTCGGCAGGCCGCGCTTCTGTTGCTCGTGCACGAGGAAGGCGCGGACCTGCTCGGCGGCGACGCGTTCGCATCGTCCGGCTCGCCTTCAGCCTCGAGGAACACGACGAATCGGTTTGCTGTGCGCAGGTACATGGTGGTCGTGTTCCGGCTCTTGTACGCGGAGCGCAGCGCGAGTTCCCGGCCGATGAGCGCGGGGGCAGCGGGATGCAGGCCGGGATGGTGGGCTTGCGCCGGCGGGTGACCTCCGGTGGGCTTGCCCGGGGTGTGAACGGGACGACGTTGTTACGGTCATGGCTGCGCCTCCTCGGGTGAGGGGGATGGACCGCACATCGCTTACGCGGCGGGAGGTCGATTATGCGGCACATCACCCGCAGGCACGCCGCGCAGAGGGATTCTGGGCGGCTGCATGCCGTGCGAGCAGCGCCGATAAGGCGGCCGTGAACCGTTTCACAGTCCTCCGATGACCGGCTTAACCAGGTCTTACGCGTAGCCTGCGACTCTAGGGTCATCGGGACTTAGGGAGATGACAGATGGACGCGAACGAGCCTCGCGAGCAGGGTGCCGGGTGGAGCCAGTTCGGCGCCACACCGCCGGCCGCCGGGGGCTTCCCTCGGCGGGACACGATCATCATGGAGCAGCCGCCCCCGCCGCCGCCCGCGCCTCCGAAGAGGCCGGGCTTGGGGCGCAAGGCGGTCGCCGGGCTGGCGCTGGCGGTCACCGCCATCGGCGGCGGCGTCGTGGGGGCCGTCGTCGCCAATGCCTTCCAGCCCGACCCGGTCGCCGTCACGACCACCAATACCAACACCGGCACGCCGAGCCCGGTCTTCAAGAACACCTCCGCCGAGCTCACCGTCGCCGAGGTGGCGGCGAAGGTGCAGCCGAGCGTCGTGATGATCCAGGGCCAGACCGGTGAGGGGTCCGGCGTGGTGCTGTCGGAGGACGGGCTCATCCTGACCAACAACCACGTGGTCGAGGGCGCCGGCCGGGGCGGCGGGCAGATGACCGTCAAGTTCAGCGACGGCAAGACGGCCAAGGCGAGCGTGGTGGGCACCGACCCGGCCACCGACCTGGCCGTCATCCGGGCGGAAGGCGTCTCCGGGCTGACCAAGGCCACGCTCGGCAACAGCGACCTGCTGAAGGTCGGCGATGACGTGCTGGCCATCGGAAGCCCGCTCGGCCTCGACGGATCCGTCACCAAGGGCATCGTCAGCGCGCTCGACCGCACGCTCACCGTCGGCGGCGACCAGAACCAGCAGGTCCCGCCCGGCTGGCCGCAGCAGCAACAGAGCGGCAGCGAGCCCACCACGATCGGCGGCGCCATCCAGACCGACGCCTCCATCAACCCCGGCAACTCCGGCGGCGCGCTGGTGAACGCGGCCGGCGAGCTGGTCGGCATCAACACCGCGATCGCCTCGGAGGCCGCGGGCGGCGGCGTCGGCTTCGCCATCCCCGTCAACACCGCCAAACAGGTTTCCGATCAGCTCATCAGCACCGGCAAGGTGAGCCACGCCTTCCTCGGCGTGAGCGTCACCGACGCGACCGGCGACGTGCCGGGCGCCCTCATCAGGCAGGTCACCGCAGGCAGCCCTGCGGACAAGGCCGGCCTGCGGCAGGGCGATCTGATCACCAGGATCGGCGACAAGGCGGTTGACGGGGGAGATAATGTAGTTGGGCAGGTCAGAGGTTTCAAACCTGGCCAACAGGTCAAGATCACTTATGTGCGGGACGGTCAGACCAACGAAGTCACCGTCACGCTCCAAGAGAAGAAATAACCCAGGACCCCCACATTGACGGGTGTGCCGTCGAGATCGCTGCGGACTCGGCGGCACACCCCCCTTGATCAGGTGAAACGCCGGCCCTCGTCACGGCGGTAGGCCCACGCGGCGGCCGCCGCCGCGATCACGGTCCACACGGCCAGCATCACCAGCGCCACTGTGTTCGGGCCGGTGCCGAACGTGGCCCACCAGATCAGCTCCGCCGCGCCCCTGGAGGGCACGTACGGCGAGACGACCTGGACGAACTCCGGAAAGACCTGCGGCGGCAGCAGCAGTCCGCCGAGGATGCCCAGCGGGAAGAACACCAGCTGCGACACCCCGATCGCGGCCTTGGACGACAGCGTGAGACCGAGGAACAGGCCGAGCAGCAGGAACGGGACGAGGCCGACCACCAGCGCGCCCAGGCCGAGCACCAACCTGGCCGGCGTGATCGTCGCCTGGGTGAACAACGCGCTCACCACCACCACGGGGATCACCGAAACCAGCATGACGGCCAGCGTCGACAGGATCCGCCCGGCGAAGCGCGGGAACGGGCCCGCGGGCAGTGTGCGCAGGTAGGGGTTCCACGGCTGCTCGCGGTCCTGCGAGACCGAGATGCTGAGCCCGAGCAGGGCGGCCGACATCGCGGCGAAGATCGTGAGTGAGCCCGTCGCCGCCGTCGCGGCCCTCGGATCCTGGCCCGCGAACGGCACCACGAAGGCCAGCATCGCGATGGCCGGGAACAGGGAGCCGGCCAGCAGGCCGATGGGCACCCTGATCTGCTCGATCAGGAGATAGCGGGTGTGCGCGACGACCAGGCTAGACATGTGCGCTCTCCTTCGAGGTGATGGCGAGGAAGGCCTCCTCCAGGGTGGTCGGCCTGATCTCCAGGCCGGAGAACGGCGCGCCGCTGCGCACCAGCTCGACGACCAGCCGGTCCGGGTCGGTGGTGACCAGGCTGATCCGGCCGTCCACCCGTTCGGAGCCGAGCACGCCGGGCAGCTCGGGCAGGTGCTCGGCGACGAGGGAGACCCGCCGCACGCCCACCATGTCACGTACGGCCCGCACCGTGTCGTCGGCGAGCACGCGGCCGTGGCCGACGACCACGACCCGCTCGGCCAGGGCCTCGATCTCCTCCAGGTAGTGGCTGGTGAGCAGGACCGTGCCGCCGTCGTCGTGGAAGGCCTTGACGCCGTCCCACAGCGCCCGCCTGGCCTCGACGTCCAGCCCCGTGGTCGGCTCGTCGAGGAACACCAGCCGCGGCCGCCCGGTGAACGCCAGCGCCACGGCCAGCCGCCGCCGCTGCCCGCCCGACAGGCCGCCCACCTGCCGCTTGATCAGGTCGCCCAGCCCGAAACGGGCCAGCAGCTCTCCCTTGTCCGTCTTCTCCGGGAAATGTGCTGACACGAAGTCGACGATCTCGCCGACGCGTAAATACTCGGGCAGCCCGGTCTCCTGCGGTGTCACGCCGATGCCGCGGCGAACGGCGGCGTCCAGCGGCGAGCCGCCGAGCAGCTCGACCGTGCCCGACGTGGGCCGGCGCAGCCCCACGAACAGGTTGATCAGGGTGGACTTGCCCGCGCCGTTGGGGCCGAGCAGCCCGACCAGCTCGCCGGCCCTGATGTCGAGCGAGACGCGGTCGAGCGCCAGCACGTCGCCGTAGCGGCGGGTGACGTCGATCGCTCTGGCGAGGATCGTCATATGGTTCCCCCAGCGTTGTCCAGCAAGGCGCGGATCGCCTTGGTGTAGTCCTCGAAAGCCAGCCGCCCCCGTTTGGTCAGCGCCACGTACGTGACCGGGGTGCGGCCTTTGTGCGTCTTGGTGATGCGGACGTACTGCGCCTCTTCGAGCTTGCTCAGGTGGACCGACAGGTTGCCGGCCGTCATGCCCAGCAGGTCCTTGAGCGAGCCGAAGGCCATCTCGTCCCCTTCGCCGAGGACGTTGAGCGCGGCGACCACCCGGAGCCTGGCCTGGGCGTGGATGACCGGGTCGAGCTCGGGCAGCGACTGCTCCGCCGTCATGTGCGGTGCCTCAGCCACAGGCCCGCGACGATGAACCCGCCGCCCAGCAGCACCGCCGTCAGCAGCGCGTGCCAGCCGGCGCCGAGCAGCACGCCCACCCCGTTGACGGCGGCCACCCAGACGCCGACGAAGAACATGTGCCAGTTCAGCCAGATGGCGCCGCCCGCCATGTACAGCAGCGCCACGATCGTCAGCATCGCGCCGGCCCAGAGCAGGCCGATCTCCTGGGCCGGCAGCAGGGGGCCCAGCCTGATGGCGATGAGGGAGACCAGCGATATCCCGGCGAACCAGGTATAGCCATACATCGCCCCTTGGGCGCGGGTTCTGCCGCGGACCTGCCTGTTCATCCGCGCGATCCCGTAGGCGGCCACAGCCCCGGCCACGACCTGCGCGATCATCAGCACGGACTGCGCCTGAGGCTGCGAGATCGGCGCGTACGGCCGCCCGTCCAGCCCGTAGTGCAGGAAGTACGCGGTGAAGCCGAGCAGCCAGGCGACGCCCCAGGGGAAGTAGAGCACGAGCGGGTCGATGTAGATGTGCCGCTCGGCGGCGGCCTGCTGCTCCTTGATGACGCGGAGCGTCTCCTCCGGGCTGGGCGCCCGCTCATCGTCCAACATCGCAAACCTCTCGATTCCTTAAACTGGTTTGCATCTTAAACCTGTTGGCGATCTCAACTCAATGCCCATCTTCAGGACGGGGCTTACCTCCTGGTCAGGATCTCGGACTCCCACAGGTCGCGGTAGTAGCCGGGCACGGCGACGAGCTCGTCGTGGCGGCCGCGCTGGATCACACGGCCCTCCTCCAGCACCACGATCTCGTCGACGGTCTCCAGGCCCTTGAGCCGGTGCGTCACGAGCAGCGTGGTGCGGTCTCTGGTCACGTCCAGCAGGTCGTTCATCAGCCGGTCGGCGGTCTCCTCGTCGAGCGCCTCGGCGGGCTCGTCGAGCAGCAGCACCGGCGGGTCGTACAGCAGGGCCCTGGCCAGGGCGAGCCGCTGCAGCTGCCCGCCGGAGACCGTCCTGCCGTCCTCGCCCAGCTCGGTGTCCCAGCCGGTCCGCTCGACCCAGGTGTCGAGCCTGGCGTCCCGTACGGCGCCCCGCAGCGTCTCGTCGTCGGCCTCGGGGCCGGCCAGGCGCAGGTTGTCGCGGAGGGTGGCGCGGAAGATGTACGGGTCCTGGGTGAGGCCCGTCATCAACGCGCGCACGTCGTCGCCGGCCAGGTCCCGTACGTCCACGCCGTTGACCCTGACGTGCCCGGACTCCGGCTCGACCAGCCGCATCAGCACGGCCAGCAGCGTGCTCTTGCCCGCCCCGCTCGGTCCCACGATCGCCACCCGCTTGCCCGGGGTGAGCCGCAACGACACCCCGTCCAACGCCGGCGTGGCGTCGTCCGTGGGGGTGAGGCGGCCGTCGTGCATTGGCGGCGTGGCGTCGTCCTGGTCGGTGGGGCGGGGGGCGTGGCGTACCACGAGGTCGTCGATCTCGATGGTCAGCGGGCCCTCGGGAGCGGGCGCGGGGGCGTCGGGGTCGGTGACGGCCGGAGCCGCCGAGCGGACCTCGCGCAGCCGCCGCAGCGCCGCCGTGATGCCCGCCATCCGCTCGCCCGCCGCCGCCAGCGGCAGCACCGGCTCGAAGGACACCAGCGCCGTCAGCGCGAGCACGGCCGTGCCGACCGAGCCGACGCCTGCCCCTTGAGCGAGCAGGACGACGGCCGCGACCGTCAGCCCTTGCACCAGCGTGCCCCCGGCCAGGGCAGCGGCCTGCACGCGTGCCTGGCGGCGCTCCAGCGCGGCCAGCACCTCGCCGGCCGCCTCCGCCTTGTCCAGTGCCGCGTCGTCGGCGCCGTACGCGGCCAGGTCGGCCGAGCCGTGCACCAGGTCGGCCACCCGGCCCGCCAGCGCCGCCTTCGCCGGGGCGATCCTGGCCGACCAGCGGCGGGCGGCGGCGGCCGTACCCGCGGGCAGCAGCACCCCGGCCAGCGCCAGCCCGGCCACCAGCACCAGCGCCGCCGCCGGCAGGATCGTCAGCCCGATGATCACCGCGGCCAGCCCGGCGATGGCCGCGGCGGCCGCGGGCAGCAGGCAGCGGACGAGCAGGTCCTGTACGGCCTCGGTGTCGTCGACCATGCGGCTGAGCAGGTCCGCGCCGCCGTGGCGGGGCTGCTGGGGCGGGATCAGGGCCCGGTAGAGGTCCTCACGGGTGCCGGCCTGGGCGCGGAGTGCCACGTCGTGGCCGGTGAGGCGTTCGACGTAGCGGAAGACGCCCTTGCTCGTGGCGAACGCCCTGGTCGCCACGATCGCCACGCTCAACGCGGCCAGGGGCGGCTGCTGGGCGGCCCTGGTGATCAGCCAGGCCGCGGCGGCGATGAGACCCAGCCCGGCCAGGTCCGCCGCCGCTCCGGCCAGCACCGCCCACACCAGCCGCTTCCCCATGCGCCCCGTCATCCTTCGTCCCCTTCACGCCGCCCCGCCGCCACGTGCCCGTCCGCAGCCGCCACCCCGTGCTCGCCCGGAAGCACCGCTGCCGGTCCGCCCTGAGGCGCCTCTCCCTGATCGCGATGATCGGCCACCCCGCGGTGAAGCGGCGCGGCGGGCTCGCGGGCGGGGGATGGCGGGGTGCGGGTGGTGTCGGAGATGACGCGTCCCTCGTGGAGCCGGATGACACGGTCGGCGAGGTCGATCATGGCAGGCCGGTGGGCGACGATGACGGCCGTACGGTCGCGGGCCAGCTCCGCCGTCCCCGTCACCACGGCCGCCTCGCTGCGCCCGTCCAGCCGCGCCGTGGGCTCGTCCAGCAGCAACACCGACGCGTCGGGACGGCAGAAGGCCCGCGCCAGCGCGATGCGCTGCCGCTGCCCGGCGGACAGGTTGGCCCCCCGCTCGCCCACGACGGTGTCGAACCCCTGGGGGAGCGCGGCCACGAAGTCGGCGTGGGCGGCGGTCGCGGCCCGGCGTACCTCGTCCAGAGAGGCCGCGGGCGCACCGAGCCGGATGTTGTCGGCCACGGACGTCGCGAACAGATGGGGCCGCTGCGCCACGAACGCGAGCCGCGCCCGCCAGCTCGCCACATCCAGCTCCCGCAGATCGACCCCGTCCACCAGGACCCGCCCCTCCGACGGCTGTACGAAGCCGAGCAGCAGGTGCAGCAGCGTGCTCTTGCCGCCCCCGCTCTCGCCCACCAGGGCGACGCGCTCGCGCGGCCCGATGGTGAGGGTGACGTGCTCCAGCGCGGCGGCGTCCCTGCCCGGGTAGCGGACGGTCACGTTCTCCAGCCGGATCTCCGGGGCGCCGCTGGAAGGCGCGGCCTGCCGCCCTCCGGAAGCCGGCGGGTCGCCGGCGGAGTCGAGCACGGCGAAGGCCGCGTCGGCCGCCGCCACCCCCTCCATGGAGGCGTGGAAGCGGGTCCCCATCGCCCGCAGCGGCAGGTACGCCTCCGGCGCCAGCAACAACACCAGCAGCGCGGTCGTCAGATCCAGCGAACCCCCGAGCAGCCGCAGTCCGATCGGCACCGCCACCAGCGCCAGCGACAACGACGCGCACAGCTCCAGCACCAGCGACGACAGGAACGCCACCCGCAACGTCTTCATGGTCGCGCTGCGGTGCGCGTCGGCCACCTGCTGGATGACGCCGGCCTGGTAACGCGCCCGCCCGAAGGCCCGCAAGGTGGGCAGCCCGCGCACCACGTCCAGGAAATGGCCTCCGAGCCGCGACAGCGCCCGGTACTGGCGCTCGGTCACGGCCTTGGTCGTCATGCCGACCAGCGCACCGAAGACCGGGATCAGCGGCAACGTGACCAGCACGATGACCGCTGAAGCCAGATCGGCGGCGAACAACCGCACGAGCACGGCCAGCGGCACCACTGCGGCCACCGCGATGGCCGGCAGGTAACCGGTCAGGTAGGCGTCCAGCCCGTCCAGCCCGCGCCCGGTGAGGGTGACCAGGCCGCCCGAGCGGTGCTCGGTGAGCCGCCCAGGACCGAGCTCGCGCAGCCGGCCCAGCAGCCGGTGGCGAAGCGCGGATTTGACCCCGGTCGCGGTACGCCCGGCGAAGACGCCCTGCGTCCACGCGAGCGCCGCACGCAGGAAGACCACCGCCGCCAGCCCCGCCAGCGCGATGACGGCGAACCGTCCGGACAACACCCCGGCGAGCAACTCGGCCTGCACGAGCACGAGCAGCCCGGCCAGCACGGCCACGGCCATGGTGACGGCCAGGTGACGGCGTACCGACCGCTCGGCCCGCATGAGCCGTAGGAGATCCTTGTGCACGAGTCCTCTAGAAGAACGACGGGAGCCGGAAGGCATCCTTTCCTGGACGGAAAGTGCGCCACACCCATAGTTGCGCGCCCACCATGATGGGTGCGACCGGCAGGACCATGACACTGAGCACATTCAGGGTCGCCGCCGGCGCGCTGTGCTCCAGCAGGTACGGCATCGCCCCCGCCAGCACCCCCGCCGCGGGCAGCGCGGCGACGACCCCGGACAGCAGCAGCGCCCGCCCCGACCGGGCCGCCCCGAACTCGCCGGGCGCCCGCCACGCCAGGAACGTCCACCCGTGCAGCGCGAACAGCAGCGTCACCACCACGCCCAGCATCAGCCCGAGCGGATGCACCGGCGAGGATGCGAACCCGGTGGCGGCGGCGTAGAGCGCCATGCCCCACCCGAAGGACAACCCCAGCGACCCGAACGCGATCATCGCGTCCCAGAACCCGCGCCACCGCGAGCCGTCGATCCTGCGCCGGAACCACAGCCCGGCGTCCCGCAGCACCCAGCTCAGCAGCATCGCCACCACCACCGGGTACAGCCCGAACAACACCTCGCCTTCGAGCAGCGGATAGACCCCGAAGAGCGTCCCGGCGACCGCCACCAGCCACACCTCGTTCGCCAGCACGTACGGTGCCACCGCGGCCACCATGCGGTCGCGTCCGGCGCCCGTCCTCCCCAGAACGGGAAGGAGCAGCCCCACCCCGAGGTCGAACCCCTCCAGGGCGAAATAGCCGGCCAGCAGCACCGCGAAGACAACGAACCAGATCACTTCCATGTCAGCACCCCTAGAAGCTCAGAGCCGGCGTACGGGCCTCGTCGGAGGCGGCGCCCAGATCCAGGCCGCGCGGTCCCCGCTTGACCACCCGCGCGATGAGCACGTAGTCGACGACCGCCAGCAACCCCAGCACGGCCACGAACCCGATCAGCGAGGCCGTGACCATGCCCGAGGTCAGCCCCGGCGACATGGCGTCGGCCACGGTGAGCTTCTCCCAGATCATCCACGGCTGCCGGCCGACCTCCCTGGCCACCCAGCCCGCGATGGACAACACGAACGGCAGCGGCGTCATCGCCATCAGCACCAGGTGCGTCCACCGCCAGCGTGGCAGGACGCGGATCATCGGCAACATCACCAGCAGCACGATCAGCCCCAGCAACTGCCCGATCTCCATCATGACCGCGAGCCCGATCGCCGCCCCCACGTTGCCGTCGAATTTGCCCTCGACCGGGATGACGGCGAACTGCGCGTAGCCGAACCCCATCGTGAGGAAGATCCCGATCGCGGCCACGACCACGCCGGCACGCAGGGACTTGGTGAAGAACTCCACGTGCTCGGTACGGCGCCGCAACTGGTACGCGCTCGCCCCCACCATCACCATGGCCCCGGTGAACAGCCCGGCCGCCACCACATGCGGAAACGCGAAGACCAGCGACGGGTTGGTGAGCAGCGCGCCGAAGTCGACCAGCTCCATCCGCCCGTCGCGCACGACCGAGCCGACCGGATTCTGCAGGTACGAGTTGGCGACCATGATGAAGAACGCGCTGGCGTACGCCGTCAGCGTCACCAGCCAGATGCACGCCAGGTGCAGCCACTTCGGCAGCCGCCCCCAGCCGAAGATCCACAGTCCCAGGAACGTGGACTCCAGGAAGAAGGCCACCAGCGTCTCCATGGCCAGCGGCGCGCCGAACACGTCACCCGCGTAGTGGGAAAGCCCGCTCCACGACAGCCCGAACTGGAACTCCATCACCAGGCCCGTCACGATGCCCAGCGCGTAGTTGATGACGTAGATCTGCCCCCAGAACCGGGTCATCGCCTCGTTCAGCGGCCTGCCCGAGATCGCCCAGCGGGTGTGCATGATCGCCACCATCGGCGCAAGCCCCAGGGTGAGCACGACGAACAGGAAGTGCAGGCCGCTGGTCACCGCGAACTGGGTGCGGGCCAGGTCGAGTACATCCATCACCACTCCGTTGTTATGCCTACCTACATATAGACAGCCTACATGTAGACTGGCTACATGCTGACCGGTTGCCTAAGATCTGACATATGAATCCGGACGCGCTGCGCGGGCACATGGACGCGTTGCTGCTCTCAGTGCTGGAGCGGGAGCCGCTGCACGGCTACGCCATCATCGAGGCGTTGCAGGAACGCAGCGGGGGAGCGTTGAGCGTGCCGACGGGCACGGTCTACCCGGCGCTGCGCAGGCTGGAGCGCATCGGCTATCTGTCCAGCGAGTGGGCGACCGTCGGCGGGCGCAAGCGCCGCACGTACCGGCTGACGGACGCGGGCAGGAGGCAGCTCGAAGGGGAGCGGTCGGCCTGGCGGGAGTTCACCACCGTGATCGGCAGCGTGCTGCGCGCAGAGGCCCGGGCGTCAGGTTGACCGGCCGGCGCCGGGGCGGGCGGCCCGGGTGATGCGCATGCACCAGACAGCGCCGTAGACCTGCAGTCCCCACAGGGCCGTGGTCACGAGGTTGGCCAGCATGGAGGGCAGAAAGTCCAGGCTGTTGGCGCCTTCCGTGCCGTGCGTGAGAAGCTGGGCGAGCCCGATGCTGACCGGCAGCGAGATCCACACCACCACCGCCAGCGACCTGGTGAGCAGGCGCGGCCGGCGGATCCACTTGGCGCCCCGGCCCAGCGCGAACAGCACGAGCCCGCCGTAGACGCCGACCGCGAGCTGGAAGATGTCCAGCAGCCGGGAGACCGGCGAGAACCACGCGGGCTGGGTCCTCCAGACGTCGTCGTCAGCGGGATACATGCGCCACAACACCGACCACATCAGCACGATGATCGGCACGCTGATGAACAGCAGGAAACCCAGCCGCCGCCCCGACGTGGAGGTCAGCTCGGCCTGGTAGCCGGGCGCGATCTCGTCGACGGGGCCGAACTCCGCCACCGCGATCCGCTCCGCCTCCGCCCGGTCGAGCCCGCCGGCCTCGAGGGCGTCGGCGGTGTCGGTCAGGCTGTCCCGCGCCTCGACGACCAGATCGCGTTTGGGGCCGTGGGGCCCGGCGAGCGCGTGGTCGAGCTCGGCCACGTAGTCGTCGATACGCATGATGGTCAGTCTACGAGGGACCCCCTCAGGGGTTCACTCGGGGAATTCCCCGATGTTGCGCGGCCGGGTTGTCGCGTAGGAAAAAACCTACGTATAGTGGCTGGCATGCCGATCTCTTCCATCCTCACCATAACCGTGCCAGTCGCCGACCAGGAGCGGGCGCTGGCGTTCTACACCGGCGTGCTCGACTTCGAGGTGCGCACCGACAACCCGTTCCCGATGGGCCGCTGGCTCACCGTCGCTCCCAAGGGCGCCGAGACCGCGCTCCTGCTGGCCTCCTGGTTCCCTGACATGGCGCCGATCGGCGGCCTCGTGGTCGGCGCGCCGGACCTCGACGCGCTGGCCGCACGGCTGCGCGACAACGGCGTCGCCTGCGAAGGGCCGTCCGACCAGCCGTGGGGACGGCAGCTGCTCTTCCACGACCCCTTCGGCAACGGCTTCGTCGTCAGCGAGCTATGACCGCCGACCACGTGTTCACCGCGCTGGCCAGCCCGGCCCGGCGCGAGCTGCTGCGCCTGCTGCTCGAAGAGGGCGGCCAGCCCGCCGGCCGGCTGGCCGAGCGGTTCGACATGAGCCGGCCCAGCGTGTCGGAGCACCTCAAGGTGCTCAGGGACGCCGGGCTCGTGTCCGAGACGCGCAAGGGCCGGGAGCGGCACTACCGGCTGGAGCCGGCGCCGCTGATGGAGATCCGCGACTGGCTCTCCCCGTACGAACGGTTCTGGCGGGAGAAGCTCGCGAACCTGACGAAGCTCCTCGACGAAATGGAAGACCATGGACAGGACAGCTGAAGACCTCCGTGCGATCAGGCTCGACCAGTTCATCGCGCACCCGCCGGCGAAGGTGTGGCGGGCGCTCACCGAGCCGGAGCTGGTCGCCCAGTGGCTCATGCCGAACGACTTCAAGCCGGAGGTGGGCCATCGGTTCACGTTCCAGACCCAGCCCAAGAAGCAGGTGGGCTTCGACGGGATCGTCTACTGCGAGGTGCTGGAGCTGGAGCCGGAGAAGCTGCTGAGGATCAGCTGGAGCGACCGCAAGATGGCCGACTGGACGGTCACCTGGCGGCTGGAGCCCGAGGGCAAGGGCACCAGGCTGTTCCTCGACCACGAGGGCTTCGATCCGGACGACGAGCTCCAGCAGTTGTCGCGCCGGATCATGGGCGGCGGCTGGCCGTCCCACTTCCGCCGCGTCGCCGACATCGCGGCACAGCTCTAACGGTGCATCGTCCTGGCCAGATGCCCCCGCCAGGGGGTACGGCTCAGGCCCACAGGACGGCGGCCGCGGCCAGCGCCGCGAGCAGCGTGAACCAGGCCGCCGCCCGGCCCATGCGCATGCCGGACCCGGACAGCAGCCACCACACCGACAACCACCACCGGTGGCCGGCCCGGCGGCGCATCTCCATCGCCGCGAACGCGAAGTCCGCCGACGTGGCGCGGTCGCTGGGCCGTAGCCCGGCGTAGAGCGCGGCCAGCCGGTCAGGCGTGACGCCGGGATCACCAGGGGCCGGCCCGCCGTCGATGCCGTGCTCGTCCGCCAGGGCGCTGCGCCGGGAGAACCAGCGCAGCATCGGCCGGCGCAGGCTCACCCGTACGCCGCGCGTGGTCAGCGCGAAGGTGCAGTCCTTGACCCGCACACCCGCCGGGTGGGCGAGCCCCGCGAACCGGCAGGAGGACAGGTCCAGCCCGCGCAGCGCCAGGTCGGCGGCGTCCACCTGGCGCAGCGAGGTCACCGTGGAGGTGCCCCGGCCGCTCACCGTGGCCGGGCCACGCAACACCGCGCCCTCCAGGTCGGCCTGCGAGTCGGTCAGCCGCAGCGTGGTCGTCCCCGCCACCTCCACCCCGCGCAGGTCCACGCCGCACCGCGCCACCGCCACGTCCAGCAGGCCGTCGGCGCGGGCGCGAGCGGCCGACAACCGGCCGGTGGCCGACAGGTACGCGTCCGCGGCGAAGTGCGCGGCCTCGAACCCGGCGTGCCCGCTGACCTTGCGGAAGGACAGCGTACGGCCGAAACGCGCCCCTCTGAAGGCGGCCCCGTCACCGAGGCGGGCCCCGTCGAACGTGGCGTACCCGTCGAACCTGGCCCGCTCGCAGGACAGCCCGTGGCCGAAGACCGCCTGGCTGAACAGCGCGTCGCGGGCCATCATGGCCCGGTCGAGCGAGACGTGCCCGCGCACGGTGACGCCGTGGAAGGACAATTCGCGGGCGAACCTGGCGCCGGCCAGCGACACGTTCCCCTCGAACCGGGCGCCGAAGAACGAGGCGAGCCGGTCGAATCTGGCGCCGTCGAGCGAGACGTCGCCGGCGAACGTCACGCCCGACAGCCGCACGTCGCCGGTGAACCTGACCCGGTCCAGCCGGGCCCGGCCCGGCCTGTCGCCGATGGCCTCCAGAACCCTGGACAACAGGTCACTGGTGACGGTCGTGCCCCGCAGGTCGAGCAGGCGGCCGGGGAACATCTGGTCGAGCGCCTCAGGGAGTTGTTCGGGCGGCAGATGGGCGAGGCAGAGGCCGGACGGCCGGGTAGTGATTCCGCTGCAGGCAACCGAATACGCGCAGGTGACCCAGTCCATGCAGTGGTCATACCCGCGAGGGCCACGTGTCAAGGTTCGATGTTTTAATGTTTTATCCACTTTTACGTGGAAATATGCGGTCGAACAGGCCGTAAAGTTCCCGGCATGCGCGTTTTATCCCGAGCATCCCTTGCTGCCATGGTCGCGATGGCCCTCTCCGCGACCCCGGCTGCGGCCGCCCCGGCCACCCCTTGCGACACCCCCGCCACTCACCGCGTCGCGCAGGTGCAGGGCGCCGGTGACGCCACCCCGCTGGCCGGCCAGACCGTGCGCGTCGAGGGCGTCGTGACCGGCGACTTCCAGCGCACCGACCAGCTCAGCGGTTTCTTCCTGCAGGACACGCGGCCCGACGCCGACCCGAAGACCTCCGAAGGGTTGTTCGCGTTCGCGCGCGAGTCGTTCAAGGACGTCAAGGTCGGCGACCGGGTGCTGGTCACCGGCCGCGCGATCGAGTTCAACGGGTGGACCGAGCTGTCGCCGGTCACCGCGGTGGACGTGTGCGGTGCCGGGAGCGTGGCGGCGCAGTCGTACACGCTGCCCACAGACTCCGGCGGGCTCGAGCCCGCCGAGAACATGCTGCTGACCTTCACGCAGCCGCTGACCGTCAGCGACCACTACAACCTGGGCCGCTACGGCGAGGTCACGCTGTCCTCGCAGGGCAGGCTCTACCAGCCGACGGACCGGCCCGGCGCGGACCCCGCGCTGAACGCCCGCCGCTCGCTGCTCGTCGACGACGGCTCCAACCGGGAGAACCCCGCCACCCTGCCGCCGATCGTGCGGGCCGGCGACGTGGCGACCGGGCTCACCGGCGTGCTCGGGTACGGGTTCGGCAAGTACCGGCTGCAGCCGACCAAGCCGGTCGACTACAAGAACCTCAACCCGCGCCTGCCCAGGCCGCTGCCGGTCATCGGCAACGTCAAGGTGGCCTCGTTCAACACGCTCAACTGGTTCACCACGCTCGGCTCGCGCGGCGCCACCACCGCCGCGGAGCAGCAGCGCCAGCTCGCCAAGCTGGTCGCCGCGCTCAAGGGTCTCAACGCGGACGCGGTCGCGCTCATGGAGGTCGAGAACAACGGCCAGACCGCGCTGCAGGCGCTCGTGGACGCCGTCAACGCCGAGGTCGGGGCGGGCACGTACGCGGCGCTCGCGCACCCGTACCCCGGCACCGACGCCATCCAGGTCGGCCTGATCTACAAACCGGGCAAGCTCACCCCGGTCGGCGAGGCCAAGGCGTCCCAGGACCCGGTGTTCAGCCGCCCGCCGCTGATCCAGACCTTCCGCAGGAAGAGCGGCAGCCAGCCGTTCACGATGGTGGTCAACCACCTGAAGTCCAAGGGCACCTGCCCCTCCAGCGGCCCCGACACCGACCAGGGTGACGGCCAGGGCTGCTGGAACCCCACCCGCGTCGCCCAGGCCAAGGCCCTGCTCGGCATCATCGAGGAGCAGGACCTGCCGAACCCGATCGTGCTCGGCGACCTCAACGCCTACGGCGAGGAGGACCCGATCGACACCCTGGAGGCCGGCGGCCTGGCCAGCGTGACCAAGAAGTTCGTGCCGGCGCCGCAGCGCTACAGCTACGTCTTCGACGGCCTCGCGGGCGAGCTCGACCACGCCCTGGTCGGCAAGCAGCTGCTCAAGCGGGTGACCGGCGCGACCATCTGGCACATCAACGCCGACGAGCCGCGCATCCTCGACTACAACACCGAGTACAACCCGCCCGGCCTGTACAAGCCGGACGCCTACCGTTCCTCCGACCATGATCCCCTGGTCGTGGGCCTGAGCCTGCCCAGCGCCCGCTGATCTTTCCATGCGCGGCCCCGAGCGGGGGCCGCGCATGGAATGCTGGAGGCGGGTACGTGGTTGACAGCGAGGACAAAACGTCACCGACGAGCAAGGAGCCGCTTGTGGCGACCATCGAAGTAACCGAGAAGAACTTCAACGACATCGCCGACAAGGGGATCGTGTTGCTCGACTTCTGGGCAGAGTGGTGCCCGCCGTGCAAGAAGTTCGGGCCGATCTTCGAGCAGGCGTCGGACAAGCACGACGACATCACCTTCGGGAAGATTGACACCGATGCCGAGCAGGCGCTCGCACAGGGTTTCGACATCACCTCGATCCCCACGCTCATGGCGATCCGCGACGGCATCGTGGTCTTCGCACAGGCCGGGGCCATCCCGGGGCCGGCGCTCGAGGACCTGATCCGGCAGGTGCGGGCGCTCGACATGGACGCCATCAGGGCCGAGCTCGCCGAGGAGATGAAGAACGCCGAACAGAACTGACAACGCGAAAACCCCGCCCTTCCAGGCGGGGTTTCGGCATGTTCGTGCTTATGGTCGCGCTCACTCGGCCCTCGCTGGTCACGCAAGCTGCCGCTCTCGGGCCTAAGCGTTCGCCGCTCTGTGCTTGCGAGCGACTCCCACGTAGCCGAAGTCGATGCCGTTGCCCGGGGCGTCCGGGTCGTCCGGACGCCACCCGGCCGGGAACGTCAGTCCCGGCTCGGCCAGCTCGTACCCGTCGAAGAAGCGCAGGATCTCCTCGCGGGTGCGCAGGTTGAGCGAGGCCGTGGCCTTCTTGTAGATCTCGATCGCCTGCGGGGTCGTGTCCGGCGTGCTGTCCACGGCATGGCTGATCACGAGGTGGCTGCCGGGCGCGCTCACCTCCCGCAGCTTCGTCACCAGGTCGTAGGCGTTGTCGTCGGGGACGAAGTGCAGGACGGCCAGCAGCAGGAACGCCACGGGCTTGTCGAAGTCGATCAGGCCGTCCAGCTTGTCCAGCAGCACGTCCGGATCGCGCACGTCGGCCTGGATGAAGTCGACGTTCTCCCTCCTGGCCAGCAGCGCCCTGCCGTGCACGCACACCACGGAGTCGTAGTCCACGTAGACGACGCGCGCGTCGGGGGCGATCTCGTGAGTGTTGCCCTGGGTCGGCAGGCCGGCGCCCAGATCCACGATCTGCCGGACGCCCTCGTCCACCACGTGCCGCACGGCGCGCTTCAGAAACGCGCGGTTGGCGCGGCAGCCCTCCTTGGTGTTGGGGAAGGTCTTGAGTATCTGCTCCGCCGCTGCCCGGTCGGCCGCGAAGTTGTCCTTGCCGTCGAGGTAATAGTCATACATTCGCGCGACGTTGGGGACGTTGGGGTCCACCCCCTCGGGGGCACTGTCCACGTTTTCTCCCATTTTTGGCGTCTTGGGGGCGATCATAGTGCCGCCGGTCCCGCAGCAACCCGAAAATCGTTCTGGTCTTGCCGCCGATGAGACGCAGATCACGCCGCCGCCATGTATTCGCCCCGCGAGGGCGGCTGGCTGGCCGCGAACGGCGGCCACGTGACCCAGGTCGGGCACCTATGAGGAGGCCTGCGGCAGTCCGCCACCTGGGCCGACGGAGGCAAGGCCTCGCCGGAAGGGATACGCGCCCTAGACGCGATGGCACGGGCAGGTGCGGCTATCCGGCGTTCTGGCCGGACACGCGGCCGGGGGCGCGGGCGGGCGCATGCGCCGCGGACGTGGGGGCGGGCGCGGCGGGCGGGCACATCTGGCCCGGATGCGGGCCGAACGCGGTGTTCGGATGCGGGCCGGACGGGGTGGTCCGGCCCGCGTGCGGGGTCAGCCGCGGTAGAGCTCGGCGACGCGGAAGGCCAGGTCGAGGGACTGGCTGCGGTTGAGGCGCGGGTCGCAGGCCGTCTCGTAGCGGGTGGCCAGGTCGCCCTCGACGATCCCGTGCCCGCCGCCGACGCACTCCGTCACGTCGTCGCCGGTGAACTCGATGTGGATGCCGCCCGGATGCGTGCCGAGCGCCCGGTGCACCTCGAAGAACCCGGCCACCTCGTCCAGCACGTCATCGAGCCGCCGCGTCTTGTGCCCGCTCGGCGCCTCGAACGTGTTGCCGTGCATCGGGTCGCAGATCCACGCCACCTGTGCCCCGGAGGCCGTGACCTCCTTGACCAGCGCGGGCAGGTGCTCGCGGATCTTGGAGGCGCCCATCCGGGTGATGAACGTGAGCCGCCCCGCCTCGTTGCCCGGGTTGAGCCGCTCGACGAGCGCCAGCGCCTCCTCGGACGTGGTCGTCGGGCCGAGCTTGACGCCGATCGGGTTGCGGATGCGGGCGAAGAAGTCGACGTGCGCCCCGTCGAGCTGGCGGGTGCGCTCGCCGATCCAGACCATGTGCGCCGACACGTCGTACGGCAGCCCCGTACGCGAGTCGATGCGCGTGAGCGCCCGGTCGTAGTCGAGGATCAGCGCCTCGTGCGAGGAGTAGAACTCGACCGTGTGGAACTCCTCCGGATCGGCCCCGCAGGCGTGCATGAAGGCCAGCGCCTGGTCGATCTCCCTGGCCAGCTGTTCGTAGCGGCGCCCGGCCGGCGACTCGGCCACGAAGTCCTGGTTCCAGGCGTGCACCTGGCGCAGGTCGGCGTAGCCGCCCTTGGTGAACGCCCGCGCCAGGTTCAGCGTCACGGCCGAGGAGTGGTATGCCTTGAGCAGCCGCCACGGGTCCGGCTTGCGCGACTCGGCGGTGAACTCGAAACCGTTGACCATGTCGCCCCGGTAGGCGGGCAGCTCGATGCCGTCGCGGGTCTCGGTCGGCTTGGAACGCGGCTTGGCGAACTGGCCGGCGACTCGGCCGATCTTCACGACCGGAACCTTGCCCGCGTACGTCAGCACGATCGCCATCTGCAGCAGCGTCTTGAGCTTGTTGCGGACGTTGTCGGCGGTGGCGCCGGAGAAGGTCTCGGCGCAGTCGCCGCCCTGCAGGACGAAGGCCTCGCCGCGGGCGACGGCGGCCAGCTGGTCCTTGAGCTGGTCGCACTCGCCGGCGAAGACCAAGGGGGGCAGGCCGCCGAGCTCGGAGACGACCTTGTCGAGCTCGCCGCGGTCGGGCCAGTCAGGCTGTTGCGCCGCGGGGAGGGCTCGCCAGGAATCAAGATCCAGAAGATTGCTGCTCACGAGATACGAGGGTATTCCACGTAGCCCGCCGCTACCGACCCCAATGTCCAGGATTTGACACCCGCTCCGTCCACTGTGTCGCACGTCATGGGAAATGAGCAGGATCCGGGGCCATCCGGCGTGCCCGAGCAGCCGAAGTACATGCGTGAGCCGCCTCTCACCGTGGGAGTGGATGATGAACGACGAACCCCACACCCTCTCCGGTGCCTACGCTGTGCACGCACTGCCGTACGCCGAGTGGGTGCTGTTCGAGGAGCACCTGCGTGCGTGCCAGGTCTGCGGGGCCGAGGTCCGGCGGCTGCGGGAGGCAGCCGCCAGGCTGGCGGAGACGGTGGCCGAGTCGCCGCCCGACCGGCTCCGCAGCCGCCTGCTGGCCGCCGCGCACGAGTCCCGAGCCCGGAGCGAGGGCGGGGTGCCCGACGACAGCCCGACGATCTGGCGGCGCCCCGAGACACGGGGCTCCGGAGCGGCGCCGGCCGACGCGCCCACGCTCGCCCTTCCGCCCGGACACCCGGCGCGGTCCGCGGGTGGCGGTCCCGCGGGTCGCGGTCCCGAGAGTGGCGGTCCTGAGAGCCGCCGGAATGTGGTGCCGCTGCGGCGCAAGCGCTCGAAGGTGGTGGCGGGGCTGGTGGCGATGTCCGCGGCGGCCGCGGTCGCGCTCGGCGCCGTCGCCTTCGACGCACGCCGCGACCTGGGCGAGCTGACCGCCAGGAACGGCGAGCTGGTGGCCGTCCTGGCCGCGCCCGACGCCGAGACGCTGCGCCGGCCGGTCACCTCCGGCGGCACCGCCACGGTGGTGATCTCGCGGTCGAAGGGCCGCATGGTGTTCACCTCGTCCGACCTGCGCAAGCTGCCGGACACGCAGGCGTACGAGCTGTGGCTGATGGGCCCCGGCGGCCCGCGCCGGGCCGGGATGCTCGGCCCCGCCGAGGACGGCGTCACCGCGCCCATGATGATCACGCCGCTGCGTGACGACGACCGCGTGGCGATCACGGTGGAGCCGGCGAGCGGCTCCGAGAAACCCACGACGCAGCCCATCATGCTGGCCGAGCTGCCCGAGGCCTGAACCCGCGCCGGCGGCCCGCGGCACTCTGGGCAATGATCGTCAGCTGAGAGATAGTGCGAGGCATGCGCAGATTCGCGGTCCTGATCACGGCCGCCGCCGTCCTGTCCGTGTCGTCCGTCCCGTTATCCGACGCCGCCGCCGCCGCCGCCACCGCCACCGTCGCCGCGGAGCCCGGCGCGGCCACCGTGGTGCCCGTGCAGGTCACCGGCCCGCCGGCCAAGCGGTTCAACCTGATCCTCATGGGCGACGGCTACACCGAGGCCGAACAGGCCGAGTTCCAGGCCGACGCCGACCGGCACCTCAACGTGATGTGGTCGATCGAGCCGTTCAAGTCGTACCGGAACTACATCAACGTCTACCGGATCGACATCGTCTCCGGAGAGTCCGGCATCAGCTGCGACCCCGGCCTGGACGCGCCCAGGCGGACGACGCCGCTGAGCATGGGCTTCTGGGGCCGCTGCAACCCCAGCAGCGTCCAGCGCCTCATCACCATGGACAACGCCGCCGCCACCCGGTACGCCAACCTGGTGACCGGCACCGCGCCCGCCAACCGGCAGATCCTCGCGCTGGCCAACAGCGCCACCTACGGCGGCGCCGGCGGCACGTACGCCACCGCCTCCGGCAGCAACAGCATGTCCGCCCTGATCAGCCCGCACGAGCTGGGCCATTCCCTGGGCGGCCTGCAGGACGAGTACGACTACTACCAGCGCGGCGTCCCCGGCGGCGCCTACACCGGCCCGGAGCCGTCGAGCGCCCACCACACCCTGCTGACCGAGCAGCAGCTGCGCGACCAGCAGAAGAAGTGGTGGCGCTGGCTGGGCGAGCCGAGCGAGTCCGGCGGCCCGATCGGCCGCTACGAGGGCGGCCTCTACTACACGACCGGCGTGTGGCGGCCGAGCGCGCACTCGATGATGAAGACGCTCGGCTACTACTTCGACCAGGTCAGCCGCGAGATCATGACGCAGCGCATCACCGCCAAGACCACGCTGATCCAGGACTCCGCGCCCGTGGACGCGCCCGTCGGCGCCGACCGGGTGTTGTGGGTGGAGCCGATGCGTCCCGTGAGCCACTCGCTGACGACGACGTGGACCGTGGACGGCCGGGACCTGCCGGACGACCGGGACACGCTCGACCTGCGCACGCTGAACCTGGCGCCGGGCACGCACACGGTCACGGCCACCGTCTCCGACCCGACCGAGTTCGTCAGGGACCCGGCGATCAGGCAGTCCATGACCAGATCCCGCACCTGGACGGTGGACACCGCGCTGACCACGCCGCCGGACGGCGCCGAGCCCGCCGTCGTCTCCTCGACGCCGACGGACCGGCCGCTCGGCCGCGCCGACGTCGTGTACGTCGAGACCACCCACCCGGCCGGCGCCGTCCCCGAGATCACCTGGACGCTCGACGGGAAACAGGTCAAGGGCGGCACCGACCTCGACCTGGGCGAGCTCGATCTCGGCCCGGGAACGCACACGCTGACCGCGGCGCTCGGCGCCCGCACGCTCACGTGGTCGGTCGACGCCGAGCGGCCGCGTACGGCGTACGAGCTGGCGCAGCCGCTGGCCCGGTCGGGTGACACCTACGTCTACAACGGCCCGTTCTCGATGCGGCTCACCGGGACCGACGACCGCGACGGGTACGTGGTCTCGGAGTCCCGGGTGGACGGCGACGGCTGGTTCAACTACTTCGGCTGGCCCACGTCCTCCGAGCTGCCGTGGACGTTCTCCGAGCAGGGCACGGTCATCGACTCGCTCGTGTACGGCAAGCTGCCGCGCGGCCGCCACACGATCGAATACCGCTCGATCGACGCCGCCGGCAACTACGGCAAGGCCAAGAGCTTCACCGTCACCACGATCGCGCCGCCGCCCGCCTGCACCCGAACGGTCACCGGCGAGCACCGGGGCGCGCTCGTCGTCGCCGACGGCGTCACCTGCCTCGACCACGCGCAGGTGACCGGTCCTGTCACGGTCAAGCCCGGCGCCTCGCTGGTGGTCACCGGCGGCCGCGTCACGGGCGCGCTGGCCGCGTCGAAGCCGGCCGCCGTCCACCTGCTCGAAGCCCGCGTCGAGGGCGCCCTGACCGTCAGCGGCGCGGCCGAGCTGATCGTCGTGGGCGCCGATCTGCGCGGCGCCGCGCTGCTGACCGGCAACACGGCGCCGATCCTGTCCGGCGCCTCCGTCAAGGGAGCCCTCGCCTGCATGGGCAACACATCCGCGCCGGCGGACCTCGGCGTGCCGAACGAGCTGGCCGGCGCGGGCGCCGGCCAGTGCGCGAAGCTAACCCAGGGCGCCGAGGGAGGAGCGTACGAGGCGATCCAGCATGTCGGTCAGTGACCGCGTCGCGCCGTCGCGGAGCCTGGCGTACTCGTCCTCCGGGTATTGCCGGGGACCGTTCTCCACCAGCAGGATCAAGGAGAGGTAGGCCCGGTAGAGGTCGAGCCGGGTGAGCGCCGCCGGAGTCAGCTCCAGCGGCGTCACCTCCCGGTAGCCCGCGAGCAGCGGGTCGTCCTCGCGCAGCTCGCCGAAGATCGTCGGTGTGACGAACTCGGCGATCGGGTCGCCCCAGAACGCCCGCTCGTGGTCGATGATGGCCTGGATCCGCGGCGTGCCGCGCAGGTCCAGGAAGACGTTGCCCACCCACACGTCGAAGTGGACCAGGTGCGGCGTCGTCACCTCGTCGAGCGCGGGCGAGGCGTTCTCGAACACGGCCATGATCTCCTCGGCCGGCCGGGGCAGCGGCGTCGGATAACGCTCGGTGTCAGCGATCAGCGCCGCCACCATCGCCAGGAACGCCTCGCGCCACGTCGTCCCCACGATCCCGGCGTACGGATAGCCGAACACCTCGCCCGTCACCGCGTTGAGCCTGGCCAGATGCCGGCCCAGCTCCCGGCGCAGCGCGTCCTCGCCGTCCGGCTTGACGTCGTTCCACGACACGCCGTCCAGCGCGGCCAGCATGAGGTAGTCGCCACCCAGCACCGGGTCGTCGTAGCCGGCGTGCACCAGCGGCGCGACCGGGACCCCCGCCCCGATCGCGAGCTCGATGGCGGCGGCCTCCGTGCGCAGCAGGTTGCGCTCGTAGCTGAGCTGGTCCAGGTCGGGGTGCGGCGACAACTTCAGCACCACGTCGCGGCCGTCCTCGAGCGCGAGCCGCCAGACGGCGTTGGCGTAGCCGTCGGTCAGCTCGGTCGAAGACGCCACGCCCGTGCCCAGCGCCCGGCGGGCGAGCGCGTCGAGCTCGGCGGCGGATAGTTGGCGCTTGGTCCTGCTGTCCACAGAACTCCTCGCTGGTCAGGCGGATTCGCGGCGTACGAGATGGGTGTCCAGGATCACGACGGGCTGGCGCAGCACCTCGCCGTTGATGCGGGCGACGAGCAGCTTGGCCATCTGCCGGCCCATGGCCTCGGTCGGCTGGTGGACGGTGGTCAGCGGCGGGTCGGCGCTCAGCGCGGCCTTGGAGTCGTCAAATCCTATCACCGCCACGTCCTCCGGGATCGCCCGGCCGGCGGCCTTGAGCACCCGCATCGCGCCCAGCGCCATCGGGTCGGAGGCCGCGAACACCGCGTCGAGGTCGGGATGGCGATCCAGCAGCTCGGCCATCGCGGCCGCGCCGCTCTGCTCGGAGAAGTCGCCGTAGGCCACCAGCTCCGGCAGGCCCGAGGGCAGCAACGCGTCACGGTAGCCGGCCAGACGGTCCACACCCACGCCCATGTCCTGGGCGCCGGCGATCGTGGCGATCCGGCGGCGGCCGAGGCCCAGCAGGTGCTTGACCGCCTGCCGGGCCCCTGCCCTGTTGTCCATGTCCACGTAGCTGTATGGGTTGAGGCCGACGGGGAGGCCGCCCAGTACGGTCGGCACCCCCATCGCCTCCAGCCGGCCCGGGAGCGGGTCGGCGCCGTGCAGCGACAGCAGCAGCACGCCGTCGACGTGCTGCCCCGTCAGGTAGGTCTCCAGGCGCTCGTGCTCCTCGGGGGTGCGCGCCATGGCCAGGATGAGCTGGAGCCCGGTCTCGGCCAGCGCCGAGCCGATGCCGCGGATGGTGCCGGCGAAGTAAGGCTCGTCGAACACCCGCAGCTGCGACTCGGACACCACCAGCGCCACCGTGTCCGTACGGCGCGTCACCAAGGCACGCGCGGCACGGTTGGGCACGTAGCCCAGCTCGCGAATGGCCAGCTCAACGGCCTCGCGGGCCTTGGCGCTGACGTTCGGCGAGCCGTTGATGACTCTCGACACCGTGCCCCGGCCTACCCCGGCCCGAGCCGCGACAGCCTCAAGAGTCGGTCGGTTCATGCTGACTATTCTGCCGGATGATCTCCGAGTACCAGAGCGCGCTGTCCTTCAGCCGCCTCTCCTGGGTCTCGAAGTCCACATGGACCAGGCCGAACCGCTTGCCGTAGCCCCACGCCCACTCGAAATTGTCCATCAGCGACCAGGCGAAATAGCCCTCCAGGGGCACACCCCGGTCGATGGCTTCCTTGCACGCGCCAAGGTGCGCCTCCACGTACCCCTGCCGCTCACGGTCGTGGATCCGGCCGTCCACCAGCTCGTCGTCGAAGGCGGCGCCGTTCTCGGAGACCACCATCGGGATCGCCGGGTACTCCCGTGCCACCCGCGTGAGGACCTCCACGAGGCCGCTCTCGTCGATCTCCCAGCCCATCGCCGTCACCGGATGACCGGCGCTGACGAACGACACGTGCTCGCTGCCCACCCACGGCGAACCCGTGTCCGTGGGAGCGGCCGACGCCGACTGCTTGCCGCCTGGTGCTCCCGAGACCGTGAAGCGGCTGTAGTAGTTGACGAGCAGCAGGTCGATGGGCGCGTTGATGGTCTTCATGTCGCCCGGCTGAATGAAGTCGATCTCGACCGGCAGGTCGTCCAGCACGTCCTCCGGATAGCGGCCCAGCAGCAGCGCGTCCAGGAAGAACCGGTTCTGCAGCCCGTCGATGCGCCGCGCCGCGTCCAGGTCCTCCACGCTGTCGGTCGCCGGGTCGACCGCGTACAGGTTGACGCAGCCGCCCACCCGCCGGGCGCCCATCGCCTGCACCGCCAGCCCGTGCGCCAAGTTGAGGTGGTGCGCGCCCCTGATCGCGTTCTGCGGCTCACGCCGGCCAGGGGCGTGCTCGCCCGAGGCGTAGCCGAGGAACGCGGCGCACCATGGCTCGTTGACGGTGCTGAAGGTGTGCACGTGATCCTTCAGCGCCTCGTGCACCGTCGCCGCGTAGTCGGCGAAGCAGTACGCGACGTCGCGGTTGGGCCAGCCGCCCTTGTCCTCCAGCTCCTGCGGCAGGTCCCAGTGGTAGAGGGTCAGCCACGGGTCGATGCCGTGCCCCCGCAGCTCGTCGGTGAGCCGCTTGTAGAAGTCCAGCCCCTTCTGATTGACCTTGCCCGAGCCGGTCGGCTGGATGCGGGGCCAGGAGACCGAGAACCGGTAGGCCGTCAGGCCCAGGTCCGCCATGAGGGCGACGTCGTCCCGATAGCGGTGGTAGTGGTCGATGGCCACGTCCGCGTTGTGCCCGTTCAGCACCCGGCCCGGTGTCTTGGCGAACGTGTCCCAGATGGAGGTGCCGCGCCCGTCCTCGTCGACGGCACCTTCGATCTGGTACGCCGAGGTCGCCGCGCCCAGCGTGAAGCCCGCGGGAAAGCGCAGCCCGGCACGCGTCTGTTCCTCTTGTGTCGTCACGCTTTGACCGCACCTTCCATGAGTCCGCCGACGATCTGACGGCCGAATACGACGAATACCGCGACGAGCGGAATGATGGACAGCGCCGTGCCCGCGAAGATCAACGTGTAGTTCGTGGAGAACCTCGCGTTGAGATTCGTGATCGCGATCTGCACCGTCGGGTTGTCCGCGTTCAGCACGATCAGCGGCCACATGAAGTCGTTCCACATGAGCATGAACGTGTTGATGCCCAGCACCGCCATGCCCGGACGCACGGCGGGCAGCACGACGTTCCACCAGATCCGCAGCGTGGCGGCGCCGTCCACCCTGGCCGCCTCGACCAGCTCCATCGGCACGGCCTGCCGGGTGTACTGCGTCATCAGGAACACGCCGAACCCGTTGAGCAGGTACGGCAGGATGACCGCCTTGAGCGTGCCCGTCCACTCCAGGCTCACCATGAGCCGGTAGAGCGGCACCACGCCCATCTGCTGCAGCGGCACCGCCATCGTCAGCAGCACCAGCACCAGCAGCAGGTTCCTGCCCTTGAAGTTCAGGTTGGCGAAGGAGAAGCCGGCCAGCGTCGAGATGATGACGACCGAGACGGTGACCGTGGTGGCGACGATGAACGAGTTCGTCAGGCCCAGCAGGAACTTGGCGTCCTCGTGGTTGATCACCGCGAGGATGTTCTCGCCGAGGTTCCCGCCCGGCAGCAGCGGCGGCGGCATCGCCACCGCGTCGGCGTTCGTCCGCGACGCGATCACCAGCATCCAGTACAGCGGGAACGCCGACAGGAAGACGGCCACCCCCAGCATGACCCTGGTGAGAATGGTCGGAGACCAGTTGTTCATCTCGTGCCCCCGATCCTGCGCACGAACAGGAAGTTGATCGCCGCTCCGATGAGAATGAGAAGGAACAGCAGCCAGGCGGCCGCGGCCGCGTAGCCGTAGTCGAACTCGCGGAAGCCCTCCTTGACGATGAACATGGCCACCGTCTGGAACTGGCCCTGCGACCCGCCGTCGACATTGCCGTTGTAGAACGTGGTCGGCTCGGAGAACAGCGTCAGCCCGCCGATCGTGGAGTTGAGCACCACGAAGATCATGGTGGGGCGCAGCATCGGCAGCGTGATCTGCCAGAACTGCCGGCGCCGGGACGCGCCGTCGATGGCGGCGGCCTCGTACAGGTCACGCGGGATCGTCTGCATGCCGGCCAGGAAAATGATCGCGTTGTAGCCGGTCCAGCGCCAGTCGACCATGGTGGCGATGGCGATCCACGACGGGATGCGCTCGGCCCGCCAGTTCAGCGCGTCCATGCCGAACCAACTGAGGATCCAGTTGACCAGGCCCCAGTCCCGGGCGAACAGCTGCGTGAACACCACCGCAACCGCGACCACCGACGTCACCAACGGGAGCAGCACGCTCATGCGGATCGCGAGGCGCAGCTTGAAACGTTTGTTGAGCGCGTTGGCGAGAAACAGCGCCAGCAACATCTGCGGGACGGTGGCGATGACGAACATGCCGATCGTGTTGATGACGGCACGCCAGAAGTCCTCGTCGCCCAGCAGCGCGGTGTAGTTGTCCAGCCCGGCCCACTCCGTGGTCCCGGCCAGGTCGTAGTCGTAGAGCGAGTAGTACAGCGTGAAGGCCAACGGGAAGAGCCCGAAGGCGGCGAACAGGATGAAGTAGGGGGACACCAGGGCGTACGGCATCGCCTTGACGTCCAGCCGGGAACGCCAGCGGCGGCCGGGCGGGCGCCCACGGCGGTGGGAGCTCCGCGTCGCCCGCGGAAGGGTGTCGAGGCTCATGACAGAACCTTTCGGCAGCTTGTCGACGGCAACGTGCCCGGCCCGCTTCTGGCGGGCCGGGCGGGGAGATCAGCCCGCGGCCTTGACCGCGTCGTCGACCAGCTGCTGCCAGGCCTTGTCGTGGGCGACGGAGCCGTCGTCCATGCCCTGGATGACCGACTCGATGGCGTTCTTCACCTGCGCGTGCTTCACGCCGAGGAAGACCGGCTGAAGGCTCGAGGCGGACTTGGCGAAGATCTCACCGATGGGGGCGTCGTTGAAGAACTCGTTCTTCGCGCCCTGCACGGCCGGCTCCTGCTGGGCCTTGGTGTTGCTCGGCATGTTGCCGAAGTCGGCGAAGATGCTCGCCTGGGTCTGCGCCTGCGTCAGGTAGTCGGCGACCATGGCCGCTTCCTTCGGGTGCTTGGACTGCTTGGGCACGGCCAGCCAGGAGCCGCCCCAGTTGCCGCCGCCGCCCGGGACCGAGGCCACGTCCCACTTGCCCGACCCGCTCTCGCCGGCGTTGCCGCTGACCACGCCGAGCATCCAGGACGGGCAGCCGAGCGTGGCGAACGCGCCCTTCTGGGTGCCCGCCGCCCACTCGGGGGTGAAGTTGCGCAGCTTGGCGGTCAGGCCCTGTTGGGTCATCTTCTGGGCGAAGTCGAACGCCGTCTTCACCGCCGGGTTCTTGTCGACGATGAGGTTGTTCTGCTGGTCGAAGTAGGCGACGTTGCCGTTCTTGGCCGCCTCCTGGTACAGCACCACCTGGTACAGCGTGTTGGTGCCGTCAGCCCACTTGGTGTCCTTGACCTTGCCCTGGAAGTCCTGGCCGACCTTCATGAAGGCGTCCCACGTCGGCCACAGGGCGCTGACCTTGTCCCGTTCCGTGGGCAGGCCGGCCTTCTTGAACAGGTCGGTGCGGTAGCAGATGCTCATGCCGCCGATGTCGGTGCCCAGGCCGAAGACCTTGCCGTCGGAGGCGACGCCGGTCTCCCACTTCCAGGCGGGGAAGTCCGCCTTGCGGGATTCCAGGCCGTGCTCCTTCAGGTCGGCCCACCATTCGGGGTGCGCCTTGGCCAGGCCCATGCCGCCCTCGTCGATGCCGACCACGTCGCCCGCGCCGTTGCCGGACGTGAGCCACTGGATCATCTGTGGCCAGTACACCTGCTCGAACTGGTCGGTCAGGTTCTCGTGCTTGATCTGGATGTCCTTGTGCTCGGCGTTCCACTTGGCGACGGCTTTCTCGTAGCCGAAGTTGGTGCCGCCGCCGAAGGTCTGCACGCGGATCGTGACCGGCTCGGCAGGGGCGGAGGAAGCGGGAGCGCTGGACTGCGAGGTGCCGCCGGAGCTGCAGGACGCGACGGTCAGCGCCGCCGCGGCGAGCACCGAGGCCGCGGCAAGACCGCCGCGCCGCTTGCTGATCATCATGGGTGGACCCCTTCTCGGGTGAATGGTGGGGGAGTGCACCGCGGCATGCGCTCCGCCGCGGTGGGAGTCTTTGGGAGCGCTCCCACAAAGGGTGCACTTGCCGGGTCCGCACGTCAATCCGCCGAAACGTAACCGTTACCAATGGTGCGATTTGGAACTCTGAAGCCCGACTTTCCTGGACAAACCTCTCAAAGAGCTGATTGGGAGCGCTCCCACCACAAGAGACATCTTTTGTGTCGCATCCTGGGCAACTCACACCTCAGGGGGCGCCGGTGCGGGGGCGTCAAGAGCGTCCGGCGGGGCGCGCGCGTCAGCTTCCAGGCCATCCGATGGGAGACCGCGGCAAAGGTGTCGAACCGGCTGGCGGCACACCGGATAGCTCGGGCCCGGCGGCCGGGAGGCGATGGCTCGCTCTGCTCGACAAGGTCGAACAGCTCTCTGGCGAGGGTGCTGGTACGCCTCGCGCCGCGCCCGCGCCGCCTCCCGGCCCACTTCACGTTCCGAATCGCTCCGGGGGTCGAACTCGCGCGGCTTGGCCTTGACCTCGCTCCAGTTGACGAATTCGGCGCTCATTGAGGTGATCTCAGCGAAATAGTTCGGCGCGATTGAGATCGTTTCATCCTGAAGTCGCAGGTGCACAGCCTGGTGTGGCACGGTTGGGGCGTACTCGTGCTGGTAGTGGCGGAGTCTCTGATCGAGCGATCATCTGTCATCGGGCGATCTCGGCGTTGACCGGGACCATCAGGGCGCGCAGCAGCGTGGTGGCGCGACCGGCGTACATGCGGACCTTAGAGGATCCGCCAGTTCTTCAGGGCGGCGAAGCCGTGCTCGACGGGGGCGCGTTCGGCGTTGACGAGCTGGCTGACCTCCTTGTCTATGGCTGTGAGCGGCCGGCCGCGGGCCGCCTGGCGGCCGGTGATGACGACTGGATGGTCAGGATCGTCGTCCAGGCCGACGAAGCCCAGATCGCCGATGGCACCGAGCCCGGCCTCCCGCAAGCGCAGTGATCTTGTTGTGGCGGGCGATGGTGATCTCGCTGGAGCGGCCGGGCTTGGCGGCGGAGATCCATGACAGGTTGCCCTTGCGGTGGGTGATGGCCAGGCCCCAGCAGCCCGTGCGCCTGCCGTATCGGATCCGTCAGGACGCTGGGGTGAGCAAGGCGCGGGCGGCCTGCTCGGCCTCGGGGGGTGCGGTGGCGATGACCGCGTCCAGGGTGGTGCGGGCGGTCTCCAGTTCGTGGATGGCGGCCTGGATACGGGCGCGTTCGCGGTGGAGGTCGAGCAGGAGTTCGGGACAGTCGGCGATGAGAGCGTCGCCGTCCTTGCCCATGCAGGGCAGCAGGTCGGCGATGGTGATCGTGGACAGTCCGGCGGCGAGCAGGTTGCGGATGTGGCGGACGGTTGCCACGTCCGATTCGGCGTAGTCCCGGTAGCCGCTGGGTTTGCGCTCGGGGCGGAGGAGGCCCTGCTCCTCGTAGTAGCGCAGGAGGCGCCGGTTGACCCCGGTGCGGTGTTCGAGTTCCCCGATGCGCATGTTGCCCTCCGGCGTACGGCTTGACTATCACATCGATGTGACAGTTTAGCTTGGCCGCATGACATCACCATCTCAACGAGAAGTCGCAAGTCGGCGACCGAATGTCGCTGGGGCGCGCCAGTGGGCCGGGCTCGCGATGCTGGCCCTGCCCACCTTGCTGTTGGCCATGGACGTCACAGTGCTCTACCTCGCAGTGCCACATCTCGTGGCGGATCTGCAGCCCAGCAGCGAGCAGATGTTGTGGATCACCGACGTCTACGGGTTCATGATCGCCGGATTCCTCGTGACGATGGGGACGCTGGGCGACCGGATCGGGCGACGCAGGTTGCTGATGTGGGGAGCGGGGGCGTTTGGCATGGCATCGGTGGCTGCTGCGTACGCCCCCAGCGCGGAGGCGTTGATCGCCGCCCGGGCGCTGCTCGGGATTGCGGGGGCGACGCTGATGCCCTCCACGCTGGCGCTGATCAGCAACATGTTCCGGGACGCACGCCAGCGGGGGACCGCCATCGGCATCTGGGCGGCGAGCATGTCCGGCGGAGTCGCCCTGGGGCCGGTGGTCGGCGGGGCGCTGCTGGAATCGTTCGGATGGGGGGCGGCGTTCCTGATCGCCGTGCCGGTGATGGCGCTGCTGCTGGTGGGCGGGCCGCTAATGATCCCGGAGTACCGCGACACCACCGCAGGGCGGCCCGACCCGGTCAGCGTCGCGCTTTCCCTGGTCGCCATGCTGACGATCGTGTACGGCGTCAAGCTGCTGTCCCACGGGGGCGACCCGGTCCTGAGCGGCGGGATCGTTCTGGCCGGTCTGGCCGCCGGAGCGGTGTTCTGGCGGCGGCAGCGCGGGCTCGCCGACCCGGTGCTCGACGTGACGCTCTTCCGGAATCGCGCCCTCGCCGGCGCCCTGCTCGTCCTGCTCCTGGGCTTGGCCGCCACCGCTGGCACCTACCTGTTCGTCACGCGGTTCCTCCAGGGAGTCGAGGGCTTGTCCCCGCTTGCGGCGGGCCTGTGGCTGGTGCCCTCGTCGGTTGCCATGATCCTCACCTCCCTGGCTGCCCCCATCCTGGTACGGCGACTGCCCGAGCGGGTCGTGGTCGCCGGGTCCCTGGCGGTATCGGCGGCCGGCTTCCTCCTGCTGGTCCTGCTCGGCCAGGCAGCCGGGCTCCCCCTCCTGATCGCCGGCATCGTCGTCGTCTACGTCGGCCAGGGCCCGATCATGGCGCTGGGCACCGACCTCGTTGTCGGCTCCGCCCCGCCCGAGAAGGCCGGATCCGCTGCGGCCATGTCCGAAACGAGCACCGAACTCGGCCTGGCCCTGGGTGTGGCCGTCCTGGGCAGCGTCGGAGCCGCCGTCTACCGTCAGGCCGTGCCCACCGCGCTTCCCGCCGGCCTCCCGTCGGAGGCGACCTCCGCCGCCCGCGACTCGATCGAGGCCGCGGTCACCGCCGTCGCACACCTCCCGCCCGCCCAGGCGGAAGCCGTACTCGCACCCGCCCGGGAGGCGTTCACTGCAGGCCTCAACCTCGTCGCCGGGATCGGCGCAGTCGCCACCCTGGCCCTGGCCGTGCTCGCCTTGGCGGCCCTCCGCCGACAGCCACCGGCCGCCGAACCCGCACCCGCCGAGACGGCGGAGGTTCTCGGCCAGGCCTGAGACCGGCCGCGGCCGGGAGCAAGGCGAATCCAGCCCGCCTCCCCAGCGGCATCTACGGCATCGCCGGCATCTTGTCCACCCTCGCCGACCTGGCCCTTTTCCAGCTCCACCACTGGCCCATGGCTCCATCTGGGTGGCCGAAACCCGGCAGGTCCGCACCGGCGACCTAGGCGCCGGCCCTCATTTCGACATGTGGGCCAGAACCGCGACCTGGCCCGCGGCCGCAGCCTAGGGAGTCGGTAGACGCCGTGGCCCAGCGACTGAGTGAATGGGGATTTCTTGGACGCCTATGGTGGCGTTCCGGACCTTTCGGGAGGAGTTGCCGAAGGCCTGAAACAGACGTGGAGCCCCCGGTAGAAGAGCTCTCACCACAAGACGCTCAACCGGCCGGAAGTCTCCACGTGATTGATCATCGTCCCACGCTTGACGTCTCTCGTGCACTGGTTCAGTACGTCGCGGGGTTGCTGCGGGCAGAGCGCCGGCTGCGTAGGACGCCCAAGGGCAGCCGGGCCTTGACCCCGTTCCGGCAGGCGGTCATGGTGCTGTGCTGGTTCCGCGGCGTGAACGACATCCCCAAGCTCGGCCGCGATCACCGAGTCTCCCGGCCCACCGCCTACCGCTACATCCACGAGTCAATCGAGGTTCTCGCAGATCAAGCCCCAGATCTTTCCGAAGCTCTGGACCGCGCTCAAGCCGAGGGACTGGCGTATGTGATCCTGGACGGCACTCTGATCCCGATCGATCGCTGCGCCGAGCAGACCGTCAGCGTCAAGGGCGAGTCCATCGACGCCTGGTACTCCGGCAAGTGGTACTCCGGCAAGGCCCACCAGCACGCCGGCAACCTCCAAGCCTCTCGGCACCAGACGGCCTGCCGTTGTGGATCGGCGAGGTCGAGCCCGGCTCCGTCCATGATCTGACAGCCGCCCGTGCGAACGTCCTGGGTGCGCTGTACGCCGCTGCCGCACGTGGCCTGCCCACCCTCGCCGACAGCGGCTACGACGGCGCCGGAATCGGCATCCACACGCCGATCAAACAACCCTCCGGCAATCAGATCCTCAGCCCGGACAACCGCACCTACAATCGGCTCCTACGGGCCCTGCGCTGTCTCGGTGAACGCGGATTCGCCCTGCTCAAAGGCCGCTGGCGGACCCTCCAGCACATCACCGTCAGCCCCAGCAGAATCGGCGACATCGCCCGCGCAGGACTTGTCCTCACCCATTTCGAGCACAACGACCTACCGGCAATTCCCTGAGATCACCTCATTGCTCCTCCTGCTCCGTCAAACGCGATCAGATGCTTGACGAACGCGAAATTATGCGGCTCCCGTCGTCCCCGACGATAGGGCTGAAGTTTCTTTCACGTTGTGGAAGCTGCTTTTGAGACAGTCCGCCAACGGTCTTCGCGGAAGACGTGTCCGATGGCTGTCCGAGCACTGGCTCCCCATGCCCCTGGCGCAGGGCACCAGCCGACGCCGCGCGACCGCGTCGCCTCCGGACGCGATTGATCGTGAAAACGCGCGCGAGTAAATCTGGGTAATTGCCGTTGCAAAACCTGTTTACGGTGATATCCGGCAAAGAGTCTTTTGTCAGGATGCTCAGGTCAAGGGTGGAAATCGGCCCCCATAGTCGCGAGGACGCCGGACAACCGGGCCGACGTTCGGTTTTCCTTCGCCGCGGCCGGGCTCTCGCCGCGCCCCGTGCCCGCCGCATCCGAGCTGGCCGCGCACGTACGGACTGGGGATGTGGTCGCTGACCTGCCGTAGGCGCGGCGATCCGGCCACGTCACCCCCGTACCGACGGGGGTCTGGTCATGGCGCGGGCGAAGATCGACGTGACGTGTAGGAAATTTCCTACATATAGTGGGGTGCGTCCTCATTCCGACCTCGAAGATGGGATCATCCATGTCCGCGATCGCCGATCGATTCGACCGCCTCGCAGGGGGCTTCCTGGCCCGCGTTCAGGCGACTCCCGCGGACCGATGGGACCGCGTCAGTCCCTGCGAGGGATGGACGGCCCGCGACGTCGTGGCGCACGTCATCAACGGGCACCGCGGCATCGTCTCGGTCGTGCGCGGCACCCCGCCGCAGCCCTCTCACGGCGTCGGCGTGTCCGGCATGGCCGACGCCCCGCACGTCGAGCCGGGCGCCCACCTCGCCGCCGCCTACGCCGAGGTCCGGGCGGAACTCCGCGCCATCCTCACCGATCCGGCACTGGCGGCCACGCCCCTTCCGTTCAGCCCCATCGGGCCCGTCCCCGTCGAGCGAGCGGCCGACGTCGTGGGGGCCCTGGAACTGCTCGTCCACACCTGGGACCTGGCCCGTGCGGTCGGCGGAGACGAGACCCTGGACCGCGAGGCCGTCATCAGCACCCATGAGAGCCTGCGCCCCCACTACGCCGCCCTCCAGGCGACCGGCGCCTTCGAGCCGCAGGCCGTGCCCCCGGCGGACGCCGACCCGCAGACCGCGTTCCTGTACTTCACCGGCCGCCGCCCCTGACCCACTCGAACGCCGGGATGGGCCGGCACCCCGGGACCGGGCAGTGCTCACCATCCCCATCGGCCAAGTGAACGGGGACGGCGCCGACGGCGACCTGATCGCCCAGCACCGGGCATGCCCGGCCTGCGACGTCCTGCTGACCCGCGCCAGCGGCCTGTTCGGCGACCGCGTCAACCTCACGAGCGATGAGGAAAGAGATTGCCGGGGGTGATCTCTTCGAGACGCGGCACCGCGAACAACGAACAGGACAGGGCCGCCGGAACGATCAACCAGTGTCGCCGCGGCAGGCGGCGGCGCGTTCCTCCAGCAGGGCGCGCTCGCGGGCGTTGCGGGTCATGCTCGCCGCCCGCTCGAACTCGGCCCGCGCCTCCTCCCGCCGTCCCAGCTTGTACAGGAAATCGCCGCGGACGCTCGGCAGCAGGTGGTAGTCCTTCAGTGAGGGCTCGTCCATGATCTGGTCCAGGAGCTCAAGCCCGACCGCCGGGCCGTACGCCATGGACAGGGCGACCGCCCGGTTGAGCTCGACCACGGGGGAGCGCGAGAGCTTGGCCAGCTCCTCGTAGAGGCCGGCGATGCGTACCCAGTCGGTGTCCTCGGGGTTGAGCGCGCGGGCGTGGCAGGCGGCGATGGCGGCCTGGAGCGCGTACGGCCCCCTGGCGCCGCCGAGCTCTTCCACGTGCTCCAGGGCGGCCAGGCCGCGGCGGATGAGGAGCTGGTCCCAGCGGGCGCGGTTCTGGTCGAGCAGCAGGACCGGCTCCCCGGAGGGGCCCACCCGGGCGGCGGATCGCGAGGCGTGGATCTCCATCAGCGCCACGAGCCCGTGAACCTCGGGTTCCTTGGGCATCAGACCGGCGAGGACCCGGCCCAGGCGCAGGGCGTCCTCGCACAGGGCCGGGCGCATCCAGTCGTCGCCGGCCGTGGCCGAGTAGCCCTCGTTGAAGACGAGGTAGATGACCTCCAGGACGGCGGCCAGGCGGCCGGCCAGCTCGGCGCCCTGCGGGACCTCGAAGGGGATCTGCTTGTCGGCGAGGGTGCGCTTGGCGCGGACGATCCGCTGCGCCACCGTGGACTCCGGGACCAGGAACGCGCGGGCGATCTCCTCGGTGGTCAGGCCACCGAGGACGCGCAGCGTCAGCGCCACCCGTGCCTCCATCGACAGGGCGGGATGGCAGGCGGTGAACACCAGGCGCAGGAGGTCGTCCTCGATCTCGTCGACCTCGGGGAGCTCTTCCTCGTGCTCCAGCCGGTGCCCGAGCTCGACCAGGTTGCGCTCGAGGCGTTCGTTCCTGCGGATCAGGTCGATGGCGCGGCGCTTGGAGACCGTCATCAGCCAGGCGCCGGGGTTGCGCGGCACCCCGGACTCGGGCCACTGCTGCAGGGCGGCGACCAGCGCGTCCTGTGCCAGCTCCTCGGCGAGGCCGACGTCGCGCACCATCCGGGCGAGGCCGGCGATGAGCCGGGCCGCCTCGATCCGCCATACAGCCTCGATCGCGCGATGAGTGTCGGAAGCTGTCACGCGCCCATGAGACCAGGGCGGTGGCTCGCCTGGCAACCTGGGGTCATTTCTCGTTGACGAGCCGCCGCAGGCCCCCGCCTGGGTGTGCGTCAGTCGTCTGGCTGGTCGACGCTGAGGCGTTCGCGGAGGGCCTCCTCGCGCTCGCGCTCCTCGGCGGGCATCGAGTCGTCCGGTACGTCCGAGGGGTCGAACACCCGCCACACGTCCAGCCCCACCCCCTCGTGGCCAGGCGGCACCGGGAGGCGCAAGGCCCACTCGATGGCCTCTTCCCTGGACTTCACCTGGATCAGCCAGAACCCGGCGATGAGCTCCTTGGCCTCGGCGAACGGCCCGTCGATCACCGTGGCCTTGCCGCCGCTGTAGGCGATCTGGGCGCCCTGGGAGCTCGGGTAGAGCCCTTCGGCAGCCAGCAGCACCCCGGCCTTGGCCAGCGACTCGTTGTAGGCGTGCATGTTGTCGACGAGCTCCTGGCTGGGCAGCACCCCGGCCTCGGTCTCCGCGTTCGCCTTGCCCACAATCATGAATTTCATTGGTGTTGTCTCCCTTCACGCGTGCCGCGTCTCAGCAACGCGTCGAACGGCGGCCGGGCGAATCGACACGCATTCGCGAGAAGCCGAACGTACTCGAGTTCGGTCGCGACCTGCCACCTCGGAACCGCTGTAGCCTCTGAACACGTGGCGGATGAGGAGATCTTGCAGGATTCTGCGCATCGCAGGGTGATACGCGTCGGCGACACGGTTCGCAGGCCCACGCAGCCGTGGACGCCGGCCGTCCATGCGTTGCTCCGGCATCTGGAGGAGGTGGGTTTCCCCTACTCGCCGCGGGTGCTGGGGATCGATAAGGAGGGTCGTGAGATCCTCACCTACCTGGACGGCGAATCCGGCTCCCAGAGCTGGGCCAAGGTGGTCGAGGATTCAGGTCTGACGTCCTTTGCCCGCCTGCTACGCGACTATCACGACGCGGTCGCCGGCTTTCGCCCGCCCGAGGGAGTCAGATGGTCCAGCGGCGAGGCAGAACCACGCGATGACGAGGTGATCTGCCACGGGGACTTCGGCCCGTGGAACATCGTCTGGCGTCGTGCCCGCCCCGTCGGGATCCTGGACTGGGATTACGCCCGGCCCAGACCTCGGCTGCACGACATCGCCTACGCGCTGGAGTACGTTGCGCCATTTCGCGACGATGCCGAATGCCTGCGCTGGCTGCGCTACCCCACGCCGCCCGACCGGCGTCATCGCCTGGAGCTGTTTGCCGCCGCCTACGGCCTGACTTCGACCGCGGGTCTGATCGATGCGGTCATCAGCGTTCAACGGGACGTCATCGGGCAGGTTCGCCGGCTGGCCGATGTCGGGCACCAGCCCCAAGCCGACTGGGTCGCCGACGGCTTCCTCGACGAAGCGGGACGAAGGCTGGCCTGGAGCCGAGCAAACCGCCACCTGTTCGACTAGCGGCACAGATCGCCGACCAGCACCGATCATCTGGAGGAGTGATGCCGGTCGGTGTTTCGCGTACGGGCGTGTTGGTGTTCTTCGGGGTCCTCGTGCTCGCGGCCCTCGAACCATCGGCGGGATGGCGTTCGAGGAGGTGAGCCGTGAGCACGGGGTGATCTTCCTCCAGCGGGGGCTGGTCGCGGGACTGGACCCCTGCGGCTACGTCTGGAGCCCGCAGAGCGATCCTGCCCGGATTTTCGACAACGTGGAGCCGTCAGGCGATCCCGTCGCCCATACTTTCGAGCATCTGGACGGCGCCTTCTGCTCATGGAAGGGAACTCACTGACGCCTATCGCGCTCGGCTCATCACAGTGACAAGAAGCCTGAGCCGGATGACCGCGGAGAAATCTACGTTGTAAAGGCGGCCAGCTGGTCGAGAAACGCGCGGGCGGCTGGAGGGCAGTCGGCCAGCGACGGGACGGCGAGGGCGAGCGAGCGGGTCGTTCTGGGCTCCAGCGGCCGGGTGACGACCGCGCCGAGGTCGGCGGGCAGGCCCAGCGTGGGGACGATGCTGACCCCGAGCCCCGCGGCCACCATCTCGAGGATGGCGGCCGGACCGCTGGCCTCGAAGGCGATGTCGAGCCGTACGTCCGACTCCCGTGCCGCAGCCATGATGAGAGGGCGGCAGCCGGCGGTGGTCAGGATGAACGGCCGGCCTGTGAGGTCGGCGACGTGGACGACCTCCTGATCGGCCAGCGGGTGGCCGGCGGGCATCGCGGCCACCATGTCGTGGGTGCTGAGAGGGACGGTGTCCAGGCCGGGGGCGGGCAGGGTGACGACGCCGACCTCGGCGGCGCCCCGGTGCAGCCAGGCCCGGATGTCGTCGTCGACCCCCTCGAACAGCCGTACGCGCACCTGCGGGTAGCGGTCGGTGAACGTGCGCAGCAGGCGGGCGATGAGCGTCCCCGTGGCGCTGGGGAGGCTGGCCAGGCGCAGCTCGCCGGTGATCTCCCCGGCGGCGGCCGCCACGTCGGCGCGGATGAGGTCGAAGTGGCGCAGCGCCTCGCGGGCCCGGTGGACCGCGCGGCGGCCGGCCTCGGTGAGGGCGATGCCGTCGCGGTGGCGTACGAAGAGGGCCGCGCCGAGCTCGCGTTCCAGCGCGGCGATGGCGCGGCTGACGGCGGGCTGGGACATGCCGGTCATGTCGGCGGCGGCGGTGAAGCCGCCGTGCTCGGCCACCGCGATCAACGCGCGGAGCTGCGCCAATGTCATAGCGGTATAGCTTAATGGGTATTTGACCCCGGGTCGTTAGAACCCGATGGTTATGCCATGTCTGAGCGAATGACGATCGAGATCGACGGGCGGCGGGCCAGCTATCTGACGGCGGGCGAACGGGGTCCGGTGGTGTTGCTGCTGCACGGGACGTACTGGAGCCGGGTCTGGCAGCCGGTGCTGGACGAGCTCGCGGCGGCGGGGCTGCGTCCCGTCGCGGTGGACCTGCCGGGGTTGGGGCGCTCCGAGGGGGAGCTCACGATGGCGACGGCGGCGGTTCCGGCGCTGGCCCGGTGGGTGGCGCGGTTCGCGGCGGCGGTGGGCGCCGGCGAACCGCTGGCCGTGGCGGGGCACGACATCGGGGGCGCGGTGGCGCAGCATCTGCTGGCCGCGGGCGAGGTGAAGGTGGGGCGGCTGGCGCTGGTCAACTCGGTCACGTACGACTCGTGGCCGGTGCCGGGCGTGGCCCGCTTCCGCGACCCGGCCGTGGTGGCGGCGGTGACCGCGGAGGAGCTGCTGGCCGCCCGCCGCACGGCCGTCACCACCGCGCTGGCCCGTCCGGCGACGGAGGCCGAGCTGGCCGACTACCTGGACCCGTGGAACGACGCCCGGGTGCGACGGTCATGGATGGCGCTGGCCGGGGCCGCCGACAGCCGCTACACGCTGGACCTGGTGCCCGCGCTGCAGGCCGACGGGACGCCGAAGCTGCTGGTGTGGGGCGAGGACGACACCTTCCAGGAGGTCAGGTACGCCGAGCGTTTCGCCGCCGAGATGCCGAACACCTCCCTGGTCCGCATCCGGCGCGCCGGTCACATCCCGATGGAGAACGACCCGGGCGCGGTCGCAGCCGCCCTGGCGCGGTTCTTCGCGGAGTGACCCTGGACGGGGTCAGCTCAGCTCGTCCCACTCGATCTCCTTGATCGAGCCGTCGGGCTGGTAGCGGAAGATCCGGGGTTCCCCATCTGCTCCCGGTCGTTCGGCCGGGGTCGCCTTGCCGACTTCGGCCGGGTGGAAGGGCAGGGCATAGGGCTCCGGGCCGGGTCGACCGGAACGCGGCGAGCGCGCGTCCCGGGTGGGGACGCGCGCTCGTTCGGATGTGATGAGGAGGGTCAGGCGGCGTACTCGGGGTAGCCGTAGCCGACGACCTGGGACTTCGGCCGGGTCCGCTCTTCGACCTTGCCGTTGCCGGTGTTGCCCTCGATCGTCGAGATGGTGCCGTCCTGGTTGTCCTTCACGACGAACCCGACGTGGTTGATGTCGCGGATGTCCTTGCTCCCGCTCCAGGAGAAGAACACGACGGCGCCGGGCTTGACGTCGGTGCCGAAGCGGTTGTTGGCCTTGAACCATTTGGCGTGGGCGACGGTCCAGGCGTCCCAGCCGAGCTGCGGGCGGGCGCCGGTCTGCTCGCCGACCCAGGAGATGAACATCGCGCACCAGGGAGCGTTCAGGTACGCGGCGCGGTTGCCGCCGTCGCGGGCGATGGTCTCGGCGGCGCGCTGGGAGTTGGCGTACCACTGCTGGTACGGGGTGCCGCCGCCGGCGGCGTTCTCGCTGGTGCCGACCTGGGACCTAGCCAGGGCCAGGACCTGATCGGCGGTGACGTTGATCTTGTTCTCGTTGGTCTTCGACTCGTCGGTCCTGGCGCCGGCCTGCTCGGCGGTGGCGACCGGCTGCTTGTCCGTCGCGGCGACGGCGGTGCCGGTGACGTGGGCGGTGACTGCTGAGGCCAGGATGGTGGCGCCGAGGGCGGCGCGGGCGATGTTGATCTTGTTGGCAGCAGCGGGGATGCGGAACTTGGCCATCGAGGGGGTTTACTCCTTGCTTCCATGCCGCTTACCGGGTTAGCTGACGGGCTCGGGCGTGGAAGCTGCCCTACGGCACCGAAGTGCCGATTCGCCCCAAATGACTGGGTCCCCGGTTCCGCGCAAGGCGGATTCAGCGGTCACAGGACTGTCCTGTGATGTTTCGTGCGATGGTCGGACACGACCGGACAAACCGGACGCATGCCTCAAGATGCCCCATAAGGTAATACATGCGGCAAGAGGATTACAACTAGATAAAAGCCCAGTTAGGCAAGTTGCCCGCGGGCGTCGGCCAGAAGCCCCATCATGGCAAGGGATTCGTCAAGCGGCATGATCGAACTCTCGGTCCTGCCTTCGGCCGTGGCAGCGCGGACTTCGCGGAGCTCCCCGGCGTACCCGTTGTCGGCCGGATCGAGCACGTGCTCTTCCGGCTCCACGGAGGGCCCGGTGAGGAGGATCCGCTGCGGCGCCCAGAACGGGGCCTGGATGTCGGCGCGCATCTGAGTACCCACAACGCGGGCATCGTTCGGGTAATTCCCGAGCAACGAGGTCGCCACGAGAGCGTGCCTGCCGCCGGGATAGAGCAAAACACCGGCAGCCTCCGCGTCCACCCCGTTCGGGGCCAGAGAGCCGGTGACACGCAGGTCGGTCGGCATGCCGAGGAGCAGCTGGGCCAGCCCGAACGGGTAGATCCCCAGGTCGAGCAGCGCGCCGCCGCCCAGCTCGGGCGCCCACAGGCGGTGCGCGGGGTCGTAGGGCAGGGTGAAGCCGAAAGAGGCCTGCACCGAGCGGATCTCGCCGAACCGCTCATCGGAGGCGATCTTCTGGATGAGGGGGTTGAACCTCATCCACATCGCCTCCATGAGGAACACACCGGCATCCCGCGCCAGGCGCACCATCTTCTCGGCGTCGTCCACGGTGGCGGCCAGCGGCTTCTCGCACAGCACGGCCTTGCCCGCGGCGATGGCGGCCTCGGCGACCTGCAGGTGCTGGGCGTGCGGAGTGGCCACGTAGATCGCGTCCACGGCCGGATCCGCGCACAGCCGCTCATAGGAGTCGTAGGCCGACTCCGCGCCCAGCGTCGCGGCCAGGGCCTGCGCGCGGCCCAGGTTTCTGGAGCCGACGGCGGCCACCCGCATGCCGGGCTCGGCGGCGATGGCCGCTCCCACCGTCCGCGCGATGCCGCCTGTCGCCGCTATTCCCCACGCAAAGTCCCGCACAAACGGAGATCGTAGACCTGTCAGGTCATGTTAAAGGTGTCGGGGTCGGGTCCGATGCGCTTGTTCCTGTTCATGGCGCCGATCGCGGCCATGTCCTCGGCGTCGAGGATGAAGTCGAACACGTTGAAGTTCTCGCGGATCCGCGAGGGGTTCGCGGACTTGGGGATGACGACGTTGCCGAGCTGCAGGTGCCAGCGGAGCACGATCTGGGCGGGCGTCTTGCCGTACTTGCCCGACAACACGCTCAGCGCCGGGTCGTCGAGCAGCCCCTGACCCCGGCCGAGCGGGCTCCACGCCTCGGTCAGGATGCCGTTGGCCTCGTGGAAGGCCCGCATCTCGCGCTGCTGCAGGTACGGGTGGAGCTCGATCTGGTTGATGGACGGCGTGATGTCGGTCTCGTCCATCAGCCGGGTGAGGGTCTTGACGGTGAAGTTGGAGGTGCCGATGGCCTTGGCCCGCCCGTCACGGTAGATCTTTTCGAGCGCCCTCCACGCCTGGACGTACTTGTCCTGCTGCGGGACCGGCCAGTGGATGAGGAAAAGATCGACGTAGTCGAGACCCAGCCTGGCCAGGCTCTCGTCGAAGGCCTGCTCGGCGCGGCTGTGGTCGGAGTTCCACAACTTGGTGGTGACGAACAGCTTCTGGCGCGGCCGCTTGGCGCTGCGCACGGCCCGCCCCACGCCCTCCTCGTTGCCGTACGCGGAGGCGGTGTCGACGTGCCGGTAACCGGTTTCCAGAGCGGTCGCCACGGCCTGCTCGGCCTCGTCGTTCGGGATCTGCCAGACGCCGAATCCGAGCTGCGGGATCTGCACGCCGTCGGTGTTGAGCATGAGCGAGTTCATCTGAATTGTGGCGCGGAGACCCGGTTTTCATGGCCGGAAGGAAGCGCCACCCTCCTTTCGAAAACAGTATGGAATACATCGGTAACTGTAAGTAACACGTGCGGCGGGTGAGCGCGTTGTGACAGGCGGTGTGCGATGGCGGTCCGCCGCTCCACCACCAAGCGGCACGGACTGCCCTCGGTCGTGCAGCTCCGGCTGATGCCTACCCAGTCCCAGGCCGACGCGCTGGCAGCGGCGGTGCAGGCGGGCAATCAGGCGGCCGCGCGGGCGATCGCCCGGGTGGCCGGCGCGTATGCCAACCGGCGTGCCGCCAAGACGCGGGCTCATGTGTTTCGCCCGTACGGCGCGGTCTCCTACGATGCGCGGCTGATGAGCCGGAACCGCGATGCCCGCACCGTGTCGCTGTGGACCCCCACCGGCCGCGTCACCGTGCCGTGCTCCGGACGGCCGGAGGATCTCAAGGCCGTCGACACGCTGCCGCTCGGCGAGGCCGACCTGGTCTGCCGGCGCCGGGTGTGGCCGCTGCAGGTCGCCGTCACCCTGCCCAAACCTGCGGTGCGCGAGCCGGTCAATGGCTTCCTCGGGGTGGACCAAGGGGTGGCCGACCTGGCGGTCACCAATGACGGCGCGGTGCTGCCCGGCCCCGCGCTGCCCGGCCCGATCCATGGCAACGGGCACATGCGTGCCCGGGGCCGGTTCGCCTGCACCTGGTGTGGCCTCGCTGGGCACGCCGGCCACATCGCGGCCCGCAACGTCGCTGCACGCGGCGTTGCAGGCTGGGCTGTTGTCAACCAGCCGCACGCTACCGGCCTCCCTTCAGCCAGACGGAACCGTGAGAGCAACCCACCGGCTACAGCCGTTGGTAGTTGACAGCCTCCATTGTTCACGTTGCGTTCCAGGCCGATTAAGGCGGCCGGGCTAACTTAGAGCGGTCATGAACGGGCCATCACCCGGCTGGGAGGGCAACGAGTGGTCGAACAGGCGTCGGCCTGGGTGGAGTCCCCGCTCCAGATGCTGTGCGCCGTCGAGGCCCACCACGCCGGCCTCCTCGGGCCCGAGACGGCCGTCGTGCCTCGAGCGGGCCTGCGGCCGCTGAAGGCCACACGCAAGGAGTTGCGCAGGCTCGGGCTGCCCGAAGGCCTGGAGCTGGCCGAGCCGCGTGAGCGCATGCCGCGGCGGGTGCAGGCGGTGGGCGACGCCTTCTCCGGCAAGGTGCAGCTGCGCTGGCTGACCTCCAACCCGGGCCGCATCGTCATCGTCGACGACGGGCTGGCCACGATCCGGCTGCTGGAGCTGCTGGCCGCGGGACCGTACCGGCCGCTGCTGCGGGCCCGCGCGCATCCGACCGCGCTGCGCGCCGCGCTCGGCCTGGCGGCCGCGCTGCGGCTGCGCCTGAGCAAGGTCTCCGTCTTCACGGCGCTGGACGTCGACAAGAAGCTGGAGGACGCCGTCCGCCGCGCCGGCGTCGACCTGGTCCGCCACGACTTCGCCTGGCTGCGCGCCCAGCCCCCCAGCGCCGAGGGCCCGGCCGAGCGCACCGTCGTCCTCGGCACCTCGCTCGTCAGGAACGGCCTGGTCCACCGCGACCACTACCTGCGCTGGCTGACGGACCTGGCCTCGCAGGAGCCGGTGGCCTACTACCCGCACCGCCGTGAGGATCCCGTGGACGTGGCGCTGATCCGGGAACGCCCCGGCATCACCGTCCACGACGCCGGCGCCCCCGCCGAGCTGACCCTGCGCGGCCTGGATCCCGGCCAGCGCGTGCTCAGTCTCCCCTCGACCGCGATCACCTCGCTGCGGGTGCTGCTCAGCCCGCGCGGTGTCGCCGTCGAGCCCGTGGACGTTCCCGATGACTGGTGGACCAGCAGGGCGGCTCCCGCCCTTCGCTCGCATCTGACTGGAGTGTCCGGTTGAAAGTGTTGGCGGTCGCCGACTCCGACTCGTATCTGAAGTGGGCGGCCTGCCTGCTCGCCGATCTGCCCGAAGGCTGCGTGACGGACCTGGTGGTGGTGCGTACGCCGATCGCGCCCTCGCCGGAGCAGATCGCGGCCGCCGTGGGCGAGCGGGAGGCGCCGCCGGTGATGTCGGCCCGGTCGGTACGCCGGGTGGCCGAGCGCAGCAGGCCCGATGTGATCCTCGTGGCCTGCACGGGTCCGGTCGTGGACGTGCTGGTGGCCGAGGTGCTCGCCGACCTGCGGCCTCGGCCGGTGTTCGTGAGCGGGCTGCCGGGCATCTCGGTGCCCGCGACCGAGAAGGCGTGGCAGTTCCGCAGCGGCTGCGACCTGTTCGTGGTGCACAGCGAGCGGGAAGTGGCCGAGTTCGGCGAGATCTCCCGCCGGTTGGGCGGGGGAGGGGCGGTGGGCCTGGCCCGGCTGCCGTTCCTGCGGTCCAAGGTGGCCGCCCAAGGCGGCAACCGGGTGGTGTTCGCCACTCAGGCCAAGGTGCCGCGCGAGCGTGAGGAGCGTGAGCGGATCCTGCTGGCGCTGGCCGAGCTGGCCGGCCGCCGGCCGGATCTGGACGTGGTGGTCAAGCTGCGGGCGCTGGAGGACGAGCGGCAGACGCACAACGAGCGCCACCACTACCAGCGGTTGTGGCGGGAGATGGGGGAGCCGGGGCGGCTGGTGTTCGAGGCCGGGTCGATGCACGATCAGCTGATGCGGGCGGCGGGATTCGTCACGGTCAGCTCGACGGCGGCGCTCGAGGCCATCGCGCTGGACGTGCCGTCACTGGTGCTGCGCGACTTCGGCGTGAGCGCCGAGATGATCAACCTGGTGTTCGAGGGCAGCGATCTGCTGGGCACTCTGGACGAGCTGGCGGCGGGCGACTTCCGCAACGCCTCGGCCGTGTGGTGTGCGGCGAACTACTTCCATCCGGTGGAGCGCAACGACTGGGCGGGGCTGCTGACCGGGCTCGTGATCGCCCGGCCGCGGGTGCCGGCCAAGTCGCTGCTCGACGGGCCCGAGTTCGCGGCGGCGCGGCGGCGGGCCAGGCTGCGGGTGGAGGTGCCGCCCACGATGTTGCGGGCCGGCTACAAGGCGAAGCGCCGCATGCGCCGCTACCTGCGCGCCCTCACCTGACCCTGACCCTGGCCCCTCATCTGACCCTGGCCCCTCGACAACCCTCGCCCCTCATCTGACCCTGGCCCCCTCACCTGACCCTGGCCTCCTCACCTGACCTTGGCCCCGTGGCGGCGCGCTCTGCCTTGGCGCAGGTCACACCCCCGGGTTGCGGCTGGTCGACTCGGGGCTCATCGGTGGGGTTCGGCGGGTGGCCCCTGCCTCCGGAAGAGGAGCTCCTCATGAAGCAGGCCCCCGGCGGAGAGCCGGGGGCCGGGAGGCGGGCGGTCAGATCGCGGAGCGGATTTTCCGGCGGAGCCGGGTCAGGGTGCCGGGCTTGGCCACGAAGCCCAGCGTCTCCAGGCGCTTGCGCTTGAAGTAGCGGGCGTCGAACGCGATGCCGGCCGGTCGCAGGTCGGGGTAGGTTTCGGCCTGCATGCAGTAGCCGACCGAGCGCACCAGCGCCGGCAGGTCCACGGCCGGCGGCTGCTCGATGTGCCCTTCGGCCGACAGCCGGGGCAGCAGCGCGTCCACGATGGTGACGGGGATCCGGTTGCTGTTCTCGTACGGCGCCAGCCGGTCCAGCACGAGATCCGTGCCGTACGAGGCCACCGGTAGCCCGAAGTACCGCTGCGCGGTCACCAGACCGGTGGAGAAGCAGCCGACGACCAGCTCGGGCCGCAGCGCGGCGAAGCACACCTCGGCCGGCACGCTCTCCCCGGGCACCGACAGCCGCACCCCGAGGGGCTCGGCCGCGGCCCGCATCAGCTGGGCGTGCCGGCGCCCGGCGGCCGGGTGCGGCTTGAACACGATGTTGGTGAAGCCTCGGGCGGCCAGCGCCTTGAGCATCGTCTCGTGCAGCGCCGCCTCCTCCTCCGGCGTGACGATCTCCAGGGCCGACAGGTACTGGCCGAGGATGACGGCCTGCCCGGCGAGCATGTCGGGGGCGGTGGCGGCCACCTCGGACACGATCGCCAGGAAGCGTTCGCCGGGCAGGATCTCGGGTGCGACGCCGTACTCGCTGAGCAGCAGTGGCGTCAGGCCCGGCACCAGGTCCAGGTGGATGAGCCGTTCGATGCGGCGGAAGATCTCGGCGGGCAGCGGGTCCCGGGTCGGGCCGTAGCTCATCAGCCCGTCGGAGTAGACGGTGATCGGGCAGTCGCGCACCAGCCCGGCGATCGTGCGCGCGGGCGCCACCGCGATCGACTCGAGGACGAGCTCCTCGACTCCGTCCAGCCCCCAGTGGGAGCGGATGAGGCGCTCCATCATCGGCACCTCGATGACGCGTGCCTTCCAGTCCGACGGGTGCAGCGGCGCGATCAGCTCGTTCCACGAGTGCACCTCGTCGAAGCGCGAGCGCAGCACCGCGAAGCCGGGCGTCTTGTCCAGCGGGGTCGCCACCTCGGGGATGGCCGCGTTGTTGGACACGACCAGGACCCGCCTCCCGTCGCCGAAGCGGCCGTCGTCGATGGCGGCGGCCAGCGACATCGCCCCGAACAACGTCGATGCGTAGAAGACCTTCACTATGTGTCCTCCCGGTCTCGGCGGACCCGGACGTGCGGGCTGGGGGGCAGGTCAGGCACCAGGCCACGCAGTGTGGCCTCGCGCTCGACGGACATCCGCGACACCGCCTCCGACACGATCTCCGGCGGCAGCGAACGCACCATCTGCGCGCCGCGATCCTCGAAGCGGGCGCGCAGCGCGGGCGTGAACCGGTCGCCGATCTCCAGATGGTGGGCCAGCAGTGCGCAGAAGTTCCGTACCGCCTTGGGCATGAACTCCGGCTCGAGATCCTTGAACACCAGCTCGAAGGCGTCGAAGAAATGCAGCTGGCGCTCGTCGCCGACCTGCGTCAGCGACCCCGACACCATGCGCCGGTAGAACACCCCGGCCAGCGACACCCCGGCGAACGTGGCGGCTTCCCGGTGCAGCCGCCAGATCCACGGCCGGTCCTCGGCGGTGTGCAGCGAGCCGGGGAAGTGCAGCAGGTCTCCAAGCGAGCGCCGGTAGATCCCGGCCCAGGCGTACGGGTAGTCGACCATGGTCCGCACGTTCGCCGGGAGGATGGCGTCGCGGGGGTTGAGCACCGCGCCCCTTCGCGCCAGGGGGGCGCGGTGCACGACCCGCTTTCGGCCCTCGACCTGCACATGGTCGCCGCGTACGAAGTCGCAGCCGAGCCCGTCGATGGCGTCGACGAGCTGTGCCAGGTAGCCGGGGGCGAGCCAGTCGTCGCCGTCCATGAACGTCACGTACCGGCCGGAGGCGGCCGACAGGCCCGTGTTGCGGGCGTCGGCCAGCCCCACCGGCGCGGGATTGCGCAGCACGGTCAGGCCGGGGAGATCGGCGCGGAAGTCGTCGATGATGTCCCCGGTGGCGTCCACGGACCCGTCGTTGACGACGATGAACTCGAAGTCGTGCCGGGCGTTACGGCAGAGCGAGGTGAGCGCGTCGGCGATGAAACGCTCGCCGTCTCGAATCGGCACGACGACCGAGAGCGTGATCAAGGGTTCGTTCTCCTGGGTGGTGACGGTCAGACGGTCACCCGGCGCAGGCGGGCCTTGGGGGCCTCCTCGCCGGGGAAGACGCGCTTGACGCCGTCGCCCAAGGCCTGCTCGATGATCCGGATGTCGCGCACCAGGTGCTCGAGGCCGGACGGCTCCAGCGAGGCGGCGTGGTCGGAGCCCCACATCGTCCGGTCGAGCGTGATGTGCCGCTCCACGGTCACCGCGCCGAGCGTGACGGCGGCCAGTGAGATCTGCAGGCCGCGCTCGTGGCCGGAGTAGCCGACGGGGACGCCGTACCGCTCCTTGAGCGTGGTGATCGTGCGCAGGTTCGCCTCCTCTGGAGGCAGCGGGTACGTGGACGTCGCGTGCATCATGATCAGCTTATCGGTCCCGAGGATCTCCACGGCCGCGTCGATCTCCGACAACGTGGACATCCCGGTCGACAGGATGATCGGCTTGCCGGTGGCGGCCAGGGCCCGCAGCAGCTCGTGGTCGGCCACGCTGGCCGAGGCCACCTTGTGCGTCAGGACGTCCATCTCCTCCAGGAACTCGACGGACGGCACGTCCCACGGCGAGGCGAACCAGTGGATGCCACGCTCGTCGCAGTATTTCGCGATCTGCCGGTATTCATCGCGGCCGAACTCGGTCCGCTCCTTGTACTCCAGGTACGTCATCTCGCCCCACGGCGTCTGCCTGATCTGGCCCTTCTGCTCCTCGGGCACGCAGATCGCGGGGGTGCGCTTCTGGAACTTGACCGCCTGGCACCCGGCGTCGGCGGCCACGTCGATGAGCCTGCGGGCGATGTCGAGGTCGCCGTTGTGGTTGATGCCGATCTCGCCGATGACGTAGACGGGCTCACCGTCGCCGACCAGCACGTCGCCGATAGCGACCGGGCCGAGCGAGGGCCTTTCCTTGACCTCCAGGACCGGCCGCTCGGGGCGGGCGGCCACGACGCGGTCGCACAGCTCGCGTACCGCGCCGGACCCGCCGGCCCTGGTCAGCACGACCCGGGCGGCGGCGCGCACCCGCGGGTGGGCCTCGGGCGTGGCGACCGGCCAGCCCACCTCGGCCATCGGGCCCAGGTCGTTGACGTCGTTGCCGACGTAGGCCACGCGCGCCGGGTCGAGGCCCTCGATGCGCAGCCAGTCGCGCAGCACGGTCTGCTTGTCGGCCAGGCCCTGCAGCACCGGCACGCCGAGCTTGCGGGCGCGGGCGGCGACGACCGGGTTGTGCTCGGTGGACATGATCAGGACCTTGACGCCGGAGCGGCGCAGCAGCGACACGCCCATCCCGTCCGAGCGGCTGACCAGCACCATCTCGCGGCCGTCGGAGTCGACGTAGGCGCGGTCGTCGGTGTGCACGCCGTCGAAGTCGGTGATGACGGCGTCGACGTCGATGGGCTCGGGCTTGTCGACGAACGGCGCGAGCGCGCGTACCAGCTCCAGGTCCTCGGGGTTGTCGACCTCGATGGCGTGCTGCGGCGGCACCGGCTGCACGGCGATCGCGCCGAAGAAGCGGTGGCCGTACTCGCGCAGGCCGGAGGTGCGCATGACGTAGAAGGCGCCGTTCTCGCGGAACTCGGGGTCGCGGTCCTGCCTGCGCGGGCGGACGGCGGGGTCGTGGTTGACGCCGCCGCCGGTGGCGGTCCAGAGGAACTCGTGCGTCGGCAGGCCCGACACGACCGAGTCGGCCTCGCCGTCGAGCACCTTGCGCACGGCGGCCGACAGGTCGTCAGGGTCGATGAACGCGCTCGTGCACTGCACGAGCACGACCACCTCGGGGTCCTCCCCGAGGGCGTCGAGCGCGTGCAGCACCGCCGACTCGCTGGAGGCGGTCGCGCCGCTGAGCTCCTCGGGACGCTCGACGACGAGCGCGCCGGCCTCGCGGGCGGTCTCGGCGATCTGGGCGTGGTCGGTGCTGACCACGACCTGGTCCACGAGCTCGGCGCGCACGCAGGCCCGCACCGCGCGGGTGACCAGCGGGACGCCCCCGACCAGGGCGAGGTTCTTCAGGGGAACGCCCGCCGAACCTCCGCGGGCGGGAACAACGGCCAAGACTCGCAAGGTGTGTCTCCTCAAAGGATCGGATTGCACCCAGAAGCTAGAGGGCCGGATTGAACGGCCAGCGTCACCGTCATTAACTTTCCATGGGGATCCGGTAGAGAAGCTCTGGCCGGCCCACCGCGCCGTACTGCGGCATGCGGGCCGCCACACCGAGCTCCACCAGGTGTTCCAGGTAGCGGCGGGCCGTCACGCGGGACACTCCTATCGCGTCCGCCACGGCTTGGGCCGCCATGCCCTCGGGCCGCTCGCGCAGCTTGGCGGCGACGGCGTCGAGGGTGTCCCTGGACATGCCTTTCGGCAGCTCCGAGCTGCCTCTGAGGGTGCCGAGCACCCGGTCCACGTCGCCCTGGCCGACGGCGACCCCCGCTTCCTCCTTGAACCGGGCGTAACGGGTGAGCTTTTCGAGCAATGTCGCGAACGTGAACGGCTTGAGAAGGTACTGGGAGATGCCGAGCGACACCGCCGAGCGGACCATGGCCAGGTCGCGGGCGGAGGTGACGGCGATGATGTCGCACATGAGGCCGCCCGCGCGCACGGCCCGGCACACCTCCAGGCCGTGCATGTCGGGCAGGTACAGATCGAGCAGGATCAGGTCGACGGGCCTCTTGCGCAGGAAGCGCAGCGCCTCGCCGCCGGAGCGGGCCACCCCGGCCACCTCGAAGCCCGGCACCCGCTCCACGTAGATGCGGTTGGCCTCGGCGGTGATCTCCTCGTCCTCGACCACCAGCACCGAGATCATCGTGCTCCCTCCCGGTCCGGGTGCGGCCGCGCCGGGATGGGCAGCCTGACGGTGAACACCGAGCCTTGGACGTCGATGGTGCCATCCAACCGGCGCACCGCCTGCCCGACGAGCGCGAGGCCGAGCCCGCGGCCGTCGCCCTTGGTCGTCCAGCCCTTGGCGAACGCCGCCGGGTCGGCCAGCCCGGGCCCGTTGTCGGCGACCCTGATGAGGACCTCCTGGTCGTCCGCGCTCAGGTGCACCTCCACGCGGGTGGCCGCCTCGATGGCGTTGTCGATGAGGTTGCCCACGATCGTGACCAGCTCCCGCGGGTCCAGGCCCAGGTCGTCCAGCTCGCTGTCCTCGCTGATGACCAGCTCGCTGCCGCGTTCGGCGGCCTCGGCGCTCTTGCCCAGCAGCAGCGCCGCGAGCACCGGCTCGCGTACGGAGCCGACCACCCGGTCGGTCAGCTCCTGCGCGGCGCGCAACTCGGCGGTGCCGAGCGCGACCGCCTGCTCGGTGCGGCCCAGCTCCACCAGGGTGATGACGGTGTGCAGCCGGTTGGCGGCCTCGTGCGCGGCCGCGCGCAGCGTGTCGGCGAAGCCGCGCTCGGCGTCGAGCTGGCCGCTCAGCGCCTGCAGCTCGGTGTGGTCGCGTACGGTCACGACCGTGCCGAGCCGGCTGGCGGCGCTGTTGACGGCCAGGACGCGGTCGCCCACCAGGTGAACGCGTTCGTCCTCCCCGGCGAGCACGTCGGTGAGCCCGAGCTCGGCCACGTTCCGCCCTTCGGCGTCGTCGGGCAGGCCGAGCAGGTGCCGGGCGGCGTCGTTGCACAGCGTCAGCGTGCCGTCCTTGCCGATCAGCAGCAGTCCCTCTCTGACGGCGTGCAGGATCGCGTCGTGGTGGTCGTGGATGCGGCCCAGCTCCACCGGGCCGAGCCCGTGGGTCTGGCGGCGCAGCCGCGCGGTCACCAGCCACGTGCCGGCCCCGCCCAGGCCGAGCGCGAGCGCCACGATGAACCCGCCCCAGGCCAGCCGGTCACGCAGCCAGCCGCTGACCCTCTCGACCGTGATGCCCGCACTGACCAGCGCGACCACCCGGCCGTCCGAGAAGACCGGGGTGACCGCCCGCTCGGACGGGCCGAGTGTGCCGGTGTAGGTCTCGGTGAACGTCCTGCCCGCCAGCGCCGGCCCGATGTTGCCGCGGAATTTCCTGCCGATCTCGGCCGGGTTCGGATGGGTGTAGCGGGTTCCGTCCGTCTTCATGATGGTGATGAAGTCGACGCCGGTGCTCTTGCGTATGCCCTCCGCCAGCGGCTGCAGCCGCGCGCTCGGGTCCGGGCCGTCCAGGGCCTCCAGCACCTCGGGCGTCGTGGCCACGGCCACCGCCACCGCCTCAGCCGTGCTCCGGGCCTCGTGAGTGAGCAGATCGTGCGCCTGCACCAGGGCCAGCACGGCCCCGCCGGTGGCCGTGACCAGCACCACCAGTAGCTGCAGGACCAACATCTGCCCCGCCAGGCTCCAGCGCCGCATGTTAACGACTTCTTTCGTGAACGTAACTTACGCAATCGTGACCTGGGTCACTTGTGCAGCGCATAGTCGCACAACCGGAACTTCCCTCCAAATGGCTGGAGAACCGCCCTATGCGTGATCGCACTCGCTACCTCTACGTGGCCGTCATCGTGGCGGTCCTCCTCGGCATCCTGGTCGGGTTCCTCTGGCCGGACGTGGGCAAGGAGCTCAAACCGCTCGGCACCGGATTCGTCGCCCTCATCAAGATGGTGATCGGCCCGATCATCTTCTGCACCATCGTGCTCGGCGTCGGCTCGGTCCGGCAGGCGGCCAAGGTCGGCAAGGTCGGCGGTCTGGCGCTCGGCTACTTCATCGTGATGTCCACGGTCGCCCTGATCATCGGCCTCATGGTGGGCAACATCATCCATCCGGGTGAGGGGCTCCAGCTCACCGACGCCGCCCGGCAGGCGGCCGAGGCGGAGGCGGCCAAGGGCGCCGAGAGCGGCAGCACGGTCGACTTCCTGCTCGGCGTCATCCCCGACACGCTGGTGTCGTCGCTGACCTCGGGATCGGTGCTGCAGGCGCTGCTGGTGGCGCTGCTGACCGGGTTCGCGCTGCAGGCCATGGGCGCCAAGGGCGCGCCGATCCTGCGGGGCGTGGAGCACCTGCAGCGGCTCGTGTTCCGGATTCTCGCCATGATCATGTGGGCCACGCCGGTGGGCGCGTTCGGCGCGATCGCCGCCGTCGTGGGGGCCACCGGCATCGAGGCGCTCAAGAGCCTGGCGATCATCATGGCCGCCTTCTACATCACCTGCCTGCTGTTCGTCGGCGCCGTGCTCGGTCCGATGTTGTGGCTGGTCGCCCGGATCAAGCTGTGGTCGCTGCTGCGCTACCTGGGCCGTGAGTTCCTGCTGATCCTGTCCACCTCCTCCTCGGAGACGGCGCTGCCCCGGCTCATCGCCAAGATGGAGCACCTGGGCGTGAGCCGGACCGTGGCCGGCATCACGGTGCCGACGGGCTACTCCTTCAACCTCGACGGCACCGCGATCTACCTGACCATGGCCACGCTGTTCATCGCCTCGGCGACCGGCTCGCCGCTGGAGTTCGGCGAGCAGGTGGCGCTGCTGCTGTTCATGATGGTCGCGTCCAAGGGTGCGGCGGGCGTCACCGGCGCGGGCCTGGCCACGCTTGCCGGCGGTCTGCAGGCGCACCGGCCCGAGCTGGTCGAGGGCGTGGGCTTCATCGTCGGCATCGACCGGTTCATGTCGGAGGCCAGGGCGCTGACGAACTTCGCCGGCAACGCCGTCGCCACCGTGCTCGTCGGCACCTGGACGGGCGAGTTCGACAAGGAACGCGCCGGCCAGGTGCTGGCCGGGCACGCCCCGTTCGACGAGGCCTCGCTGCTCGATGACGACGAGGAGAAGCCGGCCGAGCCGGAGGCGGGCGACAAGGAGCTGACGAAGGTCTAGGGCTTGCGCCCGATGCCCGCGTACGCCATGCGGGTCATCTCCTCGTCCATGAACAGCGGGTGGCCGGGATCCGTGAAAGGCCACGGCATCCCCGGCCCCGTGGCCAGGCCCGGCGGGATGAGCTCGAAGTCGCCGAAGAAGGCGCCGATCTCCCTGCCGGGCCGCGGCGTGAACGAGGCGTTGGCCCGCTTGTAGAACTCGCTGACCTTCATCACCCGCTCGGTGGCTACATCGTTGGTCCCGTGCGAGAGCGCCAGATAGCTGCCGGGCGCGAGGGCATCGCGGTAGGCGGCCACGAAGCCCTGCGGGTCGTCCTCGTCGGGGATGAGATGCAGGATGAACATCATCAGCACGGCCACCGGCCGGTCGAAGTCCAGCAGGCCGCGCACCTCCGGGTCCTTCAGGATCTCCTCCGGCCGGCGTATGTCGCCCAGCACGATGGCCACCCGGTCGGGGTTGGCCAGCATCGCGCGGCCGTGGGCGGCCACCACCGGGTCGTTGTCCACGTAGACCACTCGTGCGTCGGGCGCGTGGCGGTAGGCCACCTCGTGCACGTTCTCCACCGCCGGCAATCCCGATCCGAGATCCAGGAACTGCGTGATGCCCTGCTCGCACAGGTAGCGCACGACACGCCCGATCAGCGCCCGGTTCTCCCTCGCCCCTACCTTGACCTCCGGCATCACGCTCAGCACCAGGTCCGCGAGGTCCCGGTCGGCCTTGAAATTGTTCTTGCCGCCGAGGAAGTAGTCGTACATGCGGGCCGCGTTCGGGATATGGGGGTCTACGCCCTGCGGTGCCTGCTCCGTCATCGCCCCATGATCACACTGATTGCCGACAAATACTGAGAAAACACTGCCTAAACGGCGGGAAGTCGCAGGACGAACCTCGCGCCGCCCGGGCAGTCCTCCACGGTGATCTGGCCGCGGTGCGCCATCGCCACGTCCCGCGCGATGGCCAGGCCCAGGCCGGTGCCGCCCGCGTCGCGGCTGCGGGCGGCGTCCAGGCGGGTGAAGCGCTCGAAGATGCGCTCGCGGTCCTCCGCGGCGATCTCCACGCCGTCGTTCTCCACCGCCAGCACCGCCATGCCGTCCTCCTTGGACACGGTGACCTGGACGTAGTGCTCGGCGTGCCGCTGGGCGTTGTCCAGCAGGTTCGTCAGCACCCTGGCCAGCTGCAGCCGTACGCCATCCACCTGCACCCCCTCGACCAGGTCGGCGCGCACGGGGAGCTTGTCGGCGCGGACGGACAGCTCCTGGCGCACCAGCTCGGCCAGGTCCACCCGCTCCTTGGCCACGTCCACCCGGGAGCCGATCCTGGCCAGCAGGAGCAGGTCCGTGATGATGGCCTCCAGGCGGTCGGTGTCCCGCAGGGCACTGCAGACGAGCGTCTCGACGTCGGTGTCCTCGGGGTAGAGCTGGGCGCTCTCGAGCTGGGCCCGCAGCCCGGCGATGGGAGTGCGCAGCTCGTGCGAGGCGTCGGAGGCGAACTGCCGCTGCTGCTCGGCGGAGCGTTCGAGCCGGGCCAGCGTGCTGTTGACCGACCTGGCGAGCTCCGCCACCTCGTCCTCGCCCGGCGGCTCGCTGACGCGGCTGCTCAGGTCGCCGGCGTGCACGGCGTCCAGCTCCGCGCGCATGGTCGCCACCGGGCGCAGCGCCTGGCCCGTGACCAGCCAGGTGGCCCATCCGGCCAGCCCGATCAGCACGGCGATCTCGCCGAAGACGATCACCTCGAACATGCGCGTGGCGAGCAGATCGGGCGTGCTGCGGCCGGCGTAGACGACGGGGGAGTCGGTGAACTTGCTCACCCGGACCGCCGACAGGTGCACGCACTCGGTCGGCAGGCAGTTGGTGGCGCTGATGACCCGGTTCTCGTCCGTGGGACGCACGTCGCTGAGCGGCGGCAGGTTCCTGGCGGCGTCACTGGTGGCCAGGAGCCGCCCGTCCGCCCCGACGATCTGGATGAGATCCACCGACGGGTCGGGCACGGGGATGGAGGCGCCCAGGGGCAGCGCGCCGCTGCGCATCTCGTACGCGATGCGCTCGGCGGTGTCCCTGGTGGCCTCGTACACGCTCGCCTCGACCAGGGACTTGGTCACGAGCACCGCCCCGACGCTCACGGGGATGAGCACGAGGGCGGCTACGGCCGTCGCGATGAGGGTGACGCGGCCCCGCAAGGACCTCGCCCAGAGGGCAGACACCCACCGACACTACCGAGGGTAATTTCCGCCATATGTCGCATTAATGGAAAGATTCCGCCAACTGGTCATCGTTGGAACCAGACCGCGGTGTCCGGCGGCACCGATCCGTCGGCCTCCAGCGGACCGCTGGACAGCAGCACCTCACCGGTCCAGTCGAGCCGCACCGGCTCCTCGCCGGTGTTGAGCACCACGACCAGGCCGGGGTCACGCTCGATGACCAGCACGTCCTTGGAGGAGTCGAGCCACGTGAGGCTGCCGCCGCCGAGCGCCGGGTGCCGCTTGCGGATGCGCAGCGCCGCCCGGTAGAGGTTCAGCGTGGAGTCCGGGTCGTCCTCCTGGGCCTCGGCCGACAGCCCGGTCCACTCCTCCGGGATCGGCAGCCACGGGTCCCGCCAGCCGCAGCCAGGGGCGGCGCTCCACGGGATCGGCACCCGGCAGCCGTCGCGGCTCTCGCCCCGGCGCAGGAACGCCGGGTCCTGGCGCAGCTCATCGGGCAGGTCGAGCACCTCCGGCAGGCCCAGCTCCTCGCCGTTGTAGAGGTAGGCCGAGCCGGGCAGCGCCAGCATGAGCAGCGTGGCCGCCCGGGCGCGGGCGAGGCCGCCGTGCCGGGTGACGTGGCGGGGCTTGTCGTGGTTGGACAGCACCCACGTGGTGGGCGCGCCCACCAGCTCGGCCTCCTTGAGCGCCTTCTCGATGACCGTGCGGAACGACTTGGCGTGGAAGTCGGCCATCATGAAGTCGAAGTTGAACGCCTGGTGCAGCTCGTCGGGGCCGACATAGCGGGCCAGCCGCTCCGGCGAGGACACCCAGGCCTCGGCCACGGCCATCCGCCCGCCCGGGTAGGAGTCGAGAATCGGCCGCCACTCGCGGTAGATGTCGTGCACGCCGTCCTGGTCGAAGTACGGCACCTGCTCGTCGCCGAGCATCTCGGCCTGCGGCCCGTCCTTCGGGCCCACGTCGGGCAGCCCGTCGGCCTTGATCATGCCGTGCGCCACGTCGACCCGGAAGCCGTCCACGCCGCGGTCCAGCCAGAAGCGCAGGACGTCGCGGAACTCCGCGCGCACGTCGGGGTTGTCCCAGTTGAGGTCCGGCTGCTCGGGCGCGAACAGGTGCAGGTACCACTGCCCGTCCTCGACCTGCGTCCAGGCCGGCCCGCCGAAGATCGACTCCCAGTCGTTCGGCTTGTCGCGGAAGATGTAGCGCTCGCGCAGGCCGCTCTTGAACCAGGGGTGCTGGTCGGAGGAGTGGTTTGGGACCAGGTCCACGATGACCCTGATGCCCTTGGCGTGGGCGTCGGCGACCAGCGCGTCGAAGTCGGCCAGTGTGCCGAACATGGGGTCCACGTCGCGGTAGTCGGCCACGTCGTAGCCGCCGTCGGCCATGGGAGAGGTGTAGAAGGGGCTCAGCCAGATGGCGTCCACGCCCAGGCCGGCGAGATAGTCCAGGCGGTCGCGCACGCCTTCGAGGTCCCCCATGCCGTCGCCGTTGGCGTCGGCGAAGCTTCGCGGGTAGACCTGGTACACGACGGCGTCGCGCCACCAATCGTCGTTGCCGAGCATGGTTGTCCTTCCCCCGGGTGCCCGAGATGTCGGGTGATGTTCTGGTGAAGGATGTCCCGATCACGCAGAGCCGGTCAAGTGCAACTTTCGGAAAGTTGCAGATCTCACGTCGAGCTTCTGTAACGCTTTGCGCAAGTTCTTCCAATTCTTGCAAAGAGACAGTAACGTCCCGGAAAACTGGCTTTCCTCGTTGCGGCGGTGCGTGTCCATGCGCGCCGCCGCTCCTGCGTGACCTCAGGAGGTCCCATGCGCATGCGGGCTCTCGGTACGGCCGCCTTCGCGACCCTCGCGTTCGCCGCCACGGCCTGCGGCAACTCCCAGCCGGCTTCCCCGGCGGCGCCCAGCGCGTCCGCCTCCGCCCCGGCAGCCACCACCGCCGGCAACCTCGTGATCTGGGCCGACCCCAGCCGCGTCAAGCCGCTCAAGCCCTTCGCCGACCAGTTCGGCACCGAGAACGGCGTGACGGTGGAGGTGAAGGAGATCAGCAAGGACAACCAGCAGACCTTCCTCACCGCCTCCCAGCAGGGCAGCGGCCCGGACATCATGATCGGCGCACACGACTGGATCGGCAACCTCGTGCAGAACGGCGCCATCGACCCGGTCACGCTGACCGAGGAGCAGAAGGGCGCCTTCTCCGAGAAGGCCATCCAGGCGGTGACCTTCAACGGCCAGATCTACGGCGCGCCGTACGCGGTGGAGAACATCGCCCTGATCCGCAACACCAAGCTCGCCCCCGAGGCCCCCGCCACGATCGAGGACATGATCGACAAGGGCAAGGAGCTCAAGAAGGCCGGCAAGGTCAAGGAAGTGCTCTGCATCCCCGTCGGCCAGAAGGGCGACGCCTTCCACGTCTACCCGATCTTCGCCTCCGGCGGCGGCGCCCTGTTCGGCGCCACCTCCACCGGCGACCCCGACCCCAAGCAGGTGCTGCTCGACGCGCCCGACTCGGTCAAGGCGTTCGAGAAGCTCAAGGCGCTCGGCGAGAAGGGCGACGGCGCGCTGCGCACGTCGATCACCAACGAGAACTACATCGTCAACTTCGCCTCCGGCAAGTGCGCCTACCTCGTCTCCGGCCCGTGGGCCATCAGCGAGGTCAAGAAGGGCGGCATCTCCTACGACATCACGGCCGTTCCCGCGTTCAAGGACGGCAAGCCCGCCACCCCGTTCGTCGGCGTCCAGTCGTTCTTCGTCGCGTCCAAGGGCAAGAACAAGGCCCTCGCGCAGGAGTTCGTCGCCAACTACGTGACGAACAAGGACGTCGCCAAGGCCCTGTACGAGGCCGACCCGCGGCCCCCGGCGCTGACCGCCGCCCTGCAGGAGGTCCAGGCCACCGACCCCGACGCGATCAAGTTCATGGACGCCGGCAAGGAGGGCATGCCGATGCCCGCCATCCCCGAGATGGCCGCGATCTGGGAGCCGTTCGGCATCGCCGAGACCGCCGTCGTCAAGGGCGGCGACGCCGCCAAGGCGGCCGCGGCCGCGCAGAAGGCCATCGACGGCGCGCTCAAGAACTGACGGTCATGCAATCGTCTGTTGACGTACGTGAGGCCGCACGGGCGAGCGCGCCCGTGCGGCCCCGCAGGGAGATCACCACGGCGTTCCTGGTGAGCAGGATCGCGGTGCTGGCCGTGGCCGCCGCGATCCTGGTCTACGCCGTGCCGCCGCTGATCGCCGCCGGGTCGTGGGTGTCGCTCGCGCTGCTGTGCGCGGCCACGGCGGCCATCGCCTCCCTCTATCTGACCCGCCGCTTCATCCCGGCCAAATACCTCATCCCGGGCACCGTCTTCCTCATCGCGTTCCAGGTGTTCCCCGTCGTCTACACGGTCACCACCGCGTTCACGAACTTCGGCGACGGGCACCGCGGCGACAAGGCCGCCGCCATCACCGCCATCGAGACCGGCTCCGTGCGGCAGGCCCCGGGCTCGCCCGAGTACGGCCTGACCGTCGCGCTGCGCGGCGAGGAGCTGGTGTTCCTGCTGGTGGACCCGGCGACCAAGCAGGTCTCCCTCGGCACCTCCAAGGGGCTGACGCCGCTGGCGGGAGCCGAGGTCGGTGTCACCGGCAAGGTGTTGAGGGCGCCGGGCCTGACCGTGCTCAAGGCGCCGGAGGCGGCCGCCCGCGCCCAGCAGGTCTCCGCGCTGGCCGTGCCGACCGGCAGCGGCGTGATCAAGGCCAACGGGCTCAGCCGGGCCGTCGAGGGCCGGGCGACGCTGGTGTACGACGCCGCTTGCGACTGCGTCCGCGGCAACGGCGACACCTGGACGGCCGACGAGGACCAGGGCTACTTCGTCAACGCCAAGGGCGAGCACCTGGCGCAGGGCTGGCAGGTCGGCGTCGGGCTCGACAACTTCGCCCGCGTGCTGACCGATCCCACGATCTCCGGATATTTCGTGGGAGTGCTCGGATGGAACGTGGTCTTCGCCCTGGGCTCCGTGCTCGGCACGTTCGCGCTGGGCATGTCGATGGCGCTGACGCTGCACCATCCGCGCATGCGAGGCACGCGGTTCTACCGGATCGCGTTGATCCTGCCGTACGCGATGCCCTCCTTCGCGATGCTGCTGGTGTGGCGTGACATGTTCAACCGCGACTTCGGCCTGATCAACCAGCTGCTCGGCGCCAACGTGGACTGGCTGGGCGAGCCGATGACCGCCAGGTTCGGGGTGATCCTGGTCAACCTATGGCTCGGCTTCCCGTACATGTTCCTCGTCACCACCGGCGCGCTGCAGGCCATCCCGCGTGAGCTGACCGAGGCGGCCTCCATCGACGGGGCCACGCCCTGGAAGGCGTTCCGCCGGGTCACGCTGCCGCTGCTGCTGGTGGCGCTCACGCCGCTGCTCATCTCGTCGTTCGCGTACAACTTCAACAACTTCAACGCGATCGCGCTCACCACCGACGGCGGGCCGTTCCCGGCCGAGAGCCCGCAGGTGGGCAGCACCGACCTGCTGATCACCTACACCTTCCGGCTGGCGTTCGGGGCGGGCGGGGCGCAGTTCGGGTTCGCGGCCGCGATCTCGGTGTTCATCTTCACGATCGTGGCGGTCGTCTCGGCTGTGGCGTTCCGGCGCACCCGCAAGCAGGAGGAGGTCTACGCGTGAAAATGGCCCTCAGGCACCTCTTCGTGCTCGCCGTGTGCGCGTTCGCGGTGTTCCCGATCCTGTTCGTGGTCTCCGCGGCGATCAACCCGCTGGGCACGCTGGCCTCCACCGACCTGCTGCCGAACGGGGCGAGCGCGGGCAACTTCGCCAACCTGTTCGGCTCCGACACCTACCCGTTCGCGCGGTGGTTCTTCAACTCGGTGTTCATCGCGCTGGTGGCGTCGTTCGCGAGCCTGCTGCTGTCGATGTTCGCCGCGTACGCCTTCAGCCGCATGCGCTTCGCCGGCCGCCGGGTCGGGCTGCTGGCGCTGCTGCTCATCCAGATGTTCCCGCAGTTCCTGGCCATCGTCACGATCTTCATGATCTTCACCAGGGTGACGGAGCTGTACCCGGCGTTCGGGTTCAACACCGTGTGGGGGCTCATGCTGCTCTACCTCGGCGGCGCGCTCGGCGTGAACACCTGGCTGATGAAGGGTTTCCTGGACACCGTGCCCAAGGAGCTCGACGAGGCCGCCACCGTGGACGGCGCCACGCACGCGCAGATCTTCTGGCGCGTCATCATGCCGCTGGTCACGCCGATCCTCGCGGTCACCGCGCTGCTGGCGTTCATCGGCACCATGAGTGAGTTCCTCATGGCCAACGTGTTCCTGCGCGACCCCGAGAGCAAGACCCTCGCCGTCGGCATGTACGGCATGATCGCCGGCGACCACCGTAATGCGAACTTCGGCATGTTCGCCGCGGCGACGTTGCTGACCGCCGTTCCCACGGTAGGTGTGTTCCTCTGGTTGCAGAAGTACATCGTCTCCGGGCTGACCGCCGGAGCTGTCAAGGGATAGGTGCATTGCGCTACATCGGGGAGCCGCATCACGACGGCTCGGCTCTGTATGTCTCCGAGCAGGCGCCCGAGCTCGGCTCGCGGGTGACGCTCTGGCTGCGGGCGCCGCTGGCCGTCGGCGTCACCGGCGTGCACGTGCGTACGGTGCACGACGGCGAGCCGCGGTATTTCGAGGCATCGCGGACGTCGCGTGACATCCGGGGATTCGGCGGCACCGACGTCTGGTGGCGGGCCGAGATCACCGCGGTCAACCCGGTCACGCCGTACCGGTTCCTGCTCACCACCGGCCGCGGCCAGGCATGGCTGACCGCGGCCGGGCTCGTCACGCACGACCTGACCGACGCGAGCGACTTCCGCCTGGTGTGCCACCAGCCGCCGCCCGCGTGGATGGCGGACACGATCGTCTACCAGATCTTCCCCGACCGCTTCGACCGTTCTCGTCCTATGGGCGAGCTGCCGGACTGGGCGCAGCCGCGCGACTGGGACCGCGACCCGGTCATCCCGAGCGGCCCCGGCACCGCCGAGCAGTTCTACGGCGGCGACCTCGACGGCATCGTCCAGCGGCTGGACCACATCGAGAGCCTCGGCGCCGACACCGTCTACCTGACGCCGATCTGGCCGGCCCGCTCCAACCACCGCTACGACGCCGCGAGCTTCGACACCGTCGACCCGCTCCTCGGCGGCGACGCGGCGCTGCACCGCCTGTCCGACGCGCTGCACGCGCGCGGGATGCGGCTGCTCGGCGACATCACCACCAACCACTGCGGCGACGCGCACGAATGGTTCACCGCCGCCGTGTCCGACGTGAACGCGCCCGAGCGGGAGATGTTCTACTTCGACCCCGAGACCGGCGACTACGAGAGCTGGTGGGGCGTCAAGTCGCTGCCCAAGCTCAACTGGGCCAGCGAGCGCGTGCGCGCCGCCATGCGGGAGGTGCTCACGAAGTGGCTCGGGCCGCTGGACGGCTGGCGCGTGGACGTGGCCAACATGACCGGCAGGCTCGGCGCGGTCGACCACAACCACGAGGTCGCCGCCATGCTGCGGCGTACGCTCGGCCCGCAGGCCGCGTTCATCGCCGAGCACAACCACGACGCCACGCCCGACCTGGACCGCGACGGCTGGCACGGCACCTTGAACTACGGCGGCTTCACCCGGCCCGTCTGGACCTGGTTGCGCGGCTCCGAGCTGGACCTGGAGCATTTCCTGGGGGTGCCGGGCGGCGTGCCCGCGCGGGACGGGCTGGCCACGCTGGCCACGTTCCGCTCGTTCGCCGCGCACATGTCCTGGCGGTCCTACCGGCACTCCTGGCAGCTGCTCGACTCGCACGACTCGCCGCGCATCCGCACCGTCACCGGCTCACGCGAGCGGCACCTGCTCGCCCTCGGCCTGCAGGCCACGCTGCCCGGCACGCCGATGGTCTTCGCCGGCAGCGAGTTCGGCCTGACCGGGGTGAACGGCGAGCACTCCCGCACCCCGATGCCCTGGAACCGGCCCGCCGACCAGGACATGGTGACCCTCGCCGGCTATCGCGAGCTGCTCGGGCTGCGCCGCGCCGAGCCCGCGCTGCGTCACGGTGGCCTGCGGTGGCTGCACGCCGACGCCGACTGCCTGGTGTTCGCGCGCGAGACCTACCAGGAGACGCTGCTGGTCAGCGCGCGTCGCGCGCCCGGCGAGCCGCTGGCCATCGGGATGCGGGCGGAAGGCGTCCACAACGCCGGGGACGGCGACGTCATCCCGGGTGACGGACCTGCCCTGCGTGTCTGGCGTCTCACGCATTGATCACGCTACGGTGGCCTCCGTCCGTTATTAGTCATTTCAACTAGATAGTGGTGTGCTCGTATGAGGGTGCTCTCCGTAGCCGTCATGGCCTCGCTCCTGCCTGCCGTACCGGTCGCGGCATCGGCCCAGGCGGGCACGACGTACTACGTGGACTCCAGGGCAGGTGACGACGCGGCCGCCGGGACCAGCGCGACCGCGCCGTGGAAGTCGCTGGACAAGATCAACGCGGCCGACCTCAAGCCCGGCGACACCGTCGCCGTCAAGCGCGGCAGTACCTTCACGGGGACGCTCACCCTGGCGGCCACGGGCACCGCGGGCCGGCCGATCTCCATCAAGGCGTACGGCAAGGGCCCGCTCGCCAAGATCAGCGGCGACGACACGGACTGCGTCGTGATCTCGGGCGCTTACTGGCGGGTCAGCGGCCTGCGGGCCTCCGGCTGCCGCTGGGCCGGCTTCCAGATCGACGGCGACCACAACGAGCTGTCCGGCGTGCAGGCCGACCGCAACATCGCCGGCGTGTTCGTCACGGCCTCCGGCTCGCGCAACACCGTCCGCGACAGCGTGCTGACCGACAACAACCGGATGAGCGTCAACGACGACGGCGGCGACAACGACTCCGGCGCCTTCGGCGTGCTGCTCAACGGCGACGACAACGTGGTCACCGGCAACACCATCACCGGCAGCTTCGCCAAGAGCCAGGACTACGGCACCGACGGGGCCGCCGTCGAGATCTTCAACGGCGACCGCAACCGCGTCACCCACAACGTCGCCAGGAACAACGAGACCTTCACCGAGCTGGGGGCGCAGAAGGGCAAGACCGCCACCGGCAACGTGTTCGCCTTCAACGTCGTGACTTCCTCGCGCAGCCGCGGCTCCTTCCTCATCACCCGCGGCTCCCGCCACATCGTCGGACCCGTCAAGGGCACCGTCGCCGTGCACAACTCGGTCTACCTTCCGGCCAAGGACACTGTCGGCTGGTCCTGCCACGACGGCTGCTCCCCGTCGATACTCAAGCTCCGCAACAACGTCATCGTCGTGGGCGGCGCAGCCGGCTGGGAGGACGGCAAGGGCGCGGACGAGTCCGGCAGCGTTTACCAGGGCCGCACGGCCAAGTTCAAGCTCGGGCCCAAGTCCGTCATGGCGAACCCGCAGTTCGTCTCCCGCACGGACCTGCGCCTGCGGCCCGGCTCCCCGGCGCTCGGCCGCGGCCTGACGCTCACCGCCACGTGGTACGGGGGCAAGGCCTTCGCCAAGGACGCGGCGGGCAAGCCCGTGACCGGATCACCGGACGCCGGGGCGTACCAGCGCTGACCCGGCGCCGATCGCCCGGATCCCGCTGAACGCCTGCCACGGACGGCCTCGACCCGCTCGGCGCTGCCGGGCTCCGGCGGCCGTCGGGGCCGGGACGGCAGCGGCGCGTTCTGACAGTGGCGGTGTCTAGAGTGGGGCCCGTGCAACAAGATCTCCGGCAACCGCTGGTCAGGCAACTGGCCGAGTCCGACGCCCCCCGCCACTACTGGCACATGGCCGACGAGGACGGCCGCGTCTGGCTCTTCGAGAGCGTCGAAGGCGACGGCGAGCACTGGGCGATCCGGCAGGTCGAGGTCGGCGCCGACCGGGTCGCCCGCCGCTACTGGTGGCGCCACCTGCAGGACGAGCGGGGCTTCCTCACGGACCAGCCGCTGGAGATCTGGGAGCTGACCGAGATCCCCGAGGACGCCTTCGAGGCCGTCTGGCAGGCGTCGGGCTGAGGACCTGCCGGTGACGGGCGGGGCCGGGCGAAACACCTTCACCACAGGGTGTCGATCCGGGGACCACGTGACCGACGCCCTGGTGACAGGCCGAAAGGAGGAGAGCATGGACCGCGTGCTCACGGACTGCCACCTGGCGGAAGGCGAAAGCGGCCGCTGGAACACGTTCGTCTTCTTCAACGATCTCGACGGCAAAGGATGGATCCTGGGGACCAAGCGGCTACCGGGATCCCTCCAGGCCGCGCACGATCAGGTTGACGGCCGTGTCGAAGGTGCGGTCGATCTCCTCGGGATCGTCCGTTATATGCCCCTGGGTCTCGAAGAGCACGAGGCCGGAGACGAACGCGTGCAGCACGTCCCCCGTCCTGCACAGCTCCGCCTCCGGCACCCCGGCCAGCCGCAGGATCCGGTAGAGCACCTGCCACAGCCTCATACGCCGGTCGGAGACGATCTCCGGATGGTTGTGGACGTAGGTCCACAGGGCGGGGTGCTCCCGCGCGTGCCGGTGGTAGGTGAGTGCCAGCGCCCTGAGCTGGTCCTGCCACGACGCGCCGTCGTCCGGCGGCAGGTGCATGCGCTCGGCGGCCCCGTGGCAGACCAGCCGGAGCAGCGCCTCCTTGCTCTCCACGTGGTGGTAGAGCGACATCGGGTTGACGTCCAGCTCCGCCGCCAGCTTGCGCATGGACAGGCCCTCCACGCCGCCCTCGTCCATCAGACGCAGAGCCGTGGAGCTGATCTCTTCGAGAGTCAGGGGCTCACCCCTGCGCGCGCTCACTGCCATACACCGTATGGTAGCGTCAGCCATACGGTGTATGGCTACACATCCGGGAGCACTCATGTCGCGTATCCCCGCCCCACAGGGCTTGCCCATCCTGGGCAACACGCTGCAAATTCCCTCGCACGCGCCGATCGAGCACTTCGTCCAGGTGGCCTCCCGATACCAGGCGGAGGGCATCTTCCGGCTCGAGGTCGCCGGGCGCACGATCGTGCTCGTCTTCGACCCCGACCTGGTCGCGCAGGTGTGCGATGAGAGCCGGTTCGTCAAGCGCATCAGGCCGCCGCTGTCGATCGTGCGCGATTTCGGCGGCGACGGGCTCTTCACGGCCGACCACGACGAGCCGGTGTGGGGGCACGCGCACCGCATCCTGATGCCCGCTTTCAGCCAACGCTCGATGAAGGCCTACTACCCGCAGTTCCTGGAGGTCGCCGAGCAGCTCGTCGCGTCGTGGGCAGATCGCCAGGGGGAGGACCTGCCGGTCGCCGACGACATGACCAGGCTCACGCTCGACACGATCTCGCTGACCGGGTTCGGCTACCGGTTCAACTCCTTCGACTCGCCCGAGCTGCACCCGTTCCTGCAGGCCATGGGCGGCGCGCTGACCGAGGCCATGCTGCGTAACCAGCAGCTGCCGTTCGTCACGCGGCTCAGGCGCAAGCAGGAGGAGACCTACCGGCGCGACATCGCCACCATGCAGGCGCTCGTCGACGACGTGATCAGGCGGCGGCGCGCCGGGGGCGCCACCGGCTCCAAGGATCTCCTGGGCCTGATGCTGGAGGCCTCCGACCCGCAGAGCGGCGCGCGGCTGTCGGACGAGAACATCCGCAACCAGGTCCTCACCTTCCTCATCGCCGGCCACGAGACCACCAGCGGCCTGCTCTCCTTCGCCCTGTACAACCTGCTGCGCGAGCCCCACACCCTGGCCCGCGCCTACGAGGAGGTGGACAGGCTGCTGCCGGGCGACGAGCCGCCGGCGTACGAGACCGTGATGAAGCTCGACGTCATCGCGCGCATCCTGGAGGAGACGCTGCGGGTGTGGTCGCCGATCCCGGCCTTCAGCGTCAGCGCGGTCGAGGACACCACGCTCGGCGGCTACCCCATCCCCAAGGACCAGGGGGTCGTCGTGCTGCTGCCGGCGCTGCACCGCAGCCCCAAGGCGTGGGAGCGGCCCGGCGAGTTCGACATCGACCGCTGGCTGCCGGAGAACAGGCAGCACCACCACCCGGCCGCGTACAAGCCGTTCGGCAACGGCGAGCGGGCCTGCATCGGCCGCCAGTTCGCGCTCACCGAGGCCAGGCTCGCGCTGGCGATGATCCTGCGCCGCTTCGCGCTGTCCGACCCGGACGCCTACCGCATGAAGATCAAGCAGACGCTCACGCTCAAGCCGGACGGGTTCACGCTGAAGGTCCGCGAGCGCCGCCCCCATGAGCGGGCCGCCGTCATCCAGGAGACGGTGCAGGAGGCCGAGGAGCAGGAGATCGCCGTCACCGGCGTGCCGCTCACCGTCGCGTACGGCTCCAACCTCGGCACCAGCTCCGACATCGCCGAGCGGCTGGCCGAGCGGGCCGGGCGGGCCGGATTCGCCACCACGCTGACCACGCTGGACGAGCTGGCCGCGCCGAGCGAGGGCCTGCTGGTCGTGGTGGCCTCCTCCTACAACGGCAAGGCGCCCGACAACGCCCAGCGTTTCGACGCCCTCGAGGCGCTGCCCGACCTGTCCGGGGTCCGGCTCGCCGTGCTGGGCTGCGGGAACACGCAGTGGCCCACATACCAGGCCTTCCCGCGGCGCGCGTACGAGAAGCTGACGGCCGCCGGAGCGGTGCCGCTGATCGAGCGGGGCGAGGCCGACGCCGACGGGGATTTCGACGGCGACGTGTCGGCGTGGACCGCCAAGCTGTGGGCGGCGCTGGCCGAGGAGTACAGCGCCACCGCCGAGTCGGCGGGGCCGCGCTATGAGATGGAGGTGCTCACCGAGGCGGAGGTCCGGCCGGCCGTCGTCTCCGAGCGCGCCTTCCCGCTCACCGTGGTCTCCAACGAGGAACTGACCGGCGACCCCACGGGCCTGTGGGACTTCTCGATCGAGGCGCCGCGCCCCGGCGTGCGCTCCATCGTGGCCAGGCTGCCCGAGGGCGTCACGTACGCGGCCGGCGACCACGTGGCCGTCTTCGCCAAGAACGACCCCGAGCTGGTCGAATGGGCGCTGCGCTGCCTGCGCGTCCCCCGGGAGCAGCTCGTGCGGCTGCGTGCCGCCGGAGCCACCCACCTGCCGGTCGACACGCCGGTGACGGCCGGGCTGCTGCTGACCGAGTTCGCCGAGCTGCAGGAGGTGGCCACCAGGGCCAACCTGGAGGCGCTGGCCGCTCACACCGCCTGCCCATGGACGCGCGGCCAGCTGGCCGAGCTGACCGCGAACTACGCCGACGAGATCCTCGCCAAGCGGGTCTCCCCGCTGGCCCTCCTGGAACGTTTCCCCGCCATCGAGCTGCCGCTGCCGGCGTTCCTGGAGATGGCCGGGCCGATCAAGCCGCGCTACTACTCCGTGTCCTCGTCGCCGCTGACCGACCCGTCGCTGGTGCGGCTCACGGTGGGGCTCGTCGAGGGGCCCGCCTGGTCCGGCGCCGGCACGTACCAGGGCATGTGCTCGGCCTACCTGGCCGGGCTGAAGGAAGGCGAGGTCTTCTACGGGTACGTCCGCGTCCCCGCGCCGCCGTTCCGGCTCCCGGACGACCCCGCCACTCCCGTCATCCTCGTCGGCCCCGGCACCGGCTTCGCGCCGCTGCGCGGCTTCCTCGAAGAGCGGGCGCTGACGGGCGCCACCGGGCGGGCCGAGCTGTTCACCGGGTGCCGCCACCCGGAGCACGACCTGCTGTACGCCGGCGAGCTGGCGGACTGGGCGGAGCGGGACGAGGTGCGGGTGCACACGGCGTTCTCGGCCCTGCCGGGGCATCCCTACCGGTTCGTCCAGGACGCCGTCGCCGCGCACGCCGATGAGGTGTGGGAGCTGCTGGAGCAGGGCGCCCACGTGTACGTCTGCGGCGACGGCCTGAGGATGGCGCCCGCCGTGCGGCAGGCGCTGCTGGACCTCTACGAGAAGCGGACCGGCGGGGACGGCGCAGTGTGGCTGGCCGGTCTGGAGGCGGATGGCCGCTATCAGCAGGACGTGTTCGCTTGACCCTGGTATGGTCGCCCACCTGGGCGGGCGATCCTACCGTGACCTGGGAAAAGTCGCGGCTGACAGTTGGTAGAGCCTTCTCGACAATCCGGACTTAAGCCTTCATCCTGGGATATAACCGCAGCATGCGCGACATATCCGTGGAACATACTCGAAACCTTTCCACGGCACTGTGAAAGCCTCTGGAAAGGGGGCGGCAATGCTGCTGCGACTGAGGGTGTCGCTGCCGGACCGGCCAGGTGGGCTGGGGCAGGTGGCCAAGGCGCTGGGCACGCTCGGAGCCGACATCCTGCAGGTCACGGTGCTCGAACGTGAGGCGGGGCGGGCCGTGGACGACTTCACCGTATCGTGGCCCGGCCCGGTGACCGCGTCAGAGGCGCGCGAGCGGCTGTCCGCCGTGCCCGGCGTACGGGTTGAGGGAGTCTGGGCGACCAAGGAGGTGCCCGGGTCCGCGCTGGATTACGACCTGCTCATGCACGTCGTGTCCGAGCCGGCGCGGGGCTTCGCCACGCTCGTGGACGCGCTGCCGGGGTTGTGCGGGGCCGAGTGGTCGCTGGCGGTGGCCGACGGCGCCGTACGGCATGCCTCCCTGGCGGCTCCCGCCGAGTTCGACCTGCCGGAGCCGCCGCCGCGGGCCATCTCCCTCGACGCCCGCGAGTTGCGGCTGATGCTGCTGCCCGTGGTGGCGCTGGGCATGCACGTGATCGTGGCCCGGGCTGAAGGCCCGGTGTTCCACCGTGCGGAGTTGGAACGTGCCGCCCGCATCGTGGACGTGGTCGCCAAGCTGGCCGCCCGGGCGCCGGCTCAGTCGTGACGGGGGAGGCCTGACACCTCGTGGTCGGCGTGGAACAGGGCCTCCGCGATGAGGGCCCGTACGTGGGAGTCGCGGGCCCTGTAGAGCACCCTGCGTCCGTCCCGCCGGGTGTCCACCAGGCCGGCGAGCCGGAGCTTGGCCAGGTGCTGGGACACCGACGGGCGGGGCGCGCCGATGGACTCGGCAAGTGAGTTCACATCGAGCTCGCCGGACGACAACAGCCACATCAGTCTCAAACGTGTGGCGTCGCTGAGCATGCGGAAGGCGTCCACAGCCGCATTGACCTGGGCGGGGGTGGGATGGCCGTGCTCTTGCGACTGGTTGGCACCTGAGGCGTTGTCGCGTGCGTACATGACTACATATCCTTGCCAACAGGGATGAAGGACGCAAGCGAGGTGCCATGTCTGATCAGCGGGATTCCGGCTCGACACCGCAGAACCCTCACCCGGACGGACAGGCTCATGGGCACGGGCACGCGCATGGAGACGGTGATGGGCATGAACGCGGCCACGGCCACGGGCATGGAGACGGTGGCGGGCACGGAACGGACCGCGGGCATGGACACGGGCACGGGCATGGACGTGAGGGCGGGGAGGAGTCGGGGCGGAGGGTGGTGAAGGCGGCGCTGGGCCGGGTGGCGCATGCCTTCACGCCGCACAGCCACGACAGCGCCGACAAGACCGACGCCGCTCTCGAATCCAGCAGTCGCGGCATGCGCGTGCTGGCCATCTCGTTCGCGGTCTTGATGGTCACCGCCGCCGTCCAAGCCGTGATCGTCGTGGCGTCCGGCTCGGTCGCGCTCCTCGGCGACACCTTGCACAACTTCGCCGACGCGCTCACCGCCGTACCGCTGGCCATCGCGTTCTCGATCGGCCGGCGCGCCGCCACGCGTCGTTTCACCTACGGGTACGGCCGGGCGGAGGATCTCGCGGGCATCGTCATCGTCCTGCTCATCGCCGTCTCGGCGGGCTTGGCCGGGTACGAGGCGATCAAGCGGCTGCTCGATCCGCAGGACATGCAGGCGGTCTGGTGGGTGGCGGGCGCAGGCGTGGTGGGGTTCCTCGGCAATGAGTGGGTGGCCAGGTACCGCATCAAAGTGGGGCGGGAAATCGGCTCGGCCGCGCTGGTCGCCGACGGCCTGCACGCCAGGACCGACGGGTTCACCTCGCTCGCCGTCCTCCTGGGGGCGGGTGGCGCCGGGCTCGGCTTCCCCATCGCGGACCCGATCGTGGGCTTGCTGATCACGGGTGCGATCTGCTTCGTCCTGCGTGATGCGGCTCGCGAGATCTACCACCGGCTCATGGACGCCGTGGATCCCGCGCTCGTCGATGCCGCCGAACGCATCATCGGCACGGTCGACGGTGTCCAGCGGGTCGGGTCCGTACGGCTGCGCTGGATCGGGCACGCGCTCCATGCCGAGGTGGAGATCCTCGTGGATCACGACATGTCCGTCGTGGACGCCCACGCCGTGGCGGTCGAGGCCGAGCACCGGCTGATCCACGACCTGCCCCGCCTGCGGGCCGCCACCGTCCACACGGACCCCCACGGCCCGGACGGCGCCGACCACCACGCCACCCTCTCCACTCACCGCACCACCTGACCCCGGGCCGCTCACGGCCCACGTCCCCGGCCCCGCGACGCCGTGCCGCACCGCCATGCAGCGGTTCGCGGCCCGTCCCTCCGGCGGTCCGCGCCCCGTCCGCCCGGGGTCGGGCCGCCTCGCCATGCGGCCGGCCGCAGCCCGTCCACCCGGTCACGCGCCCGCCCGCAGCCCCGTCTGCCGGGCCGCGCGGTCGCCCGCGCGCTGGTCAGCTTGCTCACCACCCGAGTGCTTCCACGTCCCCGACGTGCGGCGCCGAGGCGCGGGGACATGCGGCTCCCAGGCGCGGGGGCGTGCGGCTCCGAGGCTCGGGGGCGTGTGCCGTGGGGGTGTGTGGCCGGCGGGTGGCGCTGACGTGTGCCGTCGGGTGAGGTGTCAGCGGGGGCGCTGTGCCGTCGGGGCGGGCGCCGGCGGGCGGGGAGCCGGATGGGAAGGCCGGCCGGGGGCGGGGACCTCGCCGCATCACCGGGCCCGGTACGGGTATGTTGATGCGGGTGTCCGCCGCCGCCCCCGCCCTCGCCCAGCCTGCCTCGTCAACCGCCAGGCTGGCCTGGCTGGACGCGCTGCGCGGGATCGGCGCGCTAGCCGTCGTGGCCGAGCACCTCCTCCCGTGGTTCCTCCCGGACCTCAGGCCATACTGGTTCAATCTGGGCGTCTACGGCATCTTGGTGTTCTTCCTGGTCAGCGGCTACATCATTCCCACGTCGCTGGAGCGGCACGGCGATGTGCGCGCCTTCTGGATCAGCCGGATCTTCCGCCTCTACCCGCTCTATCTGAGCGTGATCGTCCTGGTGCTCACCCTGGCATGGTGGGTGCCGGTGCGCGGGGAGGTGCCGCGCGACGGGAGCGCGGTGGCGGCGCATGCGACCATGTTGCTCGACGTCGTGAGCGTGGGCGGCGTGGCCGACACGATGTGGACGCTGTCGTACGAGATGGTGTTCTACCTGCTGGTCACCGCGCTGTTCCTGGCCGGTGGACACCAGCGCAGCGGACAGTTGTCCATGGTGTTCGCGGCCGGGGCCGTGGTCGTGGGGCTGGTGGCGTCGGGTGCGGTGCTCGTGGGCGGGTGGCCGGCATACGTGTCGGCCGGGGTGTTCGCGGCCGGGCTGGCCTGCGTGATGTGGGGCCGGGCCCGTACGGCCGCCGCCTGCCTGCTCGGTCTGATGGCGCTGGCGGCGCTGCTGCTGAGCAGCCGGGTGCCGTGGCTGGGGACGGCGGTGCTGGCGGTCATGTTCGCGGGCACGGCGATCCACCGGTGGGAACGCGGAGCGGGCGGGCTGTGGCCGGTGGCGGTCACGACGGCGCTGGTGGCGATCGCGCCTCTGTGGGCCATCGAGAGCGGCTGGTGGTGGGTGCAGGCCGACGTGTGGCTGACCACGATCGCGCTGGCCGGAGCCACGTTCGCGGGCGCGATGGCGCTGCGCGGGCGGCGGCTGCCCAGGATCCTCGTCTGGCTGGGGCTGGTCAGCTACTCGCTCTACCTGGTGCACCATCCGCTGCTGAAGTACTTCGTGGAGATCACCGGAGACCTGCGGCAGGCGGACCTGCCGTACCAGGTGGCCATGGCGGCGCTGGCCCTGGCCGTGGTGCTGGGCGTGAGCGCGCTGGCCTACCGCTTCATCGAACGGCCGGGCCAGGCGCTGGGCCGCCGGCTCTCAGGCCGGGACGCCCGCGGGCTCCAGCGCCGGGCCGATCCGGGGGTGGCCGGACAGGACCCGGGCGACGACGGGGTCCTCCGCCACCAGGAAGGCGAGGTGCCTGACGGCGTGGGCGACCACGTTGGCCAGGACGACGTGGTCAGGTGACGGCGTGGCGGGCGACTCGCCGCGGGCGATCTCCAGCACGGGCACCTCGACCGCGGGCAGCCAGGGCGACGGATCCGGGCAGACGGCGTAGGTCAGCACGATCCGGCCGTCCGGCTCGTGCCGCCAGCTGGTGGAATGCAGGACGGTGTCCGGATCGGCGGCCGGCACGCCGCTGAGCCGCCGCGCGGCCTCGTCCGGACGCTCGCCGCGTCCCAGCCGGGTGATGGCATGCCGGTACGCCCAGCGATTGTCGGTGCCCACCCGTAGCATGAGCGTCTCAACCGAGACCACGTGTCTCCCCGTCACCACCGACGACTTACTGCTAATCATATGCAACTACGTCCACAACGCATATGTCTTCTGGTCTTGAACAGCGCGGCGAGCCCGGCTGTAGTCGATGGCGTGCGAAAGAGAGGCCGACAGCCATGCCGGGTTTGCTGGTGCTGATGGGGTCGGGCGAGACGAGCCCGACCATGGTCGAGGTCCACCGCGCCGCGGTGCGGACCCTGCGCGCCGGAGCGCGGGCCGTGCTGCTCGACACTCCGTACGCCTTCCAGGAAAACCGCGCCGACATCTCCGCCCGTGCCTGCCGATACTTCGCCCGCAGCGTCGGCCTGGACGTCGAGGTGACGGCTGGGATCACTGGCGCCGACTGGGTGTTCTCGGGTCCGGGAAGCCCGACGTACGCGCTGGACCGGTGGACGGACTCCGGCGTGGCCGGCGACCTGCGGGCCCGCGTCCGCGCACGTCAAGGGGTGACCGTGCTGGCCTCGGCGGCGGCCTGCACGGCGGGGCTGGCCACCGTGCCGGTCTACGAGATCTACAAGGTCGGCGCGGAGCCCCATTGGAGGGAGGGCATCGGCCTGCTGGAGCCGCTGGGCCTGCAGGCCGTGCTGATCCCGCACTTCGACAACGCTGAGGGCGGCACCCACGACACCCGCTACTGCTACCTGGGCGAGCGCCGGCTGTCCCGCATGGAGCGCGAGTTGCCGGACGGCACCGCGGTCCTGGGGCTCGACGAGCACACGGCGGTCATCATCGACCTGGAGAGCGAGACGGTGCAGGTCGCGGGCCGGGGCGGGCTGACCGTCCGGCGGCCGGGGTCGGCGGTGGTGTTGCCGTCCGGCACCCGTACCGATCTGGCCGGGATCCGACGCCTGGCCGAGGGCGGCGCGGGCGGCTCCGCGTCGCCGCCGGTCGCCCCGGCGGCGGCGCCTGCCGAGGTGACGCTGGAGGAGACGATCCGGTCCTGCGAGGAGCGGTTCAAGGCGGCCGCGGCCCGGCCGGACATGGTAGCGGCCGCCCAGACCGTGCTCGACCTCGAGGCCGAACTCGTCAAGTGGGCGGCCGACACGGAGGAGGACGCCGGTGGGGTGGACCAGGCCAGGGAGCTGATGCGGCTGCTCATCGCCCGCCTCGGCGAGCTCGCCTCGACGGCCGGCCTGCGTTCCCAGGGGCTGCGCTCGCTGGTGGAGTCGCTCCTCGCCCTCCGGGCGCAGCTGCGGCAGGAGGGGCAGTACGACGTGGCGGACGCGTTGCGGACGGCGATGCTGGCAGGGGGCGTCGCAGTGGAGGACACCCCGGACGGGCCCCGATGGACGCTTGCCTCGTGATCCGAATCAGCTGACAGAGCCGGTAAAGGCACGGTAACGTGACGCCGTCACTAGGCGTGCTCGTTCCGCTACAGTTGGCTCCACTTGCTGTGCGTGCGAGACTCGACCTATGGAAGGCGATGAGGCGATGACTGCTTTGCCGGAGGATGGGTGGCTGGTTGCTCATCCGCCACCATGGCGTGTCAGGCTTTTCGCGCTACCGTCCACCAACGAGGGCTACACCGTCGAGGACTGGCTCAAGCTGCCCGAAACCGGGGAGCGGATCGAGTTGATCGACGGGAGTTTCGTCGTGAGTCCCATGCCAAAGTCCGATCATGCACTCGCGGCGAAGCGCCTGGTCCGTATTCTGGACGAGGCGCGCCCCCGGGGCCTCGAGGTGGTTGAGACGCTCAACCTTCAGGCCGGCGAGGATGGCCTCATTCCTGACATCGTGGTGGGGGATGCCAAGGCGATAGCGGCAGGGCTCGCCAAGGTCTCTGCCGACGAGGTCGTGTGCGTAGTGGAGGTCGTCAGTCCGGGCAAGGGGAACCGTCGGCGCGACTACGAGATCAAGCCGCCCAAGTATGCTGCGGCAGGCATCCCGGTCTTTGTCAGGGTCGATCTTCAGGGCGGCGATGCGCCGCGTGTGGAGGTCTTCAACCTGAGAGCGCAGGGCTATGAGTTGGTGGAAGAGGCAAAGGCGGGCGACATGCTGATGATCACCCAACCCTTCCCTGTCTCCTTCGACCCGGCCATGCTCGTGGGCGTGGAGTAAACGGCGCTAGCGGCGCGGTGGGTCGATGCGGGCGCCGTCGGGGGTGAAGATCATGATGCGGGAGAGGTCGACAGCGACCTTGGCGGCATCGCCGGCCCGCCAGACCGGCCGGTTGCCCAGGCGGATGATCAGGTCGGAACGGCGGTGGATGCCGCTGTTCGGGTTGTGGCCCACGCGTTCCTGCTCCTGATGCTCCTCCTTCGGAGGCGAGAACATCCGCCGCATCAGCCCCGACAGCTTGCCCGAGCCGTTCTTGACGCCGTTGACCCGCCCGGTCCGTTCCGGCGGCTCGGGCACCGGGACGGCGGGCATGCCGCACTCCAGGTACGCCAGCCACTCGTGCCCGTGGTACTCCAGCGCCCGCACCCGCCCGAAGAACGCCGGCCCCTCGTACGTCTCCGGCACCGGCGCCAGCCCGTCGGGCCGCATCCCCACCAGCACGTGGCCGCCCGTGTGCTGAGAGATGGCGTAGGCCCGCGGATCGCTCCACGGGAGCGTCAGCTGGTGCGGGCCGAAGTCGAGCATCACGTACTGGTTCTGCGGCGTCCTGACCATGGCCGCCAACAGGTTCAACTGCTGGGAGTTGAGGAACGCCGCCACGAACGCCGTGGCTGGATCGTTGTAAATTTGGGCCGGAGTACCCACGTCCTGCAGGACGCCGCGATTCAGGATGGCGATCCTGTCGGCCAGCGTGAGCGCCTCCACTTGGTCGTGCGTCACGTAGATCGTGGTGACGCCGAGGGACCTGACCAGCGCGGAGATCTCCATGCGCAACTCGGTGCGCATGCCGGCGTCGAGATTCGACAGCGGCTCGTCCATGAGGAACAGCTTGGGCTGGCGCACGATCGCCCGCCCCATCGCGACCCGCTGGCGCTGGCCGCCGGACAGCGTGCCCGGCCGGCGATCCAGCGTCTCGTCGATGTGTAACGCCTTCGATAACTCCGTGACCCGCTCGCGCACCATCGCCGGGTCCGACTTGGCGATCTCCAAGGGGAAGGCGATGTTGCCCCGCACGGTCCGGTGCGGGTACAGGGCGCCGTTCTGGAACACCATGGCGACGTCGCGGTCGCGTGGCGCCAGGTGGTTGGCGATCTCCCCGTCCAGCCAGAGCTCACCTTGGGTGATTTCCTCCAAGCCCGCGATCATCCGGAGCAACGTGGACTTGCCGCAGCCGGAAGGGCCGAGGAGGACGAGGAACTCGCCGTCTTCGGCACGCAGGCTGAGCCGGTCGACTGCGAGGTAGCCGCCCGGATACACCTTGGTCACTTTGTCGAGAACGACCGAGCTCATGGGCCCACACCTTGCGCGCGTGTCACCTGTGACGGGGCTGATTGAAGAGGTAGTACATCGCGCCTTAACGCCGCATGTCCACCCTTGACATAAAGAATCTCCCTCCAGGCAGTTTCGGACGGGGGTTTTGGGCGACCGTACACCGAAATTTCCGTATTGGTGGTGGATGGAAGGAGTTGCGTAAAGTTGCGGAAACCGCTTTCATAGTCGCAACATTCCAGGGGGGTGACCATGACCGCGTGGTGGCGGAACGCCGTGATCTACCAGGTGTACGTGCGCAGCTTCGCCGACGGGGACGGCGATGGCGTCGGCGACCTGATCGGCATCCGCGATCGCCTGCCGTACCTGGCGGGGCTGGGCGTGGACGCCGTCTGGCTGACGCCGTTCCACCGCTCGCCCATGGCCGACTTCGGCTACGACGTGGCCGACTACCGCGACGTCGACCCGCTCTTCGGCACCCTCGCCGACGCCAAGGCGCTCATCGACGAGGCGCACCAGCAGGGGCTGCGCGTGATCGTGGACATCGTCCCGAACCACACCTCGTCCGCTCATCCCTGGTTCCAGGAGGCGTTGCGGGGCGAGAACCGTGATCGCTACATCTTCCGCGACCGGCCCAACGACTGGGAGTCGATCTTCGGCGGCCCGGCCTGGACGCAGGTCGCCGACGGGCAGTGGTATCTGCACCTGTTCGACCCCGCCCAGCCGGATCTCAACTGGGACAACGACGAGGTGCGGGGCGAGTTCGAGTCGATCCTGCGGTTCTGGCTCGACCTGGGCGTGGACGGCTTCCGGGTGGACGTGGCGCACGGCATGGTCAAGCCGCCGGGACTGCCCGACATCGGCAAGGGCAACCAGGCCAGGATGGTCGGACGAGAGCCGGTGCCGTTCTTCGACAACGACGGCGTGCACGAGATCCACCGGGCCTGGCGACGCGTGCTCGACTCCTATCCCGGCGAGCGGATCGGCGTGGCCGAGGCGTGGGCGCCCACGCCCGAGCGGCTGGCGATGTACGTCCGCCCGGACGAGCTGCACCAGGCGTTCAACTTCCATTACCTGTTCGCGCCGTGGGACGCCGCCGAGCTCCGCGAGGTGATCGACTCCTCGCTGGCCACCGCCGCCTCCGTGGGTGCGCCGACCACCTGGGTGTTGTCCAACCACGACGTCAAGCGGCACGTGACCCGCTACGGCGGCCTGGCCAGGGCGCGCGCGGCCGCGTTGCTGACCCTCGCGCTGCCCGGCTCGGCGTACGTCTACCAGGGCGAGGAGCTGGGCCTGCCCGAGGTGCTCGACCTGCCGGCCGAGGTGTGCCAGGACCCGCAGCGGCTGCGCGACCCCGACAGCGGGCGCGACGGCTGCCGGGTGCCGATGCCCTGGACGCGCCGGAGCCCGGAGTCCGGCTGGGTCAACCCGTGGTTGCCGATCCCGGCGGACTGGGCGGAGCTGAGCGTGGAGGCCCAGGACGGCGTCCCCGGCTCGACGCTCGAGCTGTATCGGGCGGCGCTGCGGCTGCGGCGTACCTTCGACGGGGACCTGACCTGGCACGACTCTCCGGAGGGCACGCTGGTCTTCTCCCGGGGCGATCTGGTGTGCGCCGTCAACCTGACGGAAACGCCCGTGGACTTCGGCCTCGACGGAGAGCTGCTGCTGGCCTCGGCCGAGCCTGGAGCAGCCGATTCGGCGGCCTGGTTGAAAGTAAAGTGTGGAGCATGAATGGTCACGCTCGCCTTGCCGACATCGCCGCCCAGGCCGGGGTGAGTGAGGCCACGGTCAGCCGGGTGCTCAACGGCAAACCCGGGGTCTCCGCCTCCACCCGCCAGGCGGTGATGACCGCGCTCGACCTCATGGGCTACGAGCGCCCGCCGCGGCTGCGGCAGCGCAGCAACGGTCTGGTCGGCCTGGTGACGCCCGAGCTGGACAACCCGATCTTCCCTGCCTTCGCCCAGGCCATCGAGAAGGCTCTGACCCAGCACGGCTACACGCCGGTGTTGTGCACGCAGCTGCCCGGCGGCGCTCCCGAGGACGAGTTCACCGAGCTGCTCGTGGACCGCGGGGTGAGCGGCATCGTCTTCATGTCGGGCCTGCACGCCGACACGACCGCGCGGATGGACCGCTACACCCGCCTGGTCGACCGCGGGTTGCCGATCGTGCTGGTCGACGGCTACAGCGAGCACATCGACGCGCCCTTCATCTCGCCCGACGACCGCATGGCCGTGCGGCTGTCCGTGCAGCACCTCGTCGATCTCGGCCACGAGCGGATCGGGCTGGCGCTGGGGCCGCGCAGGTTCGTGCCGGTGATCAGGAAGATCGAGGGATTCAAGCAGGCCATGGCGCAGTTGCTCGGCGCGGCCGACGTGGACGACCTGATCGCGCACTCGCTGTTCTCGGTCGAAGGCGGTCAGGCGGCCGCCGCCCAGCTGCTCACCCGCGGCTGCACCGGCATCGTGTGCGCGAGCGACCTGATGGCGCTCGGCGCGATCCGGGCCTGCAGGGAGAAGGGGCTGTCGGTGCCGGGGGAGGTGTCCGTGGTCGGGTTCGACGACTCGCCGCTGATCGCGTTCACCGACCCGCCGCTGACGACCGTGCGCAAGCCGATAGGCGCCATGGCCTCGGCGGCCGTGCAGACGCTGCTCGAGGAGGTCAGCGGCGCGCCCGCCAAGCACGTCGAGCTGATCTTCCAGCCGGAGCTGGTGGTCCGCGGCTCCACCGGCTCGGGTCCCCTGGTCAACCGGTGAGGTCATGAACACGTGACGCACGACATCTTGGTCCTCGGCGGCGCGGGGGTCGACACGACGGTGTACGTACCGGAGCTGCCGCTGCCGTACAAGGACACCTACCCGGTGCCACCCGTCGTCGACCGGATCGGCAACACCGGCGCGGGGGTGGCGCTCGGCTGCCACGCGCTCGGGATGGACGTCGCGTTCGCCGACCTGATCGGCGACGATCCGCAGGGGGCGCTGATCCGGCACGCGCTGCGCGATCTTGACTGCTCCTGGGGGCGGGCGGAGGCGGGCACCCGCAGGAGCGTGCTGCTCGTGGGCCCCGACGGCCGCCGCACCTCCTTCTACGACGCCAAGGTGACGCCCGGCGAGCGCCTGCCCCAGGATCTGTACGCGAACGTCCGGCCCAGGCACGCCCATCTGTCGATCATGGACTTCTGCCGTCACGTCTTCCCCGATCTGGACGGCGTGCCGACCTCCACGGACCTGCACGACTGGGACGGCGCCGACGACTACCACAAGGACTTCGCCTACCGGTCCGACGTGGTGTTCTTGTCGGCCGCCGCGCTGCGGGACCCGGCCGCCACGATGCGCGGCATCCTCGCGCACGGCCGTGCCCACACGGTCGTCTGCACGCGCGGCGCCGGCGGGTGTCTCGTGCTGACCCGCGACTCCGACGTGCGCGCCTTCCCAGCCGCTCCGCTGCCTGGGCCGGTGGCCGACAGCAACGGCGCGGGGGACGCGTTCGTCTCCGGCTTGCTGTACGGCATGCTGCGCGGCAGGCCGCTGGAGGAGTGTGTCAGGCTGGGCTCGCTCGCCGGGGCACACGCCTGCACGGTCGCCGGCACCCACGAGTCCCCGATCACGGAGTCCCTCCTGCTGAGCCGGGCCAGCGCCGTTTGAGGCCGGCCGGAGTGCCTCCCCGCTGGACAAACGTGATTTGGTACTACTATTGGGACACATGATCCAGCGGTTGGCTGAGGAGTCCCGTTCGTGAGCGTCGTGGTGTGCGGTGAGGCGATGCTGCTGATGCTGGCCGAGCCGGGCATCCCGCTCGAGCGGGCCACCGCCTTCCGCCGCTCGGTCGCGGGCGCCGAGTCGAACGTGGCCGCCGGGCTGGCCAGACTGGGTCACCCGGTGCGCTGGCTCGGGCGGGTGGGCGCGGACCCGGCAGGCAAGTCGGTGCTGGCCATGCTGCGTGCCGACGGCATCGACACCCGCCACGCCGTCGTGGATCCGCACGCCCCCACCGGGCTGCTGCTGCGTGACAGCCACCCCTCGCGGGCGATCGACGTCCAGTACTACCGCGCCGGCTCGGCCGCCTCCCGGCTGACGCCCGACGAGCTGACCTCCGAGATGGTGGACGGCGCGCGGCTCGTCCACGTCACTGGCATCACGCCGATGTTGTCGGACTCGGCGCACCTCGCCACGGTCCGGCTGCTCGATCTCGCCAGGGACGCGGGCGCCACGATCTCCATCGACCCGAACGTCCGGCTCAAGCTCGGCCCGCCCGATCGGTGGCGGGAGCGGGTCGCGCCGCTCATGGCCCGCGCCGACGTGGTGTTCGCCGGTGAGGACGAGCTGGAGCTGCTCCAGGTGGACCCGGGCGGGCTGCCCGGCCTCGCCGTGGTCAAGCACCGCGACAAGTCGGCCGGCTGCGCCGGGCTGCGGCAGGAGGCGTTCTCGGTGCCCGTGACCGACCCCGTGGGGGCCGGGGACGCGTTCGCGGCCGGGTTCCTGTCGGGGATGTTGCGCGGGATGCCGTACGAGACCTGCCTGCGCGAGGGCGCGGCCGTGGCGGCGCTCGTGGTGCAGTGCGCCAACGACATCGACGGGTTGCCCGACCGGGCGGGCCTGGACCGCGCGCTGGCCGCGTCCACCGAGGCGGGGGAGACCGTGCACCGTTAGCGCGGGATCACCGAGGCGGAGGGAACGTGCCCCGTTAAGCGTCGGTTCGCCGAGGCAGGGGAGAACGTGCACCGTTGACGCCGGTTCGCCGAGGCGGGGCAGAACGGTCACCGCGTGCGCGGACCGTACACCGTGAGAAGGGAAACCATGTTCCGCTGGGAGATCGTCCAGGCCGTCACCGAGCAGCGGGTGTTCGGGATCGTCAGGGCCGCCGGGCCCGGCGAGGCGGTGGCCGCCGCCGAGGCCGTGCTGGACGCCGGGCTGCGGGCCGTCGAGGTGGCGCTCACCACGCCGCGCGCCCTCACCGCCGTCGCGCGGCTCACCGAACAGCGGCCAGGAGCGCTCGTCGGCGCGGGCACCGTGCTCGACGCCGCCGCCGCCCGAGCCGCCGTGGAGTCCGGCGCGCGTTTCCTCGTCTCGCCCAACCTGCACCCCGAGGTGATCCGCGCCGGCCACCGCTACGGCGTGCCGGTCTTCCCGGGCGTCTCGACCCCGACCGAGATCGTCCGCGCCTTGGAGGAAGGCGCGGACGCGGTGAAGATCTTCCCGGCCTCCGCGGTGTCGCCGTCCTGGCTGCGTGACGTACGGGCCGCGCTGCCCCAGGTCCCCGCCATCCCCACCGGAGGCGTCACCATCGACAACGCGCCGGAGTGGATCGCGGCCGGCGCCGTGGCCTGCGGCATGGGCTCCGCGCTCACCTCCGGCGGCGCCGAGGCCGCCGGCCGGCGCGTGGCCGCCCTGCTGGCCAGGCTCGCCGAGGAGGTGCGGTGATGACCGTCGCCGTTTACGTCGGGCCTCAGCCCGTGCCGGTCCTCATCGACGCGGTACGCCGCGGCGGCGGTGAAGTGGTGCCGCTGGAGCGCGCCGAGGCGATCGTCTACTACGGCAACGACGATCCCGACGAGGTGCGCTCCATGATCCACGACGGCATCCGGTGGGTGCAGCTGCCGCACGCCGGTATCGAGCGGTGGGCCGATGCCGGCGTCATCACCGATGACCCGGTCTTCACCGCCGCCGCCGGCTCGTACGGCCCCGCCGTGGCCGAGCACGCGCTCGCCCTGATGCTGACGGCCGCGCGCGGGCTGCACCGGCTCGCCAGAGCCACCCGGTGGGGGCCCAACGCGTCCCAGGAGTTCGCCGGCTCCACCGTCGCGATCGTGGGCTGCGGCGGCATCGGCCGGGCGCTCATCCGCATGCTGGAGCCGTTCGGCTGCACGGTCGTCGCGGTCACCGACCGGGGCGACGTGCCCGGCGCCGCCAAGGTCGTGCCACGCGCCCGCTACCGCGAGGCGCTGCCGGAGGCCGACTACGTGGTGGTGGCCGCGCCCGCCACGCCCGACACGAGAGGCATGATCGGCGCACCGGAGTTCGCGCTCATGCGCGAGAGCGCCTGGCTGGTGAACGTCGCCCGCGGCGGGCTCGTCGTGACCGACGACCTGGTGGCGGCGCTGCGCGCGGGCCGCATCGGCGGCGCGGCGCTGGACGTGACCGACCCCGAGCCGCTGCCCGACGGGCATCCGCTGTGGGGCATGGAGAACGTGCTGATCACACCGCACTGCGCGAACCCGCGTCCCGCCTACTGGCGCGGCCTGGCCGAGCGCGTCACCGCCAACGTGCGGCGCCTCGCCGAGGGTGCGCCGCTGGAAGGCCGGGTCAGCCCGTCCGAAGGCTTCTAGAAGTCGCTTCTAGGAGTCCAGGTTGATCCTGGCTCCCGCGCTCAGTCCGGAGTCGTGCACCTCCAGGCCCGTGGGCTTGAGGTTCTTCGGCAGATCGAACACCAGCGTGCCGGTGAACGCGCCGCCGGGCTCGATGCGGATCGGCATGATCTCCTTGCCGTTCTTGTCGAGCAGCATGGTGCCGCCGTGCAGCACGTCGTCCTCGTCGATCAGCTTCTGCTGGCCCGGGTAGAGCACCCTGGCCTCGTGGCCGACGTTGTTGATCTTCACGCCGATCCGGCAGGTGCGCTTCGTCGCGTCCTTGGCGGGCTTGGGGCACGTCGTGCTCGTCACGGCGAACCTCAGCTTGCCGTCCTGCACCGGGCCGTCTGCGCCGGCCGGCGGGGAGCGGAATAACGAGGCCAGCGCCACCAGCAGCAGGACCAGCAGCACGGCCGCGATCACCAGGGCGGTCAGGCAGCCCGCGAACACGCCCCGCTTCGGGCGGGCGGGCCGGTAGCCCGGCAACGGCCCCTGGCCGGTCGTCGCGTGGTGCGGAAGCGGCGCCCGCCCCCTCGGCAACGGCCCGGTCCGCTCAGGATGCGGCACCTGCCCAGGCGGCTGCGGTGCCACGCCCGGCACGGGTCCCGTGCGCTCGGGGTGTGGCAGCTGGGGGCCCCGCGCGGCTCCCGGCGTCGGCCCGGTGCGCTCGGCCGGCGGCGGCATGTGCGGGCCGCGGCCGGGACCGTCCGGGCGCGGGCCATGGCCGGGACCGTCCACGTGCGGCGCGCGGGCGTCCGGGCGCGGCGGGCGGGCGGGTCCCGGGACGGGGCCGGTGCGTTCCGGTGGCGGGACCACGTGCGGCCCGTGGGCGAGCGGCGCGAACTCCGACGGGTTCCACGCGTTGGTCAGGTGCTTGGTCGCCGCCAGCTGCGCCGCCGGCTCGTCGGCGGCCTCCACCAGCTCCAGCAGCAGCTGCCTGGCCGTCGGCCGCCGCGCCGGGTCGGGGTGGATGGCCGCCGCCACAAGCCGGTCCAGCGGCGTGGGCAACCCCCGCAGGTCGGGCGGCGCGGTACGGGCCCGGGCCGCCATCACGTACGCGTCCCCCTCGCCGAACGGATGCCCGCCCAGCCCCGCGTACGCGATCAGCGACCCCCACGCGAACACGTCCCCCGCCGGGCTGGTCCGCCCCTCGAAGACCTGCTCGGGAGCGATCCATCCGGGTGTGCCCATGACCATGTTGGCGTTCGTGTGCCGGGAGTCGACGTGCGTGGACCGCGCGAGCCCGAAGTCGATCACCCGCGGCCCGGCCAGCGTCAGCATGACGTTCGCCGGCTTGAGGTCGCGGTGCACGAGCCCCGCCGCGTGGATCGCGGTCAGCGCCGCCGCCACGCCGACGGCGGCGGCGTGCAGCACGGACGGCGACAACGCCCCGTGCTCGATCAGATGGTCTTCCAGCGAGATGCCGTCGATGTATTCGGTGACGAGGTAGAGCACACCCCGGTCCTCGCCGTGGTCGAGCACCCGCGCCGTGCAGAACGAGGCCACCTTGCGTGCGTTGGAGACCTCCTCGTGGAAACGCGCGCGATAGACCGGGTCGGCGGTGAAGTCCCTGCGGATCGCCTTGAGCGCCACGCGCGACCCGTCGGCGGCCTTGGCGAGGTAGACCACGCCCATGCCGCCGGAGCCGAGACGGCTGATCAGCTCGTAGGGACCGATCGCCGGCGGGTCTTCCGGCTTCAGCGGAGTGCCTGCGGAGCGCCCCAATGTCGCCGTCCTCTCGCCGTCGTCATCCCGTCTCAACCCGAACCGATCCTCCAGCCGGCCCCTCGTGTTGTGGCAACCCCGAACCGTACGGCCGCCCGGGGCATCCCGTTTGTACCCCAGACTCTAACGGAGGTCAGGCCTCTACGTTGGCCACTGGCCCTGACCAGGCATGGCTCAGGGGCGGACGGAGGTGCGGCGGGCCGGGCGCATCGTCACCCGCAGCCGCGAGACGTCGAGCGTGTACGGGAGGGGCCGGTGCGGGGAGAGGATCCGGCCGACCGGCTTGGGGCGGGCCATCTGCACCATGCCGCCAAGGAAGGCGCCGGCCACCGCGAGCGTCAGGTGCACGCCGTCGCAGCCCGGCCGGGCCCACCACTCGTCCGCCGCGGTGCCGTCGAGCCAGATCTCGGGCGCGAACGTGTTCGCGTACGGCAGGCGCGCGCTGCGCTGGTGCGCCGCGAGCGGCACCAGCACGGCGGTGCCTGCGGGCAGGGTGGTGCCGTACCATTCGGTGGCCACGGCCGAGACCTGGGACAGCGCGGGGACCGGCGGCCACAGGCGCAGCGCCTCGCGCAGGCAGGCCCGCAGATGGTCGGGCTCGGCGCGGGCCGTCCTGCGATGACCGGGGTGGGTGGCGAGCAGCGCCAGCGTCTGCATGAGGCCCGTCGCGGTGACGCCGAGCCCCATCAGCCAGAAGGCCGCCTGCATGAGCCGGCGCGACTCGGACGCGCGGGACGTCTCGGCGATCAGACCGGCCAAGCTGCCCGGCTCGGCGCGGCGCAGGTGGTCGAGGATGCGGGTGTCGTAGCGGCCGGACAGGATCTCCCTGCGGCGCCCGGCCCGCCGCCTGGCCGCCCGCGTGAGCCGCGCCAGCAGGCTGGTGAGCTCCTCGTCGCCGGCCCCCCCGTCGCCGTACACACAGCGCCTGGCCACGCGCTGCCAGCGGGCGTTGAGCCGCCGGTAGTCCACCACGCCGTCGGTCAGCTCCGCGGCCTCCTCGCGGGCGATCTCGATGAACGCCGGGCGCAGAACGTCCGTCGGGACGTTCAGCCGGCGCTCCTCGGCCGGCGCGTACGCGTTCCGCTCCTCGTCCAGCACGCGCAGCACGTCGCGCTTGGACAACACCAGCAGCGCCGGGCCCCGCGGGCCGCGTACCAGCACGGGGCGGCCGCCGTACCGGGATTCCAGGTCGGCCAGCAGAGGGCGGGCGCGCAGCGGGTCGCGCCCGGGAACCACGTGCGGCGCGCCGTGGGTCATGAAGGCGGCCGCGAGGCGCAGGCTCTCCAGCGCGGTCGCCCGGGGCAGGCCCCTAGGCACGCGAGGCCTCCCCGGCCGGCTCCGCCGAGCCCGAGGCGCGGCGGCCCGGGGGAATCTCCTGAATGGCCGGAGCGGGGAAGGAATCCATGACCACGATGTGATCGCTGCGACGCGCCGCCCGCAATCACGGGTTTCGGCCACTGGAACGCTTTGGTCGCGGAGCTATGGAGCGTTCCAGTGGCCGGAACGTCTACACGCCGAGGAGCGCGGCCGAGATGGCCTGAGCGGCCCCGCGTACGGCGATGCCGAGCTTGCCCAGCGGCACGGTGTGGGCGCGGGCGGCCACCCCCAGGGACATGCAGATGCGGCCGCCAGGACCGAACACCGGAGCCGCCACACAGGCCACGCCCTCGGCGAACTCCTCCGAAGCGTAGGCCAGGCCGTGGCGGCGCACCTGAGCCAGCTCGCGTTCGAGCCCGGCCAGGGTGATGATCGTCCGGCGCGTCATACGCTCGAACGAGCCGCGTGCCAGCACCTCCTCGCGCAGCTTCGGGTCGAACGCCAGCAACGCCTTGCCGGCCGCCGTGCAGTGCAGCGGCGTCCGGTCCAGGCCGTCGGAGGGGGAGCGGACCCGGTTGTGGCCGTACAGCCGTTCGACGTAGCGGGCCTCCAGGCCGGAGGGCACGGCCAGGTTCACCGTCTGCCTGGTGGTCTCGTACAGGTAGAGAAGGTACGGCAGCACCGCTCGCCGGGTGCCGGGCACCCGGGCCCGGGCGATGCCCGCCATGGTCTCCAGCAGCTCGCCGGGCACGTAGCCGTTGCCCACCCGGGTGGCAAGCTCGCGCGAGCAGAGCACGCCCAGGATCCGGTGCGCGGTCGACTTGGGCAGGCCGGTGCTGCGGCACAGCTGCGCCAGGCTGACCGGTCGGGAGGCCGCGCTCAGCGCGAGGAGGATGTCGATCCCCCTCTCCAAGCTCCCCGGCTGCGGCACCGGGCGATCGTCGACGAGCTGTGGCGCTTGGCTGACGGTTTGCGTGAGCATCTATGTCCCTTCGCTCTCCGGGAGCAGGAGGGGGGTCCCCGAGACTGTGGCTTTACATTTCCTGGCCTACCCGGCCGCCGCACCCTCGAATACCCGTGCTGATGAGCTCTGCGTACACCGACACAGCCACCTCACCAGGCGTTCTGGCCCCTATGTCCAGACCCGCCGGAACGTCTCGATCTGGAGCTGACGCCATGCGGGTCAGCGCAGGGCGGCGGCCTCCGAGGCGAGCTTCTCCACGCGGCCCCAGTCGCCGGCCGCCAGCGCGTCCGCAGGGGTGAGCCAGGTGCCGCCCACGCAACCCACGTTCGGCAGCGCCAGGTACTCCGGCGCGGTGTTCACCCGGATGCCGCCCGTCGGGCAGAACCGCACGTCCGGCAGCGGCCCCGACAGCGCCTTCAGGTACGGCACCCCGCCCGCGGCCTCGGCCGGGAAGAACTTCAGCTCCTTGATCCCCCGCTCCACCAGCGCCATCACCTCCGACACGGTGGCGGCACCGGGCAGGTACGGGACCCCGCTCGAGTCCATGGCCTCGACCAGCGACAGGGTCGTGCCCGGCGAGACCAGGAACCTCGCCCCCGCGGACACCGACGCCGCGATGTCGTCATGAGTCCGGATCGTCCCGGCGCCCACCGTCGCCTCGGGCACCTCGTCGGCGATCCTGGCGATCGCCTCGCGCGCGGCCGGCGTGCGCAACGTCACCTCGATGACCGGCAGCCCACCGGCGACCAGCGCCCGGGCCATCGGCACGGCGGTCTCGACGTCCTCGATCACAACGACCGGGATCACGGGGGCGAGATCGAGCAAGCTCATGGGTTCTTTCTCCTCATTCGGCCCCTCACAGGCCGTCTAGTACCGAACGCCGGCCGCGCGGGCCGGCGCCGTTCGTCAGCCCACCAGCTCCCTGCGGGCTCGCTGGCTCAGCCAGGCGGCCGCGCCGGTCAGCGCCGGCTGGGGCGCGACGATCAGCGCGGTCCCGATGGCCGCCAGGTATGCGGCCATGTCCGGATTCGCAGCGAACCGCGTGCGGAAGCTGCTGGTGCGCACGCGTTCCACGATACGTGGCAGCACTCCGCCGCCCAGGTACACCCCGCCCCGAGCGCCGAGAGTCAGCGCCACGTTGCCCGCGAAGCTGCCCAGCATCCCGCAGAACACCTCGATCGTCTCCGCGCACAGCGAGTCGTCGAGTCTGGCCGCGATGTCCGAGGCGTTCAGCTCGGGCGCGCTGACGCCGTTCACCTGGGCCAGCGCCCGGTGCAGCCGGACCAGGCCGGGACCGGACAACACGTGCTCGGCCACCACGTGGGGCAGGCCCTGCGCCTGCAGCACGCGGACGATCTCCAGCTCCCGCCGGTCCACCACCGGCACGGTGACATGACCGCCCTCACCGGGGATCGGGGTCCAGCCGTGCTCGGTCGGCACCAGCCCGCCCACGCCGAGCCCGGTGCCGGGACCGAGCACGGCCTTGACCCCGTAGCCGAGCTCCGGCCCGCCCAGGGACACCAGGTCGTCGCCGTCCAGGTGGGGCAGGGACACGGCCAGCGCCTCGAAGTCGTTGAGCAGGCGTACGTAGGGGATGCCGAGATCGTGCACGGACCCGGACCAGGCCGAGTTCGTGAGCCGGTAACGGTCGCCATCGATCGGCCCGGCCAGGGCCAGGCAGGCCGCCCCCGGCCGCACTCCGCCGGCGTGCTCCGCCAGGTAGGCGGTCACGGCCTCGGAGAGGGTGGCGTAGTCCGCCCCGGCCAGGACCGCGACGTGCGAAGGCCGCGCGCCCAGCGAGGTGACCAGGCCGAACCTGGCATTGGTCCCCCCGATGTCGGCGACGAGCCACGGAAGGTCAAAGGCACTCACCACACACCTCCGGCAGTCAGGGCAGCGTCAAGATCGCTCGCCATACACGGAAGGATGCCATGGATGCTCCCGCCGCCCCAGAAGGGGGCGCCGGCCCCGGCTTCGTGCGCGGGACGGTCGCGCCGGGCGGCGTGCGGGTGCGGGGTGGCCGCGGACGCGTGAGCGAACGCGGGGGCGGTCACCGGGCGAGTCCGGCGGGGCGAGCGCCTACCGGGGTGCCCGTCTCCAGGTGGGAGGCGCCGGCCTCGGCCGGGAAGCCCAGTCCGGGGCCGTGGTGCGGCGACTCGGCGCCGCTCACGCCGAAGATCCCGGCCCCCTGCTCGGCGTGCCCCGCCATCCGGCGGAACGCCGCGAACAGCTCGCGCCCCGTACCGACCCACTGCGCGTCGCTCAGCGGCCGCCCCTCGGGCGTGCGCCGGGCCAGCTCCTCGGCCGGCACCAGCAGCTCCAGCGTCCCGGCCGCCGAGTCGAGCCTGATCACGTCGCCCTCGCGGACCAGCGCGATCGGCCCGCCGTCGGCCGCCTCGGGCGACAGGTGGATGGCCGCGGGCACCTTGCCGGAAGCGCCGGACATGCGCCCGTCGGTGACGATGGCCACCCGCTGACCCCGGTCGAGCAGCACCGCCAGCGGCGGCGTGAGCTTGTGCAGCTCGGGCATGCCGTTCGCGCTCGGCCCCTGGTAGCGGATGACCGCCACGAAGTCCTGCCCGTCCAGCTCGCCCGCCTCGAACGCCTTCAGCAGGTCCAGCTGGTCGTCGAAGACCTTGGCCGGCGCCTCGATCACCAGGTGCTCGGGCTTGACCGCCGACACCTTGCTGACCGCGCGGCCCAGGTTGCCCGCGACCATGTGGATCCCGCCGTCGGCCGAGAACGGCTGCGCCACCGGCCGCAGCACGTCCAGGTCCTTGCTGCCGCCGGTCACCGGCGCCCACACCAGCGAGCCGTCCACCAGCGAGGGGGCCTCGCGGTAACGGTCGAGGCCCGGGCCGGCCACGGTCATGACGTCACCGTGCAGCAGCCCCTCGTCGAGCAGGTCGCCGATGAGCACCTGCATGCCGCCGGCGTCGCGGAAGTGGTTCACGTCCGCCTGGCCGTTCGGGTAGATCTTGGTGAGCGACGGCACGACCCCCGACAGGCGGGCGAAGTCATCCCAGGTCAGTACGATCCCCGCGGCGGCCGCCATGGCGACCAGGTGCAGCGTGTGGTTGGTGGAGCCGCCCGTGGCCAGCAGCGCGACGCAGGCGTTCACGATCGCCTTCTCGTCGACGAGCTCGCCGATCGGCGTGTACTCCGCCCCGTGCGCGGTGATCTCCACGGCCCGGCGCCCGGCCGCCTCGGTCAGCGCGTGACGCAGCTCGGTGTGCGGGTTGACGAACGTCGAGCCGGGCAGGTGCAGGCCCATGACCTCCATGAGCGCCTGGTTGGAGTTCGCGGTGCCGTAGAAGGTGCAGGTGCCGGGGGAGTGGTACGACTTGGCCTCGGCGTCCAGCAGCTCCTCCCGCCCGACCTTGCCCTCGGCGAACAGCTGGCGGGTGCGGGCCTTGACCTTGTTCGGCAGCCCGGAGGCCATCGGCCCGGCGGGCACGAAGATCGCGGGCAGGTGCCCGAAGTGCAGCGCCCCGATGAACAGCCCAGGCACGATCTTGTCGCACACGCCCAGCAGCAGCGACGCGTCGAACATGTCGTGCGACAGCGCGATGGCGGTGGCCATGGCGATCACGTCACGGCTGTAGAGCGACAGCTCCATGCCGGCCCGCCCCTGGGTGATGCCGTCGCACATCGCCGGCACGCCGCCCGCCACCTGCGCCACGCCCCCGGCCCGGCGCACGGCGGCCTTCAGCTCCGGCGGGTACGTCTCGTACGGCGCGTGGGCGGAGAGCATGTCGTTGTAGCTCGTCACGATCGCCACGCCCGGCTTGGCTGCGTTGCCGACACCCCGCAGGATTTGCTTGTCCTCGGCGTCCGCCGAAGCGAAGCCGTGCGCCAGGTTCGCGCAGCCGAGGTGGGCGCGGGCCGGGCCCTTGCCCTTGGCGGCCTCGCCGTCGCGCCGGATCCGCGCCAGGTAGGCGGCGCGGCTGGCGGCGCTGCGCTCGGCGATGCGTTCGGTGATCTCCTTGATGATCGGATTCACATGTCCTCCTCGTGCCAAGCGCGACCGCTGCGGCCGAGCAGTTCGTGGGCTCCAGCGGGGCCGGTGGTTCCGGCCGGGTAGGGCTCTGGCAGGGCGGGGTCGGCCTTCCAGGCGTCGAGGATCGGGTCGATCCAGCGCCAGGCCGCCTCCACCTCGTCGCGGCGCATGAACAACGTCGGGTTACCGGCCAGCACATCGCTCAGCAGCCGCTCGTACGCCTCGGGCACCCGCGCCGTGAACGTCTCGCCGAAGCTCAGCGACATCGGCACCGGCTTCAGCGTCACCTCGCCCGCGCCCGGCTCCTTGGCCATGATGTGCAGCTCGATGCCCTCTTCCGGCTGCAGCCGCAGCACCAGGCGGTTGGGCGTGCCGCCGGGGAAGATGGAGTGCGGCACGTCCTTGAACTGCACCACGATCTCCGAGCGCCGGTACGGCATGCGCTTGCCGGTCCGCAGGTAGAACGGCACCCCCGCCCACCGCCAGTTCTTGATCTCGGCCCGGATCGCGGTGAACGTCTCCACCCGCGCCGAGGCCTCGGTCGGCGGCGTGGAGCCGGGCTCGTCGAGGTAGCCGGGCATGTCGCCGGCGCCGACGTACTGGCCGCGCACGGTGAAGCGATCGACCTCCGTGCCCGCGATCGGCCGCAGCGCCTGCAGGACCTTGACCTTCTCGTCGCGGATGGCCTCGCGGTCGTTGCGGGCCGGCGGCTCCATCGCGGTGAGCGTGAGGAGCTGGAGCAGGTGGTTCTGCACCATGTCGCGCAGCGCGCCCGCGTGGTCGTAGTAGCCGCGCCGGCCCGGCGTGCCGACGGTCTCGGCGGCGGTGATCTGGACGTGGTCGATCCACAGCGAGTTCCAGACCGGCTCCAGGAAGGCGTTGGCGAAGCGCAGGACGAGGAGGTTCTGGACGGTCTCCTTGCCCAGGTAGTGGTCGATGCGGAAGATCTGGCGCTCCTCGAAGATGGCGCCGACCTCGTCGTTGATCGCCTGCGCGCTCGGCAGGTCCTGGCCGAGGGGCTTCTCCAGCACCACGCGCGAGCGCGGCGTCACCAGCCCGGCCTCGGCCAGCTCCCGGCAGAAGGGCCCGAACGTGCGCGGCGGGCTGGCCAGGTAGAACACCCGGTCACGCGACTCGAAACCAGACAACAAGCCGGACAGCGCATCCCAGCCGGACTTGTCCGAACCTCCCACGTCGACCGACACGTGGTGCAGGCGGGCCAGGAACCGCTCCCACACGGCCAGGTCCTCGATCGGGACCTGGTCGCGGACTCGGCGACATTCAAAGCCGTCGCGTACTTCGGCGTCCACCTTGCCGCGGAAGTCGGCGTCGGTCAGTCCGCCCCTGGACATGGCGATCACGCGGGTCTCCGGGGAGAGCCGGCCCTCCCTGTCGCTGTGGTACAGCGCGGGGAGCAGTTTGCGCATGGACAGGTCGCCGGTTCCGCCGAAGACGACGAGGTCGGCGGTGTGGGCGGGGGTGGGTTCCGGGTGGGTGGACACGGTGAGGGGCTCCGATGATCTACCAAAGCAGGGACAGAACGGACACTAACGAGAGTTTGGGTCATAGACAAGCGGAGTTTTGGTATTTGAGATAAAAAAGTTCTGACTTTTCATGACCTAACCCCATGTGGTTCACTTAGCCGATGCCACGACGTACCGCCGCGACCCTCGCCACGAGTGGCGAGGTGCTTGCCCTCATCCGCTCCGGTGAGGCCGTGACGCGGGCCGACCTGGGCCGGGTGACCGGCCTGTCGCGTCCCGCGGTGCAGCTGCGCGTCGGTGAGCTGCTGGAGCGCGGCCTCGTCGTGGAGCGCACCGACGCCCCGTCCACGGGCGGGCGGCCGCCGGTCCGGCTGGAGTTCAACGCCTCGGGCGGCGTGGTGCTGGTGGCGGCGCTCGGCGCGAGCCGCACCCGGGTCGCGATCTGCGACCTCGCCGGGAGCGAGCTGGCCGGGCGCGAGTTCGCGATGGACGTGGAGCAGGGACCCGACGTCGTGCTGCCGCTGATCATGGACACCTGGGACGAGCTGCTCGGCGACCGGCCGCGCTCGATGATCAGGGGCGTCGGGATGGGCGTGCCGGCCACCGTCGAGTTCGCGCAGGGCCGCACGGAGAGCGCCCGCGTGATGGCGTCCTGGACCGGCGTGGTGATCCCGCCGATCATCCGCGAGCGTTTCCCCGTCCCCGTGCTCGTCGACAACGACGTGAACGTGCTGGCCATCGGCGAGCACCGCGGCGCCTACCCCGACCTGGACGACCTGATGTTCGTGAAGGTCTCCACCCGCATCGGCGCGGGCGTGATCGCGGGCGGCGGCATCCTGCGCGGCGCGCTGGGCGCGGCCGGCGAGATCGGGCACATCCCCGTGCTGGACGGCGCCGGGGTGCTGTGCCGCTGCGGCAACACCGACTGCGTCGACTCCGTGGCCAGCGGCACCGCCCTGCTGCGCGACCTGCGCGCGGCCGGCAAGGACGTCAAGACGATCGCGGACGTGACGGCGTTAGTGCGGGCCGGTGACGCCGAGACGATGGCCATGGTCCGCACCGCCGGGCGCAGGATCGGCGAGGTGCTGGCCGGCGCGGTCAACATCCTCAACCCGTCGGTGGTGGTGCTCGGCGGCGACGTGGCCGAGGCGTTCGGGCCGCTGGTGTCGAGCATCCGCGAGGTCGTCTACCGCCGCTCCACCGCCCTGGCGACCCGGCGCCTGCGCATCGAGCCGAGCCGGCTCGGCGCGGGGGCGGGCATCAGCGGCTGCGCGGTGATGGTGCTCGACCACGTGCTGTCGCCGGAGGCCGTCGACGAGATCATGACGGTCTCGACCCTGCGCCGCGTCTCCAGCTAGAGGTCCCACCGCGGCTCGTCGCTCTCCCGGACGAGGCCGTCTGCGCCGAAGATCAGATACCGGTCCATGTCGGCCGCGAACCACCGGTCGTGGGTCACCGCCAGCACCGTCCCCTCGAACGCCTCCAGCCCGCGTTGCAGCGCCTCCGCGCTGGCCAGGTCCAGGTTGTCCGTCGGCTCGTCGAGCAGCAGCAACGTGGCCCCGGAAAGCTCCAGCAACAGGATCTGCAGCCGGGCCTGCTGCCCGCCCGACAACGTCTCGAACGGCTGCCCGCCCGCCGGCGCCAGCTCGTAGCGGGCCAGTGCCGCCATGGCCTCGTTGCGGGTCATGGCGTGCTCGGTCATCACCACGTCGGCCGCCGCCCGGCCCTTCAGGTCGGGCCGCAGGTGGGTCTGCGCGAAGTGGCCGGGCGTGACGCGGGCGCCCAGGCGGGCCGCGCCGGTGTGCGCGATCGGCTCGCCGGCCAGCAGCCGCAGGAAGTGGGACTTGCCGGTGCCGTTCATGCCGAGCACGCCGACCCGCTCGCCGTACCAGATCTCGGTGGAGAACGGCCGCAGCAGCCCCGTCAGCTCCAGCTCCTCGCAGATCACCGCCCGCTTGCCGGTACGCCCGCCGCGCAGGCGCATGCGCACGTTCTGCTCCTTCGGCGCCCGCTGCGGCGGCCCCGCCCGCTCGAAGCGCTCCAGCCGCGTCACCGCCGACTGGTACGCCCCCGCCAGCGCGTCGTTGTTCGCCGAACGCTGCCGCAGGATGTGCACCAGCCGGCGCAACCTGGCCCGCTCGTCCTCCCAGCGCTGCCGCAGCTCCTCCAGCCGCTCCCTGCGCCGCCTGCGCGCCTCGGCGTAGCTCGCGAACCCGCCGCCGTGCACCCACACCGTGCGGCCCTCCACGGTGACGATCCGGTCGGCCGCCTCGGCCAGCAGCTGCCGGTCGTGCGAGACGAGCAGCACGGTCTTGGCCGATCCCCTGATCGCCTGCTCCAGCCACTGCTTGCCCCGCACGTCCAGGTAGTTGTCCGGCTCGTCGAGCAGCAGCACCTCGTCGGGGCCGCGCAGCAGCGCCTCCAGCATGAGCCGCTTCTGCTCGCCGCCCGACAGCGTGGCCACGCTCCTGTCCTTGATCGCTTGGTACGGCAGCCCCAGCGCCTCGGTCGCGCACACGTCCCACACGACCTCCAGCTCGTAGCCGCCCGCGTCGGCGTAGTCGGCGATCGCCTGGGCGTAGGCGAGCTGGGCGGGCTCGTCGTCACGCGCCGCGAGGGCCGCCTCGGCGGCGGCGAGTGTGGCCGTGGCATCCCGCATCCGTTGCGGGGCCACGTTCAGCAGCAGGTCGTGCACGGTGCCCTCGCCGAGGAACTGCCGCATCACCCCGATGCCGCCGCTGCTCGCGATCCGGCCGTCGGCGGGCTGCAACTCGCCCGCGATCAGCCGCAGCAGCGTGGTCTTGCCCGCGCCGTTCGGCCCGACGAGCGCCGCCTTGGCCCCCTCGCCCACCTTGAACGACGTCTCCAGCAGCAGCGGCCGTCCGTCGGGCAGCAGGTACGTCACCCCGCTCGCCTCGACATGTCCCATCGCCGGCACCTCCTCGACCATCGTTCTACTACTAGACCATCGATCCGGTCACTCGCACAACGTATTATCAGGCCCGTGGAGAACGTGTGGTCGCGCCCCCGCAAGGCGCCGAGACAGACGCTGACGCTGGAGCGGATCGTGGCCGAGGCGGTCGCGCTGCTCGACGAGGAGGGCGCGGACCGGCTCACCATGCGCCGCCTGGCCGAGCGGCTGGACACCGGCTCGACCACCCTCTACTGGCACGTCAAGACCAAGGACGACGTCCTGGACCTGGCCCTGGACGCCGTCTTCGGCGAGGTGCGGCTGCCGGACCCGGCCGCCGGCTGGCAGGCGGCCGTGCGCGAGCTGATCGGCGGGTGGCGCGCGGCCCTGCTGCGGCACCCGTGGTCGGCCACCATCCTCGACCGCCCGCTCATGGGCCCGAACGCGCTGGAACGCACCGAGTTCCTCTACCGGACGCTGACCGGCGCCGGCTTCGCCGCGCCCCAGGCCGCCGCCTACAGCCTGTCCAACTACGTCATGGGTTCGGTCATCATGCAGGTCACCTGGCAGGACCAGGACGGCGAGGACACCGGCGCGTTCCTGCGCGAGCGGGCCCGTCGCTACCCGGCACTGGCCGAGCACGGGCTCGACCACGCATGGGACGCCACGTTCGACGAGGGCCTCGGCTATCTCCTCGCCGGCATGGAGCAGGCGCGGAAAACGGGAACCGGCCGGCTCCAGTGAGCCGGCCGGTGTCCAGGTGCTCGCGGAGCTCAGGAAGCGATGTCCGCGCCCTCCCTGGCCTGCTTGGGCAGCAGCAGCCCGACCGCGAAGGTGGCGGCGATCATCCCGGCCGCGACGCCCAGCGTGGCCTGCGCCGAGCCGGTGCCGAAGTAGACCGTGCCCAGCAGCGCCAGCCCCAGCGCGCCGCCGACCTGCTGCAGCGCGGTCAGGGTGCCGGATGCCGAGCCGGTCTCGCCAGGCTCGACCGCGGCCATCACGATGCCGAAGTACGGCGTCATGATCAGGCCGCTGCCCAAGCCGGTCACCGCGAGCATCGGCGCCAGCTGCCACGGGGAGACGCCGGGTGAGGCGACGGCGATCACGCCGGTCACCCCGAGCGCCATGACGACCGCGCCGGCCAGCAAGACCCGGCGCCCGTGCCGCTGGAGTGCCTGCGCCACGCCCATGCCCGCGATCATGCCGAGCGACGAGGGGACGCCGGTCAAAGCGGCCTTGAGCGGGGAGTATCCCAGGCCGAGCTGCGTGTAGAGCCCGATGACGAAGAAGGCCCCGGCGAACGCGGCGAAGTAGATGGTGCCGGTCGCCATGCCGGACACGAACGCCCGCTTGCGGAACAGGCTCGGCGCCACCAGCGGGTCGCCGCCGCCCGCGGCCTTGCGCCGCTCGTACGCGGCGAAGAGCCCGAACACCGCGCCCGAGGCGGCCATCATGGCGAACGACCAGGCCGGCCACCCGTGCTCCCCGCCCTGCACCAGCGGGAACACGATGAGCACGGTGCCCGCCGAGGCCAGCAGCGCCCCAGGAAGGTCGAGCCGCACGCCCCGCGTGGGTCGTGAGGCGGGCAGGAAGCGCAGCGCGGCCAGCGCGGCGACGGCGCCGATCGGCAGGTTGATCACGAAGATGAGCCGCCAGTCGACGCTCGTCAGGGCTCCCGCCAGGATCGGCCCGCCCACCGCGGACAGTCCGATGACCGGCCCGAACAGCCCCATCGCCGTCGCCAGCTCCTTGGGCGGGAACATCTCCTTCATCAGCCCCATGCCCTGCGGGATCATGGCCGCCCCGAACAGTCCCTGCACGATCCTGGCCGCGATGATGGTCTCGGGCGAGAAGGCCAGCGCGCACAGCAGCGACCCGGCCGTGAACCCGGCGACCCCGATGAGGAACATGCGCTTGCGGCCGACGATGTCGCCCAGCCGCCCGCCGGTCAGCAGACCCGCGGTCATGGCCAGCGTGTACGCCGCCCCGAGCCACTGGATGAGCGAGGTGCCGCCGCCGAGCTCGGCGCGCATCGTGGGGCCCGCGATGTTGGTGACGGTGGCGTCGAGCAGCTCCATCACCGAGCCGGCGAGAATCACCGCGAGCGCGGGCCAGCGCCACCTGTAGGGCGTCGGCTCGACGGGCGTGTGCACCGGCCGGATGTCGAGGGCGGTCATCTCTGCCTCCTGGATCGGAACGGCTTGTTCTGTTCCGATAGTAGCAGAACGGAATGCTTCATTCCATAGCTGTGTCCCGAAGAATTGCCGGCTTACCTCTTGGCGCCCTGTGTCTTGTCCGGATTCTGTCCCGGAGGCTGCCGCGTCCGGCCGGGCGGGGTGTGCGCCGTCCCGGTCGCCGCCGGAGCGGTCGCGGACGGGGCCGGCGTCGTTTCCTCAGAGGTGGGCGTGGCGGACCGGCTTGTGCTCGGCCGCACGGCCGCCCGGGTACGCGTGGGCGTCGGGGTGGTCGAGCGCCGGGGAGCCGGCGTGGCCGACGCCCTGACCGGCGCCGTGGCCGTGACCGACGTGATGGGCCGGGGCGTCTGCGACGCCGTCGAGCTCGACTTGGTCGCGACCGGCACGGACTTGTCCGGGTCGCCCGCCGGCCACTCGACAGCGTCCAGCCGTGTCGTGCTGAACGAGCCGCCGATCAGCACCGCGGCCATGGCCAGCATCAGTGTGCCGAGCAACACTCCCACGATGACCAGCACACGCCTGCGCCGGCCGCCCTGGTCGGCGGACACCGCCGTGGCCGATGATCGATGCGCTCCACTCACGCAGCAATGCTAGAGACGCGAGAGCACCCCTATGGCCTATGTAGACCTATGTCCGTTTAATCCACATCGAACCGTGATCAACAGGAGCACAGCAGGCCGCGCAGGGCCGTCTCCAGGCAGCGGCCGGACTTCGCCGGGACCGGCCAGGGAAAGCGCACCAGGGACTCGTCGACCCGTACGGTGGCGCCGAAGCGGTCCAGCTCCCACAGCCACACCTCGCCGGCCGCCTCGCCCAGTTGCCTGGACACCCCCGCGGTCAGCTGCGCCCGGTGGGCGGCGTTGACGTGGGCGAGCACCCGCTCGGCCGTCTCGGTCAGCGGGTCGGGCGATGCCCCCAGGTAGTCGTCGGCGTCCAGCAGCCCCGACTCCTGCCCGGTCAGATAGACCACCTGGCCCACGTCCAGCCGCAGCAGCCGGGGCGCGTCCCGCTCCCCGAACCGCTCCAGCGCCTCGAACAGGCTCTCGTCCGCGCTGTGCGCGGCCACCGCCACAGCCGCGGCACGCGCCTCGCGCTCCGGCACCGCTTCCGCCCAGCCCTGCACCTCGAGCAGCCCACGCGGGTGGGTGACGTCGCCCAGCTGCCGCATCGCCGTGAGGTTCACCGCGGCCACGGCGTCCTCGCGCACGCCGTGCAGCGGCTCGCCGGGCAGCACCAGCAGCACGGGACGGCCGCGCCCGTCCACGCCGCCGCGGGCGGGGGAGGGGGCGCCGTCGACGGAGAGCTTGGCGACGCTCGCGGTCGCGGCGAGAGTGCGGACCCGCTCGGGGATCGGCAGCATGACGACTCCAAGAAGCTGATAGGTTAGCCTTACCTAAGTAAGGAATACCTAATCACATTGAGGTGAACGTGCGCTACACCGGTCCCAAGGTGCGACTGTCGCGTCGCGCGGGCGTCCCGCTGACCAGGAAAGCCGTCCGCTACTTCGAGCAGCGCCCCTATCCGCCGGGCGAGCACGGCCGTAAGACCAACCGCCGCACCACCGGCGACTACGGCCTGCGGCTCATGGAGAAGCAGAAGCTGCGCTGGTACTACGACGTGTCCGAGCGGCAGCTGCGCCGCTACTGGGACCTCGCCGTACGCAAGTCGGGCGCGTCGGGCGCCGAGCTGGTGACCTTGCTGGAGAGCCGCCTGGCCTCGCTCGTGCTGCGGGCCGGCCTGGCGCCGTCGATCTACGCCGCCAGGCAGTACATCAACCACGGGCACATCGCCGTGGACGGCCGCAAGGTGGACATCCCCAGCTACCTCGTCAAGCCCGGCCAGGTCGTCACGGTCAGGGAGCGCTCCCGCACGATGCAGCCGTTCGTGGCCGCCGCCGAGGGCATCTACGCCGATGAGCGCACCGCCGCCTACCTCACTGTCGACCACGCCGACCTGCGCTTCACGCTGACGCACCGGCCCGAGCGCGAGCAGATCGTGGTCCCCGTCGACGAGCAGCTCGTGGTGGAGTTCTATTCGCGGTAGCCGTGAGTGATCCGGAAGAGCGTCACGCCAGCCGGTTAGAGCTGTTCTTCGACCTGCTCGTGGTCGTGGCGGTGATCCAACTGCCCATCGGCTGGAGCATCCGGCGGCGTGGCCATTTTCGTGGTCCTCTCCTACGCCGTGTGGAGCGTGTGGACCACACTGACGCTCTACTCCAACGTGCACGGCGAGCGCACCCGCACGCGCAGCATGCTGATCGGCATCGCCTAAATGGCCGCCGCCGCTGCGGCTGGCGTCGCGCGCGTGGTGGCGCCCTGCGTCGTGCGCGACGGCTCGTCCATGGCCGCATACATCTTCTGCAGGATCAGCGCCTGGCGCACCCTGCAGCGGGCCGGTACGGTCATGACCGCCTGGCCCGTGGCCCAGCTTGGCGCGAGCTGATGCCCCGTGGATTGTCTCCGTCCGGGTGGAGTCGTCGCCGTGGCGGTACGGGCCTACGGGGCCGACGACTCGGGCCGTTCCTGACCATCATGTTCGGCGAGGCCGTCATGCAGGTCGTGATGGCCTCGTCGGGGCAGTCGTGGCGGCCTGCAGGCGAGGCTGGCAGCACTGGTCGGGTTCAGGCTGGTCGTCTGCCCGTGGTGGCTCACATTCCGGTACGGCGTGACCACCGTGCCATTCGTGCCGGAGTGTGGGCTGCGGGCGTGCATGGCCCTGCCAGCGCACTTCGCCATGACTGCGGGCATCATCGCGACCGCGGCCGGGGTGGGTGTGGTCACCGCCGACCCTTCCGCGCATCTGCACGGCGTGGGGTGGGTGTTGGGCGGCGGGCTGGCCGTCTGCTTCGCCGCCTCCAAGGCGCTTGGCATAGCGATGGTTGCCGAGCGGTGGTGGACCTGGGGTGGGCGGTTCCCCCATGCCCACCCTGCTCGAGCGGCCGCACTGTCCGGCCTCATCGAGGGCTGGATGGTGGTGGCGTTACTGCTGGTCGTGGCCTTGTGGCGGGTGGCCTACCGGTTGCGGGGCGGCTCAGTCGCCAGCCCGACTGCCGCGTAGCTCTGCGATTTCCTTGCGTAATTCGGCAAGTTCCTCCAGGATCCGCTCGGTGTGCGCCGTGGTGTCCTCGATCGCGGCCAGTTCCTCGGCGTTCTCCTCGTCCATGGCGTTCACCACGACGGCCATGAACAGGTTCAGCACCACGAACGTGCAGACCAGGATGAAGACGGTGAAGAAGATCCACGCCGACGGGTGCTCGGCCATCACTTCCCTGGCGATGTTGCCCCAGTCGTCGCCCGTCATCGTCTGGAAGAGCGTGAACAGCGACGTCGGCAGACTGCCGAAACGCTCGGGATCGGTCTGTCCGTAGAGCTTGGTGGCCATGACCGCGGCCACGTACAGCACCAAAGCCAGCAGCACGACGATCGAGCTCATTCCCGGCATGGCCCGCAGCAGTGCCGACACCACCCGGCGCAGGCTCGGAACCACCGATAGCAGCCGCAGAGCACGAAGGATGCGTAGGGCGCGCAGCACCGACAGACCGCCCGACGAGGGCGCGAAGGCGATGGCCACGATCATGAAGTCGAAAATGTTCCAGGGGTCGCGGAAGAAATGCCAGCGCTCGACGTAGAGCTTGGCCAGCATTTCGGCGGCGAAGATGTAGAGCGCGAGGTGGTCGACCACGGTGAGCAGGGCACCGTGCCGCTCCACGACGGCTGGGAAGGTCTCCAGGCCCAGCGTGGCCGCGTTGACCAGGATGACACTGACGATGAACCGCTGGAAACCCGGGTGGGTCAGGATGGCTTGGGTGCGTTCACGCATGGACTGTTGATCATATCCGCTATGAAATCCTACCTAAGCGTCTGCCGTGATCTCGTGGTGGCGCTCTTCGGGTTGGTGGCGACGGCTAGGCCGCGGGCAGGATAATTCTGCCCGGCCGTTCGCGTCGGTGAGGCGCCCCCTAATCTTGTTGTCTCGCGACGCTGCCGAGGCTTCACGTGCTGCAATGCGATGGGTGGCTGCCGGTTTCCAGCCAGGTGGGTCAGGGCGGGCGGGCATCATGTCGTTCACGTGTTCTATCCGGCAGGGCCCACGTGCTGGTAGTCTTGTGGTTACTTAGGGTGAAACCCAAGCGGGACGGGGGTCCGGGTATGCGGGCGTGCCGGTCGTCGAGCATGGCCGGACGGCGGCCGATCCTGGCACTGTTGGTCAGCGGCTGCTCCGCAACAGGGCCGGTGGATGAATGAGTAAGCTCACCGCGACTGCGACGTGCACCGCCCACGGCGCGATCGTGGAGCAGACCGGTGAGGTCCTCCCGCAAAGTTTGCTGGCCCAGCGGGTGGCTTGGCTGGCCGGCCTGGCGCAGGACCGGACTACCGATATCGTGGCCGCCCGGTGGAGCAAGGCGGATCTGGACGCGCTGTGGTCCGGGGTGGGGCTGGACGGGCGGGCGTTGCCGGCCAAGGGCTGGATGGCTGTGCGGCGGCTGGGCTGGGGCGTGAGGCCGGCGCCGGGCGTACATGTGTGTGATCGTGTGCTGCGCTGCGCCCAAGAGCAGGCGGCCCGGCTGTTGCGGCTGGCGCTGCACCGCCGGGCGGTGGTGGCGGCGATCGTGGCGACCTGGCCTCGCGGCCCGCGTAGGCGGACCGAGGCCGAATGGGCGGCGTTGCGGGCGGTGTTGCCGGACGGGGTGGGTGCGGCGGAGATCCGCAATCGCACGCGGCAGATCCGCGCCTATCGTGATGCGCACGGCGGCGTGCTGCCGGCGGATTTGACCGCGCTGGAAGGGCCTCCGGGGTGTGCGGCGCAGATCGTGCTGGCCGCGGCTGACCGGCAACTGGCCACCTTGGAGCGGACCGGTGAGCGCAGCGCCCGGCTGCGGGTGAAGCTGCCCGTGATCGCCTGCCCCGCGTCCGGAAGGGATTGGGCCTGGCACCTGCTGCCCATCGCCCTGCCGCCGACCGTCCCGGCGGAGGCGAAACTGTGCTCCCCCGCCCTGCGTGTGCACAACGGCCGGGTGCGGGTCGATCTGCCGTTCCAGACCCCGATCGCTGTCGCGCCCGCCACCGGTCATGTGATCGGGTGCGGCTTCGACTGGGGGCTGAACACCCTGCTCACCGGCACGATCGGACGTCTGACGGCCGGCGGTCGGGTCGTCACGGATGGGAGGCCGCTGAGCTACGACGCGAGCGGCGTGTCGGCCAAGCTGCACCGGCTGCGGGACCAGCGCGAGCACCTGGCCGCCAAGAAACAGCATCAGGAACGGCTGGTGGCCGGTATCACGCCCGCCGACCCCCGCGTCGCCGAACTGGCCGCGGCGTATGAGGTCATCGGGGTGGAGCATGAGCGGGTGTGCGCGCGGATCCGGCGCTTGAACAAGGCGCTGGCCTGGTCGGCGGCCCGCTGGGCAGTCGACCAAGCCCTCGCCGCCGGGGCGACGGTGATCTACCTGGAGGACCTGGCCACGCTGGAGGCGCGCGGGCGCCGGGGACGGGCGAACGCACGCCTGTCGGGACAGGTACGCGGGCAGGTCGTGGAGGCGATCCGGCATCTGGCGGCCAAGCACGCGATCGCCGTGGTCACCGTCCCGGCCCGCGGCACCTCCCGATACTGCCCCCGCTGCGGTGACGGCACCTCGGTGCTGACGCATTGCCCGGCTCCCGACCGGCTCGCCGAGAAAGGCTGGGCGTGGGCCTGGTGCCCGGACTGTGACCTGTCGTGTGATCGGGACTGGGCGGCGGCCGAGCGCACGGTGCCCGCCCCCGTCCCCGGCACACCCGGGACGGGACAGCGTCCGGCGGGCCAAGCACCCCAGACGACCCGCCCACCCGCGGGGCGCACAGGGCTTGTACGCGATGCTCAACACCGGACCGGCTTCCACCGCGTCGCGGCCACCCCCGTACTCCCCCTGGGACCGTACGCGAACGGCCCGCCACGGCCACGCCCGCCCGATTTGCCAGAAAGTCTGAGGTAAATACAGAGAATCGCAGACGCTCCTAGAGGGATCGGTATAGCGCAGCAACATGATCAAGGCGGAGCTGTGGTATAAAACGGCGACTATGTCCTATCCCGATTACGGACCTTCGTACTACGGCCCGCAGCCCCACACGCATCCCAACGGGACCGCCATCCTGGTGCTCGGCATCCTGAGCCTGGTGGTGTGCAGCTTCCTCGGGCCGTTCGCGTGGTCGATGGGCACCAAGGCGCTACGCGAGATCGACCAGAGCGGCTACCTCTACGAAAACCGCGGCCACATCCAGGCGGGGCGCATCTGCGGGATCATCAGCAGCGTCCTGCTCATGCTCACCGTCGCGTTCCTGGTCTTCGCCTTCGGTATCGCGCTGATCTCCGGAGGCTTCTCCAGCAGCTCCTAGCGGCCCGGGCCGTAGTCGCCGAGCCCCGACTCCAGCAGGTCGAACGCCTTCTCCGCCTGCTCCCTGAGATCGGGGCCGATGGTCTCCCACCCCTCGCCGGCGAGCATCCTGGCGACCGCGTGGCCGGTCAAGATACGCGTGGTGTTGAGGATGTGCGCCGCCACCAGCCGTGGTGAGAGGTCGTCGGGGGAGGCGTCCAGCTCCTCGGCCAGCATCCGCGCCAGCCCCTCCTCGCGTTCCTCGTGGATCTGCCGCAGCCGGGCGACCAGCGCGGGGCTGGCGCCCACGATCCTGGCGAACACGTCACTGCCGAGGTTGAGCCCGTGACGCCAGTGGCGGGTGTCGATCGCGTCGAGGTAGTCGCGCCGGAACGCCCGCACCACGCTCTCTCCCGGCTCCCGCTCCCGCAGCACCTTCTGCGGCAGGTCGACGGCCATCTCCTGGCGGTCGGCGAACAGGTCCTCCTTGGTGCTGAAGTAGTTGAAGACCGTGTTGACCGACACGTCGGCGGCCCGCGCCACCTCGGCCACGGTCACGTTGTCGAACCCCCGCGCCATGAACAGCCCCATCGCGATGTCCGCGATGCGCTCCCTGGTCTCGCGCTTCTTCCGCTCCCGCAGCCCTTCCCGCATAGGCCCATGCTATCGAACTTGCAGTGACTCCAAAATTGTGGTTACCTCAATTTTGGAGGCGATGAAATGATCAAGACTTCAGGTCTGACGAAGACTTTCGACGGCGGCGTGGAGGCTGTCAAAGGCGTCGACATCACGGTGGAGCCCGGCGAGATCGTCGGCTTCCTCGGCCCCAACGGCGCCGGCAAGACCACGACCATGCGCATGCTGACCACCTTGCTCAAGCCCACGTCGGGCACCGCCACGGTGGCCGGCCACGACCTGCTGGCCGACCCCGAGGAGGTGCGCAGGCGCATCGGCTACGTGTCCCAGGGCAGCGCGGTGACGCCCTGGGCGCCGCTGCAGAAGGAGCTCGAACTCCAGGCCATGCTCTACGGTCTGAGCCGCCAGGAGGCCGCCGCCAGGACCCGCGAGGTCCTGGACCTGCTGGAGCTCACAGGACTGGAGTCCAAGCCCGCCGTCGCGCTGTCCGGCGGCCAGAAGCGCCGCTTCGACATCGCGTTCGCCCTGCTGCACGACCCCGCGCTGGTCTTCCTCGACGAGCCCACGACCGGCCTCGACCCGCAGAGCCGGGCCAACCTGTGGGACCACATCCGCTCCCTGCGCTCGGAGAAGGGCATGACGGTCTTCCTCACCACCCACTACCTCGACGAGGCCGACGCCCTCTGCGACCGGCTGCTGATCATCGACCATGGCCGGATCGTGGCCGAGGGCGCCCCGGCCGAGCTGAAGACCGGCGGGCGCACGCTCGACGACGTGTTCCTCGACATCACCGGCAGGTCGCTGCGTGAGGAGGTGGGCGCCTGATGATGCGCGACACCTGGGTGCTGTTCCGCCACGGGGTGGGCGTCACGCTGCGGCAGAAGCTCGGCATCATCATCGGCGTGCTCCAGCCGCTGCTGTTCCTGGTGCTGTTCGGGCCCATCTTCACCACCTTCGGCACCTGGGAGACGCTGGTGCCCGGCCTGATCGTCCAGCTCGGGCTGTTGAGCATGGGCCTGGCCGGGTTCGGGGTCGTCTTCGAGAGGCAGTCGGGCGTGCTGGAGCGCATGCGCGTCACCCCGGCCAGCCGCCTGGCGCTGCTGCTCGGACGGGTGCTCAACAACGCGGTCACACTGATCATCCAGACGGTGCTGCTGCTGGCGGTGGCCTTCGCCTTCGGCCTGCGCGCCCCGGTGCCGGGGCTCCTGGCCGGGCTCGTGCTGATCGTCGTGCTCGGCATCAGCCTGGCGGCGCTGTCGTACGCGATCGCGCTGACGATCAACGAGCAGCTGTTCGCGCCGGTGATGACCACGGCGGTGGTCCCGCTCGTGCTGCTGTCCGGCTCCTTCCTGCCGATGTCGATGGCGCCGGGCTGGCTCGACGCCATCTCCCACATCAGCCCCTTCCGGTACGTGCTCGAGGCGCTGCGCGACCTGTTCCATGGCCACTACCTGACCGGCACCGTGGGCGCCGGCGTGGCGGTGACCGCGGTCTTCGCCGTGGTCAGCCTCACGATCGGGACCCGCGTGTTCAACCGCGAGAACGCCTGAGCTCCTCCTCAGGCACCTTCCGGAAGGATCGTCGGCCCGAGGACGGCGATGTGCCGTGGGCGGGGCTCAGGCCGCGCTCTTGGCCCGTCGCCGGAGCGCGGCCATGATCCCGGCCGGATCCACGGTTCCGTACCCGTAGTCGTAGTCGAACCCCACCTCGCTGCGGTCCTCCGCGGTACGCCGCAGCAGCGCCCGCAGCTGGGCAGGCGACAACGCGACCGCCGGCCACCGGGTACGCACCGCCGCCACGAGCCCGGCCACCACCGGCGTCGCCGCCGACGTCCCCGAGTCCGGCTGATCCTTTCCGAACGCCGCCGACCCCAGGAAATGCGTGTACCCGCACACGTCCGGCTTGCGGGCGGTCAGCCGCCCCGGCCCCTGCGAGGAGTAGCCCACCCGATCGCCGTTGACGTCGATGCCGCCGATCGACAGGACCTTCGGGTGGGAGTTGGCGCCCACGATGGGCCGGTCGGGATAGGCGCACCGGCCGTCCGGGCACTGCCGGCTGCAGTTGCCGGCCGCGAACAACACGTCGGCCCCCGCCCGGTCCAGGGCGGCCACCATCAGGTTGAACGGGTGGGCGGCGTTGTCGGAGTAGTTGCCGGGATGCCCGACGGGGAAGTCCCACTCAGGCGAGAACGACCCCCATGAATTGCTCACGACCAGCGCCCGCGAAGCCTCCGGCTGGGCGTCGAGCACGGTGCGCAGGTGCGCGAACGCCGACACCGCGTCCGACAGCAGCCCGTCGAGCGCGGAACCGCCCGGCCGGGTGGACAGCAGCAGCGGGATGTCGATCAGCGAGGCCTGCGGGGCGGCGATGAGGGCGTCGAACGCGCACATCGTCCCATGATCGACCTCGAACTCGCCCGGCTTGCCCGACACCCCCGGCGGGCTCCAGCACCGGTCGGCGTCGAGCGTGACGCCCCTGCCGAGCTGCCTGGCCGTGTGGGCGGCGTTGACGCCGGTGTCGAGCACGGCCAGCGCCACCCCCGCGCCGTCGAGCCCCTCGGCCTGCAGCCCGGCCACGTTCAGCAGCCGCTCGACGTCTCGCCAGTTGCCGACCGGCGGGTCGCCGCCGCAGGTCGGCGTCGATTCGATGACCGGGTCGGAGAAGATCCCCACCACGTCCGGCCTGAGCGTGGGCAGCAGCGTGACCCTGGAGGCCAGCTCGTCGTCGGAGATGGTGCCGCGTACCAGCACGGAGGCGTCCTCGGCGGCCAGCGAGAAGTCGAGCGGCTGGTTGAGCGAGAGGGGATCGCCGCCGGCCGTGGGAACCGGGCGCGGCACGGCCACCGGCACGAAGGCCGTGTCGAGCTCGACCCCGGGCAGGCCGTCGGCGACGTCGGCCGTGGTGGCTGTCTGGCCGGGGTCGGCCACCGCCGCGACCAGATCGGGGGAGGGGCGCAGCTGGATCAGGACACGCATGTGTCACCACCGAATGTTCTCTGGAGGGAAGGAACCTCCCAACATTCCTTCATCCGGGGGCGCGCGTCCAGTGGATTCCAGGGGTTGTGACCTGCGAGAACTCCCGAATCGGAGCGAAGCGGACGACTTTTTCTGGGCCGTTAGGCTCAGGGGATTGCCTACGATCCTTCCAGCTTCCCCACGAACGCCCCGAGCCGCTTCCGCCCCTCCGGCCTGGCCTCGCCGTCGCCCCTCGTCGGACGAGACGACGGCCGTGGTCCACCGCTGGACGTCCGTACGGTCGGCCGCGGGCAGGCCGAGCACGTGTCAGATGGTGGCAAGCTGCAGCCCTTGCGATCCGGGGCATTCGACCCGTGACATAAACAATTAACCTGACTATGCGTCAAGGTGTTATGCGGGCGAACAGCGAATACCGGTCACGCCAGCGCGCGTTTGCGGGGCAGCAGGGCCAGCGCGCCGATGTAGAGAACGGCGGCCACGATGAGCAGGCCCTTGTAGCCGATCACCAGGGCCGCGTATTCGAGGCAGCCGCCCACCATCGCCCCCAGCAGGTTCGCGCCGAAGGAGGTGGTCGCGTCGGCCGTGTCGGCGAAACGTTTGGCGAAGACGACGTTCGCCGCGAAGATCGGCAGGAACGCCACCGTCACGGCCGCCACCGCGCGCAGGGGCAACGGCAGGGACAACAGCCACGCGTTCGGGACCAGCCAGGCCAGCAGCAGGCCCGCGAGCAGGATCCCGTACATGACCGGCAGCGGCGGGATGCGGAAGCGGCGGGTCACCTCGACGGCGGCGAGCACCGCGACCAGCACCCCGGCGAAGACGATGGCGTTGACCACCCACGTGGTGCCGAACAGCAGCGCGAACCCGGTCACGCTCTTGGTCTCCAGCAGCATGAACGCCACGCCGAGCAGGAACAGGTCGGCGTACGGCCGCATCCGCTGGTACGGTCCCGCGACGACGCGGACGGCCAGCAGGCTGACGATGAGGATCAGGGTGAGCGTGATGATGTAGATCGGCGGGATCGTGGCGTCGTGGAGGTAGAGGAAGGGCCGGTCGTCGTCGGCGGGCGGCGGGGTGCCCGCGGCGGCTCCGGGCCAGGCGGTGGCGCAGCGCTGGTCGGCCGCGGTCAGGCCGGCGGTGATCACGGCCTGCTGACCCGCGGTGCTGACGACGTCGACGCACGGCTTGTGCCCGAAGGCCTGCTGCATGGTCGAGGCCAGGCGGTCGACGAGCCAGCTCTCGCGGTAGTAGTTGTACATCGAGAACGTGCCGCCCGGATTGAGGTGCTCGCGGGCGGCCCGCATGGCCTCCTCGGTGAACAGGTAGCTCTCCAGCCGGAGCGAGCTGGCCCCGGAGACGAGGGTGAGCGAGTCGGGCAGGGCGAACAGGATCAGGTCGTACTTGTCGCCGGTGCGCTCCAGGAAGGCGCGGCCGTCGGTGATGTGGGTGGTGACGCGGGGGTCGTCGTAGGGCCGGTCGGGGTGCAGCGAGCCGCCCAGTTCGCGCAGCTTGGGGTCGATCTCGACGGCGTCGACGTGGCTCGCGCCCTTGGACAGCGCGATCGCCACGTCGGTGCCGCTGCCCGCGCCGACGATGAGCACGTTCTTCGGGGGTTTGGCGGTGCGCTCGTACGGCAGCCCGTACTGGCGCTCCCACTGCAGGCGGGCGGCGGCGGGCACGGCCTGCTGGTGCGGGATGCCGTTGACGGCGATGTCGGTGACGCCGACGCCGAGCTGCTGGAACTGCCGGTAGGTGACCTTGTAGTACGGCGACCAGATCGCCCCGGCCGTCAGCGTCTCGGCGAGCAGCAGCCCCACCACGACCAGGGAGGGCACGGTCACCAGGCCCAGGTAGAGCGCGCGCGGCCGCGGGACCAGCAGCATGCCGTAGCAGATCGCGGCGATCAGGCCCCAGAAGACGGGCGGCGCGCTCAGGAACGACAGCGCCGTGAACGCCGCGATGCCGGTCAGGCTGCCGATCAGGTCGTAGCGGTAGGCCTCCAGGCGCGGCAGCTCGGGAAAGCAGCGGCCGACGAGCTCGGCGGGCCCCATGAGGATCAGGGCGGCGGCGCAGAAGATGACCGGCAGGATCAGCCACGCGGGCGGCCCGCTGGTGGACAGGCTCGTCCAGTACAGGACGCCCTCGGTGTTCCGGTCCACGGTCACCGGGAAGGTCAGCACGACGACGGCCAGGACGGCGAGCACGATCGGCGAGTAGTACGGCTGCCGCCGCGAACGCCCCACGCGCAGGAACCCCAGCCCGATGCCGAGGAACGAGCCGAGCAGCACGAAGTTGGTGAAGTAGCTGAGGTGGACGATGTTGGACCCGGTCCACCGGATCAGCGCCAGTTCGAGGAAGAGCATGAAGGCGCTGGCGAGGATGAGCCTCGGCCGAACGGCCAGCCAGTGAGCCTTCTCTTCGCCATCGACCGGCTTGTGCGCCTGGAGCGTCATAGGACATTCTCCGTGGATACTCCGGCCTTAAGACCGGGGAGGAAATGGACTCCCGCGTAACGGGGCAGGGAAAGGCGGTTCGCCGTCAGGGTGCGCACCGGCAGGCCGGTCGCCGTCAACGCCGCATACAGCGCCCCGCGGATGACGAAGGGGGTGTGCCGGGCCACCGCCGCACGCCGCGATTCCAAGCTCCGCCGCTGAGGAAGCGCGGCGGAGTGGATCCGCTGACGGGTGTCCAACGTAGCCACCAAGGTCACCTCCCTATGCGTGGTGGCCGGGTCTGGTCACTCAGGGCCCCGCACCGTTTGAGATAGGGAGCACGTCATGGCCTGTAGGCCGAGGAGCGAGCGACGCTGCCTCACCGCAGTGACGGACCGAAAAACGGGAGCGTCTCTGATCAGTTATGCGATCCTACGCCAGTCCTGGTGTCTGGAATCGTTTCCCACAGTCCGCGAGTGAGGAATGGCGACGCAAGGCGCGGCCAGGAACGAGCGCGGAAAGGTCACCGCCGCGCAGGCAGGGGGTGCTCGTGCCCGCGGCTTCCTCTGACCGTGTGACGGTCAGAGGCCGCAGAGCTCGTCCAGGGACTTGGCGCCGGCCTTCTGGCTGTTGCGGGTCGGGGTCTGCGTGGGGGAGGCCGCGCGGGTCTGCGTCGGCGTCGCCCCCGTGACGCTGGGCGAGGCGCTGACGCCGGCCGTCTGGGCCTGCTTGCGCGGGCGCATCGAGTCGTTGATCGCCTTCTTCGCGGCCAGGCGGATCTTCGCCCAGTCCGCGCTGCCCGGCCAGAACTCCGGCGGCACGAACTGCAGGCTCGTGATCTTGGCGTCCTTGACCTTGACGGCTACCTGTACCAGCGGCTGCACGAGCGGCTGCGGGATGTTCGTCTGAGCCATGCGCTTGGCCGCGCCGGCGATCTTGCCGAAGTTCGTCAGAATGACCGTGGGCGTGGCCTGCTGGGCGAAGGCGCCGATGACGCAGCGCTGGCGGCCCATGCGGGAGAAGTCGTCGCTGTTCACGCGCGAGCGGCCGTACCAGAGGGCCTGCTCGCCGGTCAGCTTCCGGTAGCCCGCCTTGATCGTGCCCGCGGTGCCGTACAGCCCGCCCCACTTGATGTCCTGCTCGACGCGGATCTTCAGGCCGCCGATGGCGTCGACCAGCGCCGCGAAGCCGTACATGTTGATCATCGCGTAATAGTCGATCTTCAGGCCCAGGGTGTGGCCGATGGCGTCCATCAGCGCCCGCGGACCCTTGTTCTTGCCGCCCATGATGTCCGGGTGGTCGTTGGCGTACTGCCAGACCTCGTTGAGCAGGCCGCCGTTCGGCAGCTCGGCCATGAAGCCGTTGGGGAACTGCCGGGCCAGCGGCGAGGTCGACGGGAAGCGCACGTGCTGGAGGTTGCGCGGCAGGCTGAACAGGACTGTGTTGCCGGTCTTGACGTCCACGCTGGCCACCGTCATGCTGTCGGTCCGCACGCCGGTGCGGTTGCCCGCCGCGTCGCCGCCGACGAGCAGGAAGTTCACCCGGGTCCGGCCGCCCCACGGGTCCTCGGAGTTCTGCGCGATGGGCGGAACTTCGGAGTCGGGGCCGGAGGGGAAGACGGCCTGGAGCGCGCCCCGGGCGGTCCCCACGGTCTGGGCGACCAGCGCGAACGGTGACATGACCGCCACGCACAGGACGCCCACCACGATGCCGGTCACCATCTGGCCCTGCTGGTCGAGCCGGTTCGGGCCGAGCACCACGTACGAGACGACCAGGAGCGCGAACCAGGCGAGTCCGAGCGCCGAGGCGACGACGATCACCGTCACCATCATGCCGGTGTCGGCGAAGGCGGTGAGGCTGTCCAGGAGGTTGTCCCGGGTCAGGGCGTAGGCCAAGACCCCGAGCAGGATCACGGCGTACAGGCTGACGAGGATCATCCCGGTACGGCGGTGCCCGGCGCGCAGATGTGCGGCGCCGGGCACGAGGGCGGACAGAGCGGTCCAGCCGAGCACGGAGGCGGTCGTCAGCGGCTTGGCGAAGCGCGGGGCACGTGACCCGGGCGCCGGACGCGGACGGCGCGGGGGGCGCTGTTTCCTGCCTCCCGGCACGGTGTCGACCCCATCGCGCTTCCTCACACCGGCTCCTTCGCACGCCTACCAGGCAAAACTATCCTTTGCCCCCCGTTTGGGCACAAGATTGCCAGGATTCTAGTCGCCATATCTGGACATCAGAGACATGTGCCCAAGCTGAGATGAACACCACGTAACCATCAGGAGGTCGTTGAGGACGGCGCCAGCCACGTGTTGCACTGGTATGCCTTGCTCTTCTCCCACCCCTGCCGGAACCAGCGATTGTTGTTCAGCGGCGAGCCGTGGTCGCGCGGATAGCCCGGATAGTCGCCCACCTGGCCGTAGAACCGGAACAGCTGCCTGCGGTCGGCCATGCTCACCGGGTACGACGCCGCCACCGACCGCATCCACATGCCGCCGAAGCAGGTGGCCTGGAGCTCCAGCCTCCGGCTCAATGCCAGCTTGCCGCTCTGGCTGGAGGAGTCCAGCGTGCTGCTCCACCAGGAGTTCAGCAGCCCCGTGATGTTCTGGACGTGGTGGCCGTACTCGTGGGCCATCATGCTGACGATCCCGCCGTGCCAGCTGATGATCTCGCCGTAGCCGCGGGCGTTGCCGTTACCCCGGGCCATGGCGGAGGTGGAGGCGTAGATCGTGCTGTTGCGCGGGCAGTAGTACGGCACGATGTTGCCCGCGTGCGGGTAGTCGCCGCAGGCGCCCCGGCCGCGCCTGGACGCGATCGCGTAGCCCGGCGGGCGGAACGGGATGCCCTGCTTCTGCAGGATCGGCCCCCACGCCCGGTCCATGCACTTGCCGGTCTTCAGGATCAGCGCCTTGAGCTGGCTGTGGTTGAAGATGCTGGCGTTGCCGGCCGGGCAGTTGAGCCGCGGCAACGCGCCCGCCCGGTAGACGGTGTTGTTCCTCAGGCTCGTGTTGAGCGTGACCTTGGGCTGCGTCTGAGGCTCCTGGCTCTCCCGCTGCGTGGGCCGCGTGCGCGTGGGGAAGGGCTCGGGATCGTCGGTCTCGCGTGACGGCGGCTCGTACGACGGGATCGCCACCGGGTTCGTCGTCTCCGACCGCGACGAGGACTTCAGCAGGGCCGCTCCGACGATGATCAGCGCGAACAGCGCCGCCATCGACCCGAACACGATGCCGAGCACCCCGGCGACGCCCATACCCGACTTCCTGCGCGGCGCCTGGTGCCATTGCCGCGGCGGCATCGGCGGAGGGGGCGGCGGAGGCGGGGGAGGGGCGGGCTGCCGGTACTGTGGCCCGTACGCCGGCGGTGGCGGCGCCGGGACGTGCTGTGTGTACGGACGCGTCAGCCCGTCGTGCGGCGGAGGCCCCTGCGGGTAGTGCGGTCCTTGCGGCGGGGGCCCCTGGGGCGGAGGTGCCTGGGGCGGCGGCGCGTACGGGTTGCCGCCCTGACGTTGCGGCTGGCGGTAACCCGGCGGCGGCCATGGTAACGAGGGAGGCCGCTGGGGTTGCCCTGGCCCCTGTGGCGGGGGTGGATATTGCCCGTTCCCTGTCACCGTGTATCCCCGTTCACCCGGTTGTCTGGAATGCCTAGCCTTGCGCCGCGACTTGACGGACCCTTGGCAAATTTGGGGCAAAAGCATACTGATGTATCACCCGTCACGGATGTAGCAGTGCTCGGTTACAGTCCGAAATCATTCGAGGTGATCTCGGTTATCTCCCCATCCGCGGAGCGGGCGGTGTCCTAGCTTCTTTGGCATGAATCTCCAGCAGCTCCGCTATGTGGTCGCGACTGCGGAGCACCGCACCATGACCGACGCGGCCAGGTCGCTCTACATCGCGCAGCCTGCGCTGTCCCGCGCGATCCGCGATCTCGAGCGCGAGCTCGGCATGACACTGTTCGCTCGTTCCGGCCGTGGCGTGGTCGTCACCGCACAGGGCCGCCGGGTGGTCAAGCTGGCCAGGGAAGCGCTCGACGCCGTTCACGAGATCGAGGGCCTGGCCAACCACAGCGGCGTCAGCGAGGCGGAGCTCCGCATCGCCTCGACGCCCAGCCTCGAGGCCGGCCTCGCCGGGCGGTTGTTGCCCGCCTACACGGCCGAGCACCCGGGCGTGCGCGTCCAGATCGTCCGTTGCGACGGCCGAGAGGGCGTCGTCACCGCGATCCGGGATCAACGAGCCGATCTCGGGCTCACCGATCTTCCCGTGCCCGCCGACCTCGTCACGCATCCACTCGAACGCCAGGAGATCGTGCTGATCTCCCCACCCGGGCTCGATCTGCCCAATCCGGTGCCCATGGGCAAGCTGCACGGCATGCGCCTGGCGCTGCCGGCCCGCGGCAGCACCCGGCGCAGGGAACTCGACGCGATGTTCGGCAAGTACGCGGTCACCCCGGTGGTCGTGCTCGAAACCGACGAGCGCAACGGCTGGCTGAACGCGGTACGCGCCGGCCAGGCGTCCCTGCTGTGGTACCGCGGCATGGCCGAGCAGGCCAGTCGCGCCGGACTGGTGGTGCGGTCGCTCGAACCCGCCGTACGCCGCGTCATCGCCGTGGTGCACGCCCGTCGCCGCCTGCCGCTGATCGCCCAGGATTTCCTGGCCACCGCCGAAAAGGGGACAGCTGCCTGACCACTTTTCGGAACGCTCCATGACCCCCCGTCCACCCCCCGAACCGCACTGACGCATTGGGCCCGGAAGCACCGAGCCCGAGGGGCCCGGCGACGACGCCGTGCCCCTGAGGGCCGCCGATGACATGAGGCGCCCGCCCAGCTCCCCATCCTCCGCACCTCGCCGGAACCCGCCGGCGTGCCCCCGCCGTGACGGCCGTTGGCGGGCGCCCGCTCAGCGGGACACGGGAAGCCGCACCACGGCCCGCAGGCCGGGCGCGGCGTCCTCCAGAGCGACCGTGCCGCCGTGCGCCCGCACGGTCTCGCGGACGATCGCCAGCCCCAGCCCGGCGCCGCCCTCGTCCCTGCTGCGCCCGGAGTCGAGCCTGGTGAAGCGGTTGAACACCCGCTCACGGTCCTGCTCAGGAATGCCGGGACCGTCGTCGGTCACGGTCAGCACGCCGTCGGCCGTCAGCGCCACCTCCACCTTGGAGGCGGTGTGGCGTACCGCGTTGTCCATCAGGTTCGTCAGCACCCGGCTGAGGTCGAGCGCGTCGCCGCGGACCACGACCGGGTCGCAGACGGTCAGCCGGGCCTCGGCATACCTGTCGACGGTCTGGCGCACCACCTCGTCCAGATCGACCGGCTCCCGCCTGGCCGGCACGCCGCCGCGCTCGTCCAGGCGCGCCAGGGCCAGCAGGTCCTCGGCCAGCCTGGACAGCCGCATCGCATCCTCCAGCACGCCCTCGGCGGTCTCCTGCCAGTCCTGGCCGTCGGGGTGGCCGAGCGCCACCTCCAGTTGCAGCCGGATGCTGGCGAGCGGGCTGCGCAGCTCGTGCGCGGCGTCGGAGACCAGCGCCCGCTGGCGCTGCTCGGCCTCTTCGAGCCGGGCCAGCATGCCGTTGAGCGTGGTGGCCAGCGAGTGCACCTCGTCGCGCGACTGCGGCACGGGCAGCCGGCGCGACCTGGCGGTGTGCGTGATGTCGGCCGCGCCCTTGCGCAGCGCGGCGATCGGGTGCAGGGTCCGGCCGATCATGAGCCAGCTGGCCACGGCCAGCAGCACGAGCAGTGCGGGCGTGCCCACCAGCAGGACCCGTCCGGCCGTGGCCAGGCTGGTCTGGATCTCGGTGATGGGCCTCGCCGCCACCACCGTCTGCCCGTGGTCCGCGCTGAGCACGATCACCCGCAGGAACCCCGGGATCGCGTACGGCCGCCCGTCCAGCAGCCTCGCCTCGCCCTCGCGCAGCGCACTCGCCCTGGCCTGGGCGTCCAGCAGCGGCACGAGCCGGTCGGCGCCGTACGTGACGTGCGTGATCCGGCCCTGGGCGTCGATGACCTGCACGATCGTGCCGTCGTGGGTGGTGATCGGGCTGGTCAGCGTGCCGGCGTCGGCGGCCACCCGCACCGCGTCCGCCTGCCGCCTGGTGCTCTCGTCCACGGTGTCCATCAGGGCCCTGTCCAGCACGCTCAGCAGCACCGACGCCGACAGCGCGAGCGCCAGCGCGAGCACCGCGGCGGCGGCCACCGTGAGCCTGAACCGCAGCCCCTGCCGCCGCCACCACACCAGCGGGGAGTGCGAAGGGAGCGGAGCTCCCGAGCTAATAAGATCAGCCACCGTCGCCCGCCAGCCGGTAGCCGGCGCCGCGCACGGTCTGCAGCGCGTTCCTGCCGAACGGGGCGTCGATCTTGCGGCGCAGGTAGCCGACGTACACCTCGACCACGTTCGGGTCGGTGTCGAAGGTGTCCCACACGTGCTCCAGGATCTCCGACTTCGACACCACCTCGTCGCGCCTGCGCAGCAGGAATTCCAGCAGCGCGAACTCCCGCGGCGTCAGCTCGACCGAGGTCCCGGCGCGCTCCACCTTGCGGCGCGCCGGGTCCAGCGTCAGGTCGCCGGCCGCGAGCACCGACGGCCGCCGCCCCGCGTCGCGCCGCAGCAGCGCCCGCAGCCTGGCCACCAGCACCACGTACGAGAACGGCTTGGTCAGGTAGTCGTCGGCCCCCAGGTCGAGCCCGTCGGCCATGTCGTACTCGCCGTCCTTGGCCGACAACATGAGGATCGGCACCCAGTTCTCCTCGGCACGCAGCCGCTTGCACACGTTGTAGCCCGACAGCCGGGGCAGCATGATGTCGAGCACCACGACGTCGTACTCTCCGTGCCTGGCCGCGTGCAGCCCCTCCTCACCGTCGTGGGCGAGGTCCACCGCGAACCCCTCAGCCTGGAGCCCCCGCTGGAGCGCGGCGGCCATGCGCCGCTCGTCCTCGACGACAAGTACTCTCATGTGGCGATTCTCCCGTTCCTGCGCTGAGACGACGCTGAGAAGACTGAGAGCCGTCTCAGACAGTCTCAGGTCTGCCACAGGATGCATGACGCAGGCTCTGAGCATCGACATACCGTTAAGGAGTGAGATGCGCAGAGGCACGTTCGTGAGGTGGGGAGTGCCGATCGCGGCTGCGGCCGTGATCGGAGCCGCGATCGGCGCCGGCCCCGTCATAGCCGCGGTGAGCGGCGACCCCGTGCTGCCCGAGCGATCGGCCGAGCAACTGCTCGCCGACGCCGCGGCGGCCACCAGCAAGCAGCAGGGCATCGCGCCGATGTCCGGGACCGTGCAGCAGACGGCGTCGCTGGGCCTGCCCGCGCTGCCGCAGACCGGCGGCAACACCACGCCGCTCAGCCTGCTGTCCGGCTCGCACGAGGTGAAGGTCTGGTACGGCGGCGACCAGAAGTTCCGCGTGGCCATGCCGACCCAGCTGAACGAGACCAACCTGATCGTGAACGGCGACCAGGGCTGGTACTGGGACAGCGCCACCAACACCGCGACCAAGTTGACGATCAAGGCCGGCGACGAGCAGCGGTCCGCCACGCCGCTGCCGCAGCCGACCGATCTGACGCCGTCCCAGGCGGCGCAGCGGCTGCTGGAAGGGGTGGACGAGCACACGTCCATCCGGGTGATCAACACGGCCGAGGTGGCGGGCCGGCCGGCCTACCAGCTCGTGCTGGCGCCCAAGGACGAGGGCTCGCTGGTGCAGGAGGTACGCATCGCGCTCGACGGCGAGACGTACGTGCCGCTCCAGGTGCAGCTGTTCGCCAAGGGATCGGCCGAGCCGGCGTACCAGGTGGGCTTCACGCAGGTGACGTTCACCCAGCCGGCGGAGGAGAACTTCACCTTCACCCCGCCCGCGGGCGCGAAGGTGGAGGAGGCGACGCTCGGTGAGGAGGGCTTCGGCCAGAAGGCCGAGGAACGCGCCGAGCACGCCGCCGACGTGGCCGGCGAGGCCAAGTGGGTCGGCGACGGCTGGTCGAGGGTCGCCGTCGTGCCGTTCAAGCTGTCGGACCTGCAGGCCCAGACGGCGCAGGGCGGCGATGAGGCCAACGCGGCCGCGATGCTCGACACGGTGCTCAAGTCCGCCACCCCGGTGAGCGGCACGTGGGGCTCCGGCAAGCTGATCAAGACCAAGCTGGTCACCGCCCTGCTGACCGACGACGGCCGTCTCCTGGCCGGCGCGGTCACCCCCGAGGAGATCATCAAGGCGGCGGGCGTCAAGTGACCGCCATCACGCTGGAAGCGGGGGCGCCCTTCGGGGCGGCCCCGCCCTCGGGGGACGCGATTGTGACGCACGGCCTGACCAAGCGTTTCCGCGGCGGCCAGGTCGCCGTGGACGCGCTGGACCTGGCCGTGCCGCGCGGGTCGGTGTTCGGCTTCCTCGGGCCCAACGGCTCGGGCAAGACCACCACGATCCGCATGCTGCTCGGCCTGGTCGCGCCCACGGAGGGGACGTACTCCGTGCTCGGCCTGCCGATCGCCCACGCCCTGCCCCTGGTGGGAGCGCTGGTCGAGGGCCCGGCCTTCTATCCGTACCTGTCGGGGGCGGCCAACCTCATGCGCTTCGACGCCGCCGACCCGACAGCGGACGGCGCCACCGCCAAACGGCGCGTCGCCGACGCGTTGGAGCGCGTAGGCCTGTCGGCCGCCGCGGGCAAGCGCTATCGCAACTACTCGCTCGGCATGCGCCAGCGCCTGGCCATCGCGGCCGCGCTGCTGGGGCCGCGGGAGCTGCTCATCCTGGACGAGCCGACCAACGGGCTCGACCCGCAGGGCACCCGCGAGGTGCGGACGCTGGTCAAGGAGATCGCCGCCGACGGCACCACCGTCTTCGTCTCCTCCCACCTGCTGGCCGAGATCGAGCAGATGTGCACGCACGCGGCGATCATGCGTACCGGCAGGCTCGTCGCGCAGGGCACGATCGCCTCGCTGAGCAGCGGCCTGGTCGCCCGCGTGCGGGTGGAGACGCCGGACGTGGCCGCCGCCGCGCGCACGCTCGGCACGCTGGGCCTGGCCGACGTGCGGGCGGGCGACGGAGAGGTGACCGCCGAGCTGGGCGGGCACGCCCCGGAGAAGATCAACGCCGCGCTGGTCGGGGACGGCGTGGCCGTACGAGGGCTGGCGGTCGTGCGGCCGAGCCTCGAGGACGTGTTCGTCGGGCTGACAGGAGAGGGATTCGATGTCGACGGCTGACACCGGGACGCAGACCCGCGAGCTCCGCCGCACACCAGGGCTGGTGCCGGTGAAGGAGACCATGCGCACCACCGAACGCCGCGCGCCGGAGTCCGCCGAGGAGATCGCCTCGTCGCCGGCCCCCGCCAGGAGGACGTGGGCGTTCTGGCGGCTGCTCGGCTCGGAGCTGGGCCTGACGTTCCGCCGGCCGCGCAATCTGGCGCTGCTCGCGGTGCTCGGCGTCGTGCCGATCGTCCTCGGCATCGGGCTCTGGATCGCCGCCGGCTCCGGCGGTGACGACGAGATGAGCGGCATCATCCAGGACGTCGCGGGCAACAGCCTCATGCTGACGTTCCTGTCGTTCTCCTTCCTCGTGCTGCTGCTGATGCCGGTGGTCGTCAGCGTGGTCGCGGGCGACTCGATCGCGGGGGAGGCGGGCACCGGGACGCTGCGCTACCTGCTGGCCGCACCGGCCGGGCGCACGCGGCTGCTGGCGGTGAAATACCTCAACGCGGTCGTCTTCGCCTACGCCGCCACCGCGGTGGTGGCGCTGTCGGCGCTGCTGACCGGGCTGATCCTGTTCCCCGGCGGGTCCGTGACGCTGCTGTCCGGCACCACCATCTCCATGGCGGACGGGCTGCTGCGCATCCTCATCGCCGCCGGGTACGTCGGCGCCGGCATGGCCGCGCTGGCCGCCGTCGCGGTGGCGCTGTCGACGTTCACCGAGGTGTCCATCGGGGCCATCGCCGGGACCATGGTGCTCGTCATCGTCTGCCAGGTGCTGCGGGCCGTCCCGGATCTCGCCCCGATCGCCCCGTACCTGCTGCCGACCCGGTTCACCGACTTCGACGCGGTCCTGCGCAGCCCCATCGACACCGCCGTCCTGCGGGACGGGCTGCTGGCGTTCGGGGCGTACATCGTGCTCTTCGGCTCGATCGCGTGGGCCCGTTTCTCCGGCAAGGACATCACGTCCTGAGCGGCCCTGCGCCGCTCAGGGCGTGCCGGTGGCCGTCTGCGTGGGGGTGGCGGAGACCGTCGCGGAGGGGCCGGGGGACTCGCCGGGCCCGTCCTGCGGAATCGTGCTGATCGAGCTGGACGGTTGCGGGCAGTCCCGCCGGGCCGCCGCGTTGCCGCGCCTGCGCCCCGCCGGGTTCGCGCACGGGCCGGGGTCGGCGCCGCCCGGGTCGCCGGGGCCGCTGGTGTTCTCCGGGCGGATGGTGTTCTTCCTGCCGGGGGAGGGGCTGAGCACGGCGATCGGGTTCCGCGTGCGGGTGGGCGTGACGAAGGCCGTGGGCACCGTGGGCGTCGAGTTGACCGGGGCGACGGTCGCCCGCGTGGGCGGCCGGCCGCCCGTCGGACCTGAGGACCGGCGGACGGTGGAGTCGGCGCTGCCGTGGGGCTGGACGACGGCCGGATCGGCGGGCAGCAGCGCGCCGCCGCCCATGGTCGTCCCGTCGCCGCCCGAGGCCGCGATCACCGTGACCGCCGCGATCGACACGGTGGCCAGGGCGGCGAACGTGGCGTGCGACAGATGCAGGCCGCTCTTGGCCCGGTTCCCGCGCCGGGGGGTGGTGCCCGGCTCCGCTTCGCCGGGCGCCGACACGAGACGTACCAGGCCTCCTCCGGGCGGATAGGGCACGGGGGTCCAGATCTCCGCGAGCACGCTCGCCACGGCCTGCCGCAGATCCCAGGGATCGCCGACCCCGCCCGCGGCCAGCAGCGCCCGCAGCAGATCGGCGGCCTTGGGCCGGTCGGCGGGATCCTTGGCCAGCGCCGCCTCGACGGCGGGCCGCACCATGGCGGGCACGCCCGCCAACCGCGGCGGGTCGAACAGGATGCGCCGGGTCAGCACGTCCGGCTCGCCCCCGCCGAACGGGTGGTGCCCGGACGCGGCGAACGCCACCAGGCAGCCCCACGCGAACACGTCGGACGCGGGCAGCGCGGGACCGCCCGTCAGCCGCTCCGGCGCCACCCAGCCGGGACTGCCCATGACCTGCCCGGCCTGGGTGTGCGCGGCCAGCGTGTCCACGTCGCGGGCGATGCCGAAGTCGATGACGCGCGGCCCGTTCGTGGACAGCAGGACGTTGCCCGGCTTGAGGTCGCGGTGCACCAGCCCTGCTTCGTGCACCGCCACCAGCGCCGCTGCGACGCCGAGCGCCACGCCGTAGGCGAGGTCGGGCGTGAGCGGCCCCCTGGCCATGACGACCTGCGAGAGCGCGGGGCCGGGGATGTACTCGGTGACCAGGTACGGGCGGTCCTTGTCGGTGCCGTCCTCCACGACCGCCGCCGTGCAGAAGGGCACCAATCTGCGCGAGAATGCCACTTCCTCAGCGAAGCGCGCCCGTAACGTGGCATCGTTGAGATGCACCGCATGCGGTGTCTTGAGTGCGACCAGGCCACCCTGAGGGTGTTCGGCCAGATACACCACTCCCATTCCCCCGGTGCCGAGACGGCCCAGGAGCAGGTATCGGCCGATGATGACCGGGTCGCCCACCGTAAGCGGTCGCACGCCAGGAGGCATGCCGCTCTCACCACGCGCCATCCGACCCTCGCCTCTTTTTGATCTGGACACGGCAAGCACACTGTGACCGGATCCGCGGGGCCTTTCCGCATGTCTTACATAAGGGGTATTGGTGGTAAGGCGGTCATACCTCCGAAGTAAGTAAGCGGTGTGATTTAACGGCCTGAAGTGGCGTTTCGCCCTTTGTGTGACCGCGGCGAGAATGACGGCGCTCACAGGAGCGTCCGCCGGTCCCGCGCCACAGACCCCGTCGCCCGCTGCGACAGCGCGGCGTTTCAGCTCGGGAAGACGGCCGCCAGTTCGGGGATGCGGGCGCGGTAGCCGTCGAGCAACCTGCGGGCCACGGACGCCGAGTCCACCAGCGGGTGCAGGGCGAACGCCTCGACGGCCAGCCGGGACGAGCCGGTCAGCGCGGCCTCGATGGCCGTCTGCTCCACCGCCTTGACCTGCTGGACGAGGCCCAGGAAACGCCCGGGGAGCGGCCGGGTGGCCAGAGGGCGCACGCCGGCGCCGCCGACCGTGCACGGGATCTCCACGACCGCGTCCTCGGGCAGGCCCGGCACCGCTGAGCCGTTGCGCACGTTGAGGATCATGGTGGCGGGCTCGCCGCGGGCGATGGCGGCCATGAGGGCCAGCGCGATGCCTTCGTAGCCGCCCGCCTCCAGGTCGGCGGCGTCCCGCTCGCCGGCGTCGGTGGCGTCGCGGGCCTCGGCCATGTACGAGGCGTCGCGCTGCCTGCGCGCGCTCAGCCACTCGGCGAGCGCGTCGTCCGGCCGGGCCCGCACGGCCGCGTAGAACGCCTCCTGCTGGCTCAGCAGGGACTCACCCCTGGTGGGCCCGGAGATCGCGGCGACGGCCTCACGCGTGAAGTAGTAGTAGTACAGGTATTCGTTGGGCAGCGCCCCCAGCGTGCGCACCCACTCGGGGCCGAAGATGCAGGCCTCCTCGACCTGCCGCAGCGCCGCGTCGTCGGCGAGCAGGCCGGGCAGCACGTCACGGCCCTCGTGGACGAGGCCGCGCAGCCAGCCGAGGTGGTTGAGGCCGACGTAGTCGGGCGACACGCGGGCCGGATCGAGCCCGAGCGCGGCGGCGGCCCGCCGGATCAGGCCGATCGGCGAGTCGCAGATGCCGATCACCCGGTCGCCCAGCACCCGCCGCATGGCCTCAGTGATCATGCCTGCGGGGTTGGTGAAGTTGATGACCCAGGCCCGGGGCGCGAGCGCGGCCACCCGCTCGGCCACGCGCAGCGCGACCGGGATGGTCCGCAGGCCGTAGGCGATGCCGCCGGGGCCGGTCGTCTCCTGGCCGAGCAGGCCCAGGTCCAGCGCCACCCGCTCGTCCGCGGTGCGCCCGGCCAGGCCGCCCACCCGGATGGCGGAGAAGACGAAGTCGGCATCGCGTAGCGCGGCGTCGAGCTCGGTGGTGGTCCGCACGGCAGGCGGGTCGTCGTGCCCGGCGGCGAGCCGGCGCAGCACGTGCTCGATGACCTCCAGCCGCTCGGCCGACACGTCGTACAGGACCACCTCCTCCACCCGCGGCTTGACCCGGTCGCGCAGCAGCGCGCCGTACACGAGCGGCACCCGGAAGCCCCCGCCTCCGAGGACGGCCAGTCTCATCCGCATCCCTTCACGTGAGCAGCACCTCGGCGCCCGCGGCCGCGCAGTGGCGCAGCGTCGCCGCGTCGGCGCCCTCGTTCGTGACGATCACGTCGATGTCCTCGGGCCCGCACACCCGCAACGCGCCGGTGCCGGGGAACTTGTGCCGGTCCACGAGCAGCACCACCTGCCGCGCCGCCGCGATCATGGCGCGTTTCAGCGGCACCTCGGCGAGCGTGGTGTCGACGAGCTGCCCGTCCGGCCGCACGCCGCTGGCGCCCAGGAACACGCGGTCGGCGACCACCTGGCTCAGCGCCGCCTCGGTCAGCACCCCGATCAGCGAGTGGTACGGGCGGCGCAGCATGCCGCCGAGCAGCAGCAGCTCGACCTCCGGGTCGGCGCGGAGCACGTCGAGCACGGCGAGGCTGGAGGTGACCACGGTGACGCGGCGCCCGCGCAGCCGCCTGGCCAGCCGCATCGTGGTCGTCCCGATGTCGAGCAGGATCACGTCCCCGTCGGCCACGAGCTGGGCGGCGCGCGCGGCCACCGCCTCCTTGTCCTGCTCGTCGACCGGCTCGACCGCGGCGAAGGGCCGGTCGGCGTCGGCGTCCACGCTGGCCAGGGCGCCGCCGCGGACGCGCCGCAAGGTCCCGTCGCGGTCGAGCACCTCGAGGTCCCTGCGGATGGTCGACGGGCTCACGCCGAGCTGGCTGGCGAGATCGCGAACGCTCGTGGCGCCTGAGAGCCGGACGCGGCGCATGATCTCGGCATGTCTCAGACGCTGCAGCACGGCGCGAGTGTATCAACCAAATTCGCGCAGAAGTAAGCATCTTGCTCTAAACGCGTGCGTGGAAATACTTGAAGTGTGCGAGTAAACGTGCAAGATTGCGCACATCTCGGTGTGTCGAGGAGGACCCATTCCCGTGTCTGTCCAGGCGTACGACCCTCTGGCCGGCGAGCGGACCCCCGAGGGCCCGCAGTTCGACGTGTTCCTGGCCGGGACGGTCTTCCTGGACATCATCTTCACGGGCCTGCCCGCGATGCCCGCGGCCGGCACCGAGATCTGGGCCGAGGGCATGGGCTCGTGCCCGGGCGGCATCGCCAATCTCGCCATCGCGACCAGCCGGCTGGGCTTGCGCACGTCGCTGGCGGCCGCGTTCGGTGACGACGACTACGGCGACTTCTGCTGGCGCACGCTCGCGGAGCAGGAGTCGGTCGACCTGTCCAGGTCACGGCGTTTCGAGCACTGGCACTCGCCGGTGACCGTGTCCATGGCGGTGGACCGCGACCGCAGCATGGTGACCCACGGCCATCCCGCGCCCATGCCGGCGTCCGAGATGATCGGCAAGCCGCCCCCCTCCAAGGCCGTGATCGTGACGCTCTCCCCCGAAGAGCCGCTCGGCACGCCGGGCAGCTCGTGCAACTGGGCCGAGCTGGCGCACCGCGACGGGGCGCTGATCTTCGCTGACGTCGGCTGGGACCCGTCCGGCGCCTGGTCGTCCGACGTGCTGGAGCAGCTGTCGATCTGCCACGCGTTCCTGCCGAACGCGACCGAGGCGATGGCCTACACCCGCACCGACACGCCCCGCGACGCGCTGTACGCGATCGCCGACCGGGTGCCGCTGGCCGTGGTGACCGACGGGGCCAACGGCGCCATGGCCATCGACTCGATCACAGGCGAGGAGGCGTTCGTGCCCGCGCCGCGGGTGACGGCGCTCGACCCGACCGGCGCGGGCGACGTCTTCGGCGCCGGCTTCGTGCTCGGCACCCTGTGCCGCTGGCCGCTCGCGGACCGGCTGGCGTTCGCCGAGGTGTGCGCCGCGCTGGCGGTGCAGCAGTTCGGCGGGTCGCTGGCCGCGCCGGGCTGGGGGGACATCGCCGACTGGTGGCACGAGGTGCGGGAGGCGGCCGGGCACAGCGGCGCGTACGGCAGCTCGCTGGCCCGCCGCTACGCCTTCCTCGACCGGCTGGTGCCCACCGTCCCGGTCGGCGCGGTACGCCGCGCCGTCGCCACCATCGCCCGTTACGCCGACGTGGGCATCCCGCCCAAGTCCACCCCCGAAGGCGAAGACCCGGACGCGCCTCGCGTGCCTGCGCAGAAGGAGTGACACCCATGAACCCCCCGACGCGACTCGCCCTGCTCGCCGCAGGCGTGCTGGTCCTGACCGCGTGCGCGCCCGGCTCCTCGGCCCCGCCGTCCGCACCGTCGACCTCGGCGACGGCGAGCGCGGTGCGCACCGACGCCGCCGCACTCGGCAACGTCACGCTCACCGTCTGGGACCAGGAGGTACGCGGCGGGCAGGCGGCTCAGATGAAGCAGCTCAACGACGCCTTCCAGGCCAAATACCCCAACATCAAACTGAACCGGGTGTCCCGCTCCTTCGACGACCTCAACACCACCCTGCGCCTGGCGTTGAGCGGCAACGAGCCGCCGGACGTGGTGGAGGCCAACAACGGCCGCTCCGCGATGGGCGCGTTCGTGAAGGCCGGCCAGCTGCGCCCGCTGGACGCCTACGCCGACGTCTACGGGTGGAAGCAGCGTTACCCGGAGTCCGTGCTGCGGTACTCGCGCTACAGCGCCGACGGCAAGCTGTTCGGCGAGGGCAACCTCTACGGCCTGCCGCAGGTCGGCGAGGTCGTCGGCATCTTCTACAACCGGGCCAAGCTCGCCAAGCTCGGCCTGCAGCCGCCCAAGACGTGGGCCGACTTCGAGACGGCGCTGGCCACCGTCAAGGCAGGCGGAGAGGTGCCGCTGCAGTTCGGCAACCTCGACAAGTGGCCGGCCGTCCACGTGTTCGGCACCGTGCAGGGCCGCCACGTCCCGCCCGACCAGATCGGCACGCTGGCCTTCGGCCGCAAGGGCGCCTCGTGGAACACGACCGAGAACACCACGGCCGCCGAGCAGCTCGTCGGCTGGGTCGACAAGGGCTACTTCGCCAAGGGCTTCAACGGCCAGGGGTACGACCCGGCGTGGCAGGCGTTCGGCAAGGGCCAGGGCGTCTTCATGATCGCGGGCACCTGGCTCCTGGCCGACCTCCAGAAGGCCCTGGGCGACGACCTGGGGTTCATGCTGCCGCCGGGCACCACGGCCGACGCGCCCCCGGTCGCGACGGGCGGCACCGGGTTGCCGTTCGCGATCACCGCCAAGAGTCCCCACCCGGACGCGGCGGCGGCGTACATCAACTTCATCACCAGCGCCGACGCCATGAAGGTGCTCACCGCGACCGGGAACCTGCCGGTGGCCGAGACCGGGCAGCAGAGCGTGGCCAAGGGGCCGCAGCAGGACGTCTTCACCGCGTTCGGGACCGTGACCGCGAAGAACGGGCTGGTGCCGTACCTGGACTACGCCACCCCGACGTTCGCCGACACGCTGGGGGCGGCGCTGCAGGACCTGCTGGCCAAGAAGGCGACGCCGCAGGAGTTTCTGGCCACGCTGGAGAAGGACTACAAGAGCTTCGCCGAGAGCAACGGATGACGGCGGCTCGGCCTCCGGGGGAGCCGCGCCGCGTCGCCTACCTGTACCTGCTGCCGGCCTTCGCCGTGTACGCGGCGTTCCTGCTCTTCCCCATCGGGCGGGCGGTGCAGTTCTCGTTGTACGACTGGGACGGGCTGTCCCTGGGCAGGTGGGTCGGCCTGGACAACTACGCCGCGATCGTCGCCGACGAAGGGTTGCGGGCCGCCTTCGGCCACGCGCTGGTCCTCATCGTCTTCTACGCGCTGGGGCCGCTGGTGATCGGGCTGGGGCTGGCCGCGATACTGAACCACGCCAAGGTGCGCGGGCTGGGGTTCTTCCGCACCGTGGTGTTCCTGCCCCAGGTGGTCGCCATGGTCGTGGTGGCCGTGGCGTGGCGGCGCGTCTACGCCCCCGACGGCACGCTCAACACGCTGCTCGGCGCGCTGGGACTGGACGCGCTGACGCGGGGCTGGCTGGGCGACTACACGTTCGCGTTGCCCGCGGTCGGCGTGGTCGGCACCTGGTTCGAGACCGGCCTGGTGACCGTGCTGCTGCTGGCCGGGATGAGCCGCATCCCCGGCGAGCTGTACGAGGCGGCGCGGCTCGACGGGGCGGGCGCGGTCCGGGAGTTCTTCGCGGTCACGCTGCCGTCGGTGCGCGGGGAGATCGCGGTCGCCCTGACGCTGACGGTGATCGCCGCCCTGCGCACGTTCGACCTGGTGTACATCACGACGCGGGGCGGGCCCGGCGACTCGACGTCGGTGCCGTCGTACGAGGTCTATCACCGGGCCTTCGGGCTCAGCCAGGTCGGCTCGGCGGCGGCGATCGGCGTCACGCTGACCGTCGTCATCTTCGTGATCTCGTTCGGGATCAACCGGTTCGCGGACAGGAGGGTCACGTGATCTCGCGCGGGGAACGGGTGGCCAACTACGTCATCCTGTCGGTGTTCGCCGCGTTCGCGCTCTTCCCCATCGTGACCATCCTGGCGGCCGCGCTCGGGCCCGCCGACAGCGGCGGCACGGCCGGGCTCGGGAACTTCGCGGCGGCGTGGGAGATCGGCCGGTTCGGGACCTATCTGCGGACCAGCCTGATGGTGTCGGCGTTCGTCGTGGTCGTCAGCGTCCTGTTGTCCATCATGAGCGGGTACGCGTTCGGCACCATGCGCTTCCGCGGCCAGTCGGTGCTGTTCTACCTGTTCATGCTCGGGATCATGATGCCGAGCGAGGCCGTCGCGGTGCCGCTCTACTTCGACCTGCGCACGCTCGGCCTGATCGACACGTTCTGGTCGGTGGCGTTGCCGCAGGTGGCGTTGTCGGTGGCGTTCGGCACGTTCTGGATGCGGGCCTACTTCCGCGCCTCCAACCGGGCGATCGTCGAGGCCGCCCGCATCGACGGGGCCTCGACGTGGCGCATCCTGTGGCAGGTGCTGGTGCCGCCGGCCCGCCCCGCCCTCGTCACCCTGACCGTGCTGGTCTTCATGTGGACGTGGAACGAGTTCCTCATCCCGCTGATCATGGTGACCAGCGAGTCGCTGCGGACCGCGCCGCTCGGGCTGGCGTTCTTCCAGGGGCAGTACACCTCCGGCTTCACCCTCCTCGCGGCCGGGTCCGTCATCGTGGCGACCCCGGTCGTGATCTTCTACTTGTTCCTCCAGCGACACTTCGTCCGCGGACTGCTGCAGGGGGCAGTCCGCGAGTAACCACACGGAGGTTCCATGCGACGACTGTTGATGGCGTTGGTCACCCTTTTCGCCCTCTTGTCCGCTCTCCCCGCCGAGGCCGAGTCCACCGAGTCGCCCGTGGACCTGGACGCGTTGTTCGTCGGCGCGCACCCGGACGACGAGGCGTTCACCCTTTCCACCCTCGGCCAGTGGAAGGAGGACCACGACGTGCGCACCGGCGTCGTCACCGTCACGCGCGGCGAGGGCGGCGGCAACGCCGTCGGCCCCGAGGAGGGCCCGGCGCTCGGGCTGCTGCGCGAGGCCGAGGAGCGAGCGGCGGTCGCCAAGGCCGGGATCGGCGAGGTGTTCAACCTCGACGACGTCGACTTCTACTACACGGTGAGCGCCCCGCTGACCGACCAGGTCTGGGGCGGCGACACCCTGGAGAAGGTCGTCAGGACCGTCCGGCAGACCCGGCCCGAGATCCTGCTGACCATGGACCCCGCCCCCACGCCCGGCAATCACGGCAACCATCAGGAGGCCGCGCGGCTGGCCATCGAGGCGTTCTACGCGGCGGCCGACCCCAAGGCGTTCCCCTCGCAGATCACCCGGGAGGGGCTGCGTCCCTTCGCGCCCGCCCGGCTGCTCACGGGCGGCGGGCGCGGCACCTCGCAGACCGGGCCCTCGTGCGCCGCGTCGTTCCGGCCCGCCAACCCGGCGCAGAACGTGTACGGCGTGTGGAGCGGGCGACCGTCGCAGAGCGGACGGACGTGGGCCGCGATCGAGCGTGACGCCCAGCGCACGTACGCCTCCCAGGGCTGGGCCGTCCTCCCCGACGTGCCGTCCGACCCCGCCCAGCTCGGCTGCGACTTCTTCACCCAGGTGGACGCGCGGGTGCCGTTCCCCGAGCCGGGCACCCCGGCGGCCGCCGCGCCGACGGCGATCCTCGACGGGGCGCTGACCCGGCCCAGCGGGAGCGTGCCGCTCGGGACCCGGCTCAGCCTGCGCACCAGCACGTTCGACGTCCGGCCTGGGACGCCCTTCACCGTCGAGGTCACCGCGACCGCCGCGCGCGAGCCGCTGGGCCGGTCCTCCGCCACGTTGCGCGTGCCCGAAGGCTGGGTGGTCAAGGGCTCCGGCGATCTCGGCAGGATCGCCGCCGGACGTACGGGGTCGGCGACCTTCACCGTGACACCTGCCGCGGGCGCGGCCGGGCGAGCCAGGATCGGGGCCGTCCTGACGACCGAACGGGGACGGGGCTACACCGATCGGCAGGTCGAGGCCGGATCCGGCGTACGGGGTCAGCAGCAGCTGCTCCCGCAGGTCGGCCAGTACGAGAAGTGGGTGACTGAGGTGGGCGTGCCGCAGCTGCGCGGGCTGGTCACCCCTGTCCTCACGCTGCCGTCCGGCGGCTCCCGGCAGGTCGGCGTCGTGGTGACCAACGTGAGCGACGCCGCCAGGTCCGGCACCGTACGCGTGGACCTGCCCGCCGGCTTCGCCGCCGACCGGACCGAGGCGGCCTACCGCGACCTGGCCCCCGGGGCCTCGGTGACGGTGCCGTTCGCCGTCACCAACACCGACACCTCGCTCAAGACCTCCAACGAGGGCGGCGACTACGCCTACACCGTCACCGTGGACGGCACGGTCACCGGCCGGCCCGCGCTCGAACTCGTCCCGGCCACCACGATCCCGCAGGCCCAGCCGACGGTGGACGGCGCCGAGGGCGACGGCGAGTACACCGGGACCGCGCTCGACATCTCCCGCCGGTGGGAGGGCACCGCGTGCTCGTCGGCGGCCGACTGCTCGGGCACGGCCAAGCTCGCCTGGCGCGACGACACGTTGTACGTGCTCGTGCACGTGCGGGACGACGTGCTCGGCACACGGCTGGCCGCGGCCGACTGCAAGCGGCACTGGCGTACCGACGCCGTGGAGGTCGCCCTCGACCCGCGCGGCACGTCCGAGAACACCTCGACGACCTTCAAGGCGGCGGTGTTGCCGGTGACGGCGGACTCCAACGTCGCCGCGTCCGCGACACCGGGCCCGCCGTGCGCACTGCGCGACGCCGACAACCGCCAGGGTCCCGCCACGGGCGTGCGGATCGCCTCGGCGGTCTCCTCGGGCGCGTACACGGTGGAGATGTCCATCCCGATGGAGGTCCTGCCCGGCTCCGTCGACCCCGAGCACCTCGGCCTCAACATCCTGGTGTACGACTCCGACACCCAGGACAAGACCGGCCAGACCCGGATCGGCTGGTCGACGTGGGGCGGGGTGCAGGGCGACCCGTACCGGTGGGGCGTCGCCACCCTGCCGGGCTACCGGCCGCCCGCGGACCGGCCGGTGCCCGATCCGGTGATCCCGGACACCGCCCTGTCCAGCCTGGACTCGCCGCAGTCGCTGGAGCAGGCGGTCCGCGTGAACGTCCCGCTCGCCGGCGGGCCCGCGGCGCAGGCGTCCGAGAGCGGCCGGGTGACCGCGGCCACGGGCGCGCAGGACGGAGTGAAGGTGACGGTCCGTACGGGCGCCGCAGGCACGGCACACCTGTTCGTCCGCGACGCCCAGGGGACGGCGGGCAGCCGGGTCGTCACCGTGTCCGGCGCGGGCACCACCACCGTGACCGTGCCCCTGACCCGCGCCCTGACCGCCTCCCCGAGGGTGGTGGCCGGCTGGCAGGCCCCGAGCGGCGGCACCACAGCCTCCCAGGCCCCGGTCCGGTAACGGCCGCCCGCCGGCTGCGGACTCCGGCAGCCGGCGGGCGTCTTCTCGGCCGGCACACGACAGGCCGCTCGCGCGCGCCGGTCTCCGGCCGCCCGCACCCGAAGATCGGCCCACCGCACCGCGCGTCTCGCTGGTCGCGCGCGGTCATCTCGGAATACGTCGTGCCTCCCTCTCCGGCCGCCTGCACCTGAATGTCGACCCGCACCACGCGGCTCGCCATTCGCACGCCGGGCGCGTGACGCCGCCCGCGTCACGCCGCCTCCGGTAGACCGGGCGTCACATAGGGCGTGTCAGGCCGCCTCCGGTAGACCGGGCGTCACATGGGGCGTGTCAGGCCGCGTCCGGCAGGCGGCGCGCCGGGCCGGGTGTGCGGCGCTGGGCGTGCCGGTCCGGGCGCACTAGGCAGCGCCCGACAGGCCGGGCGGATCAGGCAGAGCGGCGGCGCAGGCCGAGGGCGCCGACGACGACGCCGATGACGCCCACCACCAGCCCCGCGCCGCCCAGCAGCCGCGCGGTGCCGTCAGACGCAGCCGGGTTCAAGACCACCGAGGTCGCCACCGGGGAGGCGGCCGCCGCGGCGGTGCTGGGAGACGCGGACGGGGAGGAGGCGGCGGCGGGGACGAGCTTGAGCAGCGGAGCCGGGTGCTCCGGCTCCGTGCCGTCCGCCTTCGGCGCCTCCGACCAGTCCACCACTTCCCCGTTCGAGTACGTCTGCTTCGTCGGGAACAGTAGCCGATCCGTGTCCTTGGGCAGCTGCCCCATGGACACCTCGAACTCCTGGAACTCACCCGGGTTGATCTTCCCGCCCGACCAGACGACCGTGGTGACGGCCTCCTCCAGGTCGCCGTACTCCGTCTTGACCGGCGTGGCCAGCTTGCTCTCCGTCACCTTCACCGCCCATCCCGGCACGGGCTTGACCGACACGAAGGCCAGCGGATGGTCGGCGGGGAAGCTGACTTCGATCTTGGTGGTCGAGGCGTTGTCACGCTCGTTCGGCACCCGGAACGCGACCTTGGTGAACGCCCCCTGCTCGGCCGTGCCCGGCTGGATGGTGACGTGGGCCAGCGCGGGCAGCGCGAGGCCGGCGGTGAGGGCGGCGGTGGCGGCGAGCACGGTCGCGGCACGGCGTACGAAGGACATGGCGAAACTCCACTTGGCTGATTGAGGGAAAAAGGGGTGTCAGAAGGTCAGGCGGGAAGTGGAGGACCACGCCTGGCCAGACAGTGCCGGAACCCCGGATGGGGCGGGACGACACGGGTGAAGACGACCGGCACGCACGCCCGCACGGCGGGCACCGCCACCGAGCGCAACAGGAGGAGACGGCGGCCGAGGCGGCGCAGCAACGACCAGAGCGCGGCCTCGCCGCGCGCCACCCACACGCCGGTGATGAGGGTGGCCGTCAGGTGGGCGAGCAACATCCCGGCGTTGACCGCCAGGCCGTCCCCGTGTCCGTGCACGGAGACCGAAACGGAAACGTAGGCGGTGTCGTCGCCGGCGAACAGCTCGTGCAGCCCGAGCTGCGCCACCACCAGCACACCGTTGATCGTGGCGGGCGAACGCTCCCTGCCGCACAGCGCAAGCCCGAGCCCGGCCACTGCGGCGAGCCCCAGCCCGGCGGCCCACGGCTCGGGACCCGCGCCGCCGCCCGCCACGTGCGCGAGGGCGGCAAGGGCCACGCAGACGGCGGAGAAGGCCGCCGTCCGCGCGAGCCGTAGGGGAAGTTGCGCGCGCATGTGTGTGCCACATGCTCTCATGGGGCAGGGGTGTATGAGACCTTGATGACGCAATGCCTGGTCGCTTTGCGGCATTGTCGCTAGGGTCGTGCCGATTACGTTGAACGTAGAGGTGAGAACGTTGCGGCACTTTGCGGGTTTGCTCATCGGGCTTGTAGTGACAGCGGCCCTGGTTGCAGGTGGGGGATGGGCTGTGCAGCAAGCCGTCGGCAGTGCCGCGGCGGCTCCACCGAACAGCCAGCAGATGTGGATCGCGCTCGGGGCGATGGCGGCCGTCGGCCTCGTCGTCGGGCTCGTGGTCGCGGGCCGTGTCTCGCCCCTGGCGACCTTCGTCCCGTCCATGGTCCTGCTGGCGTGGACCGTGATCTACGCGCTGGACGTGAACAGGGCGCTGTCCCTCATCCCGTCCGAGCCGTCGGTGAACCAGATCATCAGGGACGCCGGGTTCGGCGCCAAGACCATGCTGACCACGGGCGTGTTCGCCCTGCTCGGCGTGGCGCTGTTCATCCCGGTGCTGATGCCGTCGCGCTGGTCGCGCCAGCGCGACGACATGGACGAGGACTACGAGCCCGCGTCCGAGAGCACCTACTACTGAGCTGCGCTGCCCGTGTAGAGGCGGGTGACCACGTCCTCGATCGTGGCCTGGTCCGGGGCGGTGGCCATCAGCTCCTCCAGCGTCCCGTCGAACGCCAGCCGCCCGTGGTCGATCAGCATCACCCGGCGACACAGGCGTTCGATGTCGCCGAGGTCGTGCGTGGTCAGCAACACGGTCGTGCCCTGCTCGGCGTTGAGCCGCCGCAGGAAGTCCCGGATGCCGGCCTTGCTGACCACGTCGAGCCCGATCGTCGGCTCGTCCAGCACCAGCACGTCGGGCGCGTGCAGCAGCGCCGCCGCCAGGTCGCCGCGCATGCGCTGGCCGAGGCTGAGCTGGCGCACCGGCGTGCGCATGAACGCGCCCAGGTCGAGGGTCTCGGTCAGCTCGTCGAGCCGCGACGTGAACGCGGCGCGCTCGACCTTGTAGAGCAGCCGGATCAGCTCGAAGCTGTCGGCGAGCGGCAGGTCCCACCACAGCGTCGTGCGCTGCCCGAACACCACGCCGATGCGCCGCGCCAGCGTGGTGCGCCGGCGCGACGGGTCCAGCCCGGCCACCCGCACCCGGCCCGAGGTGGGCGTGAGGATGCCGCACAACATCTTGATCGTGGTGGACTTGCCCGCGCCGTTGGGCCCGAGGTAGCCGACGAACTCCCCGGCTGACACGGTGAACGACAGGTCGCGTACGGCGTGGACGAGGTTTCTCTTCACCTTGAACGAGCGTCCCACGCTCTCGAGCTCGATCATCTCAACTCCCCGTGGATCGGTAGTGCCTGACGCCCTGCCGCCACGCCAGCGCCGCCAGCAGGGCGAGGACCAGCGCGGCGGCCGGCCCGACGAACCTCATGAACTCCGGCGTGCCGTACGGATCGTCGCGGCCCAGCACGTAAAGTCCTGGCTGCCAGTTGATGAAGGCCAGCGGGACCACGTAGGTCACGCCCCTGACCAGGTCGCGGCCGTAGATGCTGAACGGGTATTGGCTGAGCTGGTGGCTGCCGTAGGTGAAGGAGCTGGTCACCTCCGGGGCGTCGGTCAGCACGAACTGCAGCGCGCCGGCCAGCGTCCACAGCGCCGTGTAGATGACGATCCCGGTGGCCACCATGACCGGGATCATCCAGGCACGCCCCCAGCCGAGGTCGAGCGCGGCCAGCGCGTAGCCCAGCACCGCGACCGCCTGCAGCACCCGCCCGATCCTGTTGCCGTTGAAACGGTCGGTGGCCAGTTGCAGCCACGCGCCGACGGGCCGGATCAGGAACGTGTCCAGCGTGCCCGCCTTGATGTGCTGGCTGACCCGATCGATGTTGCTGACGAACGTGTCACAGAGGGTGAAGGAGACGCTGGAGGCGCCGTACAGGAAAAGCACCTCATCGCGGGAGAAACCCCCGAGTGAGGTGGTGTTGGTGAAGATGACCAGGATGACGGCGACGTCGAGGGCCGCGATGACGATGCCGAACACGGTCATCAGCCAGAACGACGCCGGGTACGCGGCCGCGGCGCGGGTCCACGTCCAGGCCAGCAGGCAGTAGGTCCTAACCACCCTGGATCACCACCTTGTGGCGGATCGCCCGGGTGCCGAGCGCGCCGAGCCCGAGCAGGACCACCGCCCAGAACGTCTGGAAGGCCAGGGTCTCCAGGATCGGCGCCTTGCCGAGGTAGAGGTCGGTGGGCAACTGGACCATGGCCGCCCACGGCAGCGACGCGGCGAGGTCGCCGAGCCAGCCGGGGAAGATGTGCAACGGCACCATCATCCCGGAGAAGAACGTGGTCAGGACGAGGGACAGCACCGCCATGCCGCGGTCGTCGGCCAGCCAGCAGACCGAGAGCGCGATCAGGTAGCGCCAGCCGAAGCTGACCACCACCGCGATCGCGAAGCCGGTCAGAAACGCCGCCCACCGGCCGGGGTCGGCGGGCACGACGATGCCGAACAACGCCGCGCCGAGCAGCATCGGCGGGATGCCGCGGACGAGGAACAGGTAAGCGGCCCTGCCGAGGTCCTCGGCCAGCGACCAGAGCTGGAGCGAGGCCGGGCGGACCAGGTCGAGCGCGATGTCGCCGCTGCGGATGCGCTCGGGGATGCCGAGGCCGCCGCCGAACAGCTGCATCGGCCCGATGAAGGCCTGGGTGACGAAGCAGTAGGTGACGGCGTCGGTGACGTCGTAGCCGGCCAGCCCCGGGCGACTCTGCCACAGGGCGATGAGGATGTAGGCGCGCAGGACGCCGAACACGCTGTTGGTGAACGCGCCGGCGAGTGCCGCCCAGACGTAAGTGGCGTGTTTGCGGAAGCCGTACCGGACGAGCCGGGCATACAGGGGTATGGTTGTGCACCTCCGGAGTGTGAGGACATGGCTACATGCCGTGTCCGGACCCGTGCACGGGTCTGCCGACAGAAAGCATGGAATTATCCGTCGGGGCGTCAGCGGTCCGCAACGCGATAAACGAAGCGCAGGCCGGACCAGGTCGCGTCGATGGCGGCGACCTTGTTGTCGACCAGGTACCCGTGCTTGACGCCGAGCTTGCGCGGCAGCGGTGTCCCCGAATATCCGGCCATGTCCCTCAGCGTGACACAACGCCGAAATGTCCGTGTAAGAGACGAGATACTTACCGGCCGGTAGTAAAACGGCTCAGCGGGGAAGGACAGTCAACGGAGGGTCAAATATGCGGATTGACGGGGATCTGATACCTGAATACCCCTTGAGCTGGCAGGCCCGCGCGTTGATCGGCCTGATGCGCGGGACATTGAAGCCGGCTTCCAGTCTCTTGATGCGCCATCCGCTCGCGCTGGTGGGGGCGGCGCACATCGGCCGGCTCGCGCGGCTGGTGCAGGTGCCGCACCCGGCGCACGTCTCCATCGTGCCCGCCGCCTTCTCGGACTGCGGCGGCGAGTGGGTACGCGCCGGCGAAGGGCTGGACGAGAACAAGGCCTTATTGTACTTCCACGGAGGCGGTTACTTCTCGGGCTCGCCGCGTACGCACCGGTCCATCACGTGGCGGCTGTCGGTGGTGGCCAGGCGGCCCGTCCTGGCGCTCGACTACCGCCAGGGGCCGGTGCACAAGCTGTCGGACTCGCTGGCCGACGCCCTGGACGCCTACGACTGCCTGCTGCGGCGCGGTCACGCCCCCAAGGACATCATCGTCGCGGGCGACTCCGCCGGCGGCCATCTGACGCTGGCGGCCCTGCTGGCGATGCGCGACCGGGGGCTGCCGCTGCCCGCGGCCGCGATCTGCCTGTCGCCCTGGGCGGACCTGACCGACATCCCGCGCCACGCGAACCGCTGGCAGGATCCTCTGCTGCCGGCCAGCCGGGTGCGATGGCTGGCGCGCCGGTGGACCTCGGGGCTGGATCCGCGCGACCCGCTCGTGTCGCCGGTGCACGGCGACTTCACGGGGCTGCCGCCTCTCATGATCGTGACCGGGTCCACCGAGGTGCTGCGTGACGAGGCGCGGCGGGTGGCCGAGCGGGCGCGGCGCGACGGGGTGCTCGTCAGGTATGAGGAATGGCGACGCATGCCGCATGTGTTCCCTCTTTTGGCGGACGTGTTGCCCGAGGCGCGGCTGGCGTTCCAGCACATGGCGAGGTTCCTGGCCGCGGTGGGGGCCGGTCCCGCCGCGTCGGCGGACGACATCGCGGCTGCCTGAGTGCGAGGAAGATCTGGACCCGTACTGGCGAGGTCGGCGAGACAGAGTATAAGGTTAGGCATACCTAACTCTGTCAGGGGGATGTTCTTTATGGCTGAAAAGCCCGCGGACCATCATCGAGGTGTCGTCCTGCGGACCGAGCGGCTCTCGCCGCACATGGTCCGTGTCGTGGTCGGCGGTGACGGGCTGGCCGACTTCGCCACCTCGGGCCTGACCGACCACTATGTGAAAATCGTCTTTCCCTATGAGGGTGTGCGATATCCCGAGCCGTTCAGCGTGAAGGCGTGTCGTGAGACCATGCCGCGCGAGCATTGGCCGCGGCTGCGCACGTACACCGTGCGCGCCTGGGACCCGGACACGCGCGAGCTGACCCTCGACTTCGTGGTCCACGGCGACGAGGGACTGGCCGGGCCGTGGGCGGACCGCGCCGCGCCGGGAGATGTCGTGCTCCTGCTGGGCCCCGGCGGCGGTTACGCGCCCGACCCCGAGGCGGACTGGCATCTGCTGGTGGGTGACGAGAGCGCGCTGCCGGCCATCGCGGCCTCGCTCGAGGCGCTGCCGGAGGGGGCGCTCGCGCACGTCCTGCTGGAGGTGGACGGGCCGGAGGACGAGCTGAAGCTCGACACGGCGGCGGACGCGCGGATCGCGTGGCTGTACCGGGGTGATCGGCCCGTGGGCGAGGTCCTGGTGAAGGCCGTGTGCGAGCTGGAGTTCCCGGACGGGGACGTCCACGCGTTCGTGCACGGTGAGGCCGGCTTCGTCAAGCAGCTCCGCCGTCACCTGCGCCTGGAGCGGGGGGTCTCCTTGGACCGGCTGTCGATCTCCGGATACTGGCGGGCCGGGGTGGACGACGAGGGCTGGCGCGCGCTCAAGCGCGACTGGAACAGCCAGGTCGAAGCCGAGGAATCCGCCGCGATCGCGAGCTGACGCGCAAAAAGCGGCCGCGCCGGTCGCTGGGGGAAGACCGGCGCGGCCGTTCGCCGGGGAACCATCCCATGCCCTGGAGGTGGCCGGCGAGATCAGAAGGTCAGTGGGCGAACTGCTCCTCCTCCGTCGAGCCCTTGAGCGCGGTGGTCGAGGAGTCGGGCGCCACCGCCGTGCTGACCAGGTCGAAGTAGCCGGTGCCGACCTCGCGCTGGTGCCTGGTCGCGGTGTAGCCGCGCGACTCGGCGGCGAACTCGGCCTCCTGGAGCTCGACGTACGCCGTCATGCCCTCGTTCGCGTACCCCTGGGCGAGGTCGAACATGCTGTGGTTCAGCGAGTGGAACCCGGCGAGCGTGATGAACTGGAACGTGTACCCCATGTGCCCGAGCTCCCGCTGGAACTTGGCGATCGTGGAGTCGTCCAGGTGCTTCTTCCAGTTGAACGACGGCGAGCAGTTGTAGGCGAGCATCTGGTCCGGGTACTCGGCCTTGATCGCCTCGGCGAACTCGCGCGCCACGTCCAGGTCGGGCGTGCCGGTCTCCATCCACAGCAGGTCGGAGTACGGCGCGTAGGCCAGGCCGCGCGCGACGCACGCCTGGATGCCGTTCCTGACCCGGTAGAAGCCCTCCGCGGTGCGCTCGCCGGTGGCGAACTGCTGGTCGCGCGGGTCCACGTCACTGGTCAGAAGCGTCGCGGCCTGGGCGTCGGTCCGCGCGATGATCAGTGAGGGGACGCCGCAGACGTCGGCGGCGAGGCGGGCGGCGTTGAGGGTCTTGATGTGCTGGCCGGTCGGGATCAGCACCTTGCCGCCCAGGTGGCCGCACTTCTTCTCGGAGGCGAGCTGGTCCTCCCAGTGCACGCCCGCGGCACCGGCCGCGATCATGCCCTTCATCAGCTCGAACGCGTTGAGCACGCCGCCGAATCCGGCCTCGGCGTCGGCCACGATCGGCGCCAGCCAGTGCGGCGCGTCGGAAACGCCCTCCGACCAGGTGATCTGGTCGGCGCGCAGGAGCGCGTTGTTGATACGGCGCACGACGGCCGGCACGGAGTTGGCCGGGTACAGGCTCTGGTCCGGGTAGGTCTGCCCGCCCAGGTTCGCGTCCGCCGCGACCTGCCAGCCGGACAGGTAGATCGCCTTCAGGCCGGCCTTCACCTGCTGCACGGCCTGGTTGCCGGTCAGCGCGCCGAGGGCGTTGACGTAGTCCTCGGTGTGCAGGAGGTCCCACAGCCGCTCGGCGCCGAGCCGGGCCAGCGTGTGCTCCTCCTGGACGCTGCCGCGCAACCTGACCACGTCTTCTGCGCTGTAGGTGCGCTCGACGCCCGCCCAGCGAGGGTCGTTCTCCCATTCGTCCCGCAGCTGCTCCGCAGCTCCCTTGAGGCGATCGATCATGTTCACTCCTTGTGTCGTCCCCTGGGGCTTATGCCGAGTCTCGTGCCCGGGACAGCTCGTCCCATAGGCACAACCGGTGAGAAGATTTGCGAAAATTCTTCATCTGTCTATTACTCGCGGGTATTCAGGCAAGAAGAAATCGTGAGTTTTACCGTTGGACTAGACCAATCACGTCGTGCCGGGCGATCTGGCGCTGGAGGCTAGAAGATGGACCGAATTTCTGTCTAAGATCGGGCCATGGCGTCCTTGCTGGGTGAAGAACCGCTGTCTTTGACGCAAGAGCTGGATCTCATCGCGTTTGGCCAGCGCCTGCGCCACCTGCGTAAACAGCGCGGCATGACCCTGTCCGACCTGGGCTCGCGCGTCAGCAGGGCGCCGAGCCAGTTGTCGCTGCTGGAGAACGGCAAGCGCGAGCCCAAGCTGTCGCTGCTCAAAGCGCTGGCGTCCGCGCTCGGCGTGCCCGTGGAGGAGCTGCTGCGCCGCCAGCCGCCCAACCGCCGCGCCCAGCTCGAGATCGCCCTGGAGGAGGCGCAGCGCGACCCCGTCTACGCCGGGCTCGGCCTGCCGCGGCTGAAGGTCTCCGCCCGCGTGCCCAACGACGTGCTGGAGCACATCCTCGGCCTGTACGGCGAGCTGCGCGCCAGGCAGGCCCGCCGAACCGCCACCCCGGAAGAGGCCAGGGCGGCCAACGCCGAGTTGCGCCGCCGCCAGCGGGAGGTGGGCAACTACTTCCCCGAGATCGAGCAGGCCGCCGCCAAGGCGCTCGACGCGGTCGGCTACCGCACCGGCGCGTTGTCCCAGAGCATGATCCAGAGCCTGGTGACGCACTTCGGCTACACCGTGCACACCGCGCAGGACCTGCCCCGCTCCGTACGCTCCATCACCGACCTGCGCAACCGCCGCATCTACGTCAAGCACGAGCAACTCGGCATGCACACCCCGCGCACGATCCTGCTCCAGACGCTGGGACACCTGGCACTCGGCCACGACAAGCCGCGCGACTTCGCCGACTTCCTGCGCCAGCGCACCGAGGCCAACTACTTCGCCGCCGCCGTCCTCGTCCCCGAACGGGCCGCCACGCTCTACCTGCAGGAGGCCAAGAGCGACCGGGCGCTGTCGGTGGAGGACCTGCGGGACGTGTTCGCGGTGTCGTATGAGATGGCCGCCCACCGCTTCACCAACCTCGCCACCCATCACCTGGGCCTCGCCTGCCACTTCGTGCGCAATGACGCCGGCGGCACCATCTACAAGGCCTATGAGAACGACGGCATCGAGTTCCCCGCCGACGAGCAGGGCGCCATCGAGGGCCAGCGGATGTGCCTGCAGTGGTCGGGGCGGCAGGTGTTCGCCTCGCCGGACCGGTTCTCCGTCTACTACCAATACTCCGACTCGCCCACCGGGACGTACTTCTGCGTCGCGCACGTGGATCCCTCGCGCGAGCGGGACTTCGCCATCACGCTGGGGGTGCCGTACAAGGAGTCGCGGTGGTTCCGCGGCCGTGAGAGCACCAACCGCACGAAGTCCAACTGTCCCAATGGCGACTGCTGCCGCCGCCCGCCCACCGAGCTGGCCGAGCGCTGGGAGGGGTACGCCTGGCCGTCGGCCCGTGCCAACTCCCACGTCCTGGCCGCGCTGCCGCCCGGGTCGTTTCCCGGGGTGGACGAGGCGGACGTGTACACCTTCCTGGAGCGCCATACGGCCGGTACATAAGTTGACATCTAGCGGGAATTGGGAGGAGTTGGGGGATTCGGGGGGAGGTGTCGCATGCTTCCAGAAGTGTCCGGATGGTTGCGGCGCCGTACTTCGTCCGCCGGGGACTGGCCGGTCCGGGACCTGGTGGCCGCCAAGGGCGACACCACCGTCAGCGTGGTGCTCCCGGCCCGCGACGAACGAGAGACCATCGGCGAGATCGTCCGCGTCATCCGGCGCGAGCTGGACGGGCTCGTCGACGAGATCGTGGTCATCGACTCACGTTCCTGCGACGACACCGCGCGGGTGGCCACGCGGGCCGGAGCCCGGGTGCACGCCCAGGACGAGATCCTGCCGGAGCTCGAGCCACTGGACGGCAAGGGCGAGGCGCTGTGGAAGTCACTGGCGGTCACCGGCGGTGACGTCGTCGTGTTCGCCGACGCCGACATCAGGGGATTCCGCTCCTCGCTGATCTGCGGGGTGCTCGGGCCGCTGCTCGCCGATCCCACCGTCGGCTACGTCAAGGGCTGCTACGACCGCCCGCTGCACGGCACGCCCAACGGCGGCGGCCGGGTCACCGAGCTCGTCGCGCGCCCGCTCATCAACCTGCACTGGCCGCTGCTGGCCGGTTTCGTGCAGCCGCTGGCCGGCGAGTACGCCGGCCGCCGCTCGGCACTCGAACGTGTCCCGTTCCTCACCGGGTACGGCGTCGAGCTGGGCCTCCTGATCGACCTGCTCGACCTGGCCGGGCTCGACGCGTTCGCGCAGGTGGACCTGGGCTCACGGGAGCACGCCCCGCAGTCGACCGAGGCGCTCGGCGGCATGGCGTGCCAGATCATGCTGGCCGCCTGGTCACGCCTGCAACGCCAGGGCAAGATCCAGGCCTTCCACGAGCCGTCGCTCGAGCTGGCACAGTTCCGGCGGGGCACGGCCGGACACGACATCCTTGACCGCGACGTCCGGATCTCCGAACGCCCACCCATGATCACCGTGACCGCCTGACCACCCCGGTCGTTCCGGAGGACGCTACCGCTGGGTAAGGTGTTACCAGTGGTAACCCCTACGGGTGAGGAGTGTGCGGCGCATGAGCGGGTTCTGTCCTGAACTCAGTGATGACGTGATCCAGGTACGTGACTGGGTGCACGAGTTCGCCCGCGACGTGATCCGCCCCGCAGGCGCCGAATGGGACGAGCGCGAGGAGACCCCCTGGCCCGTCATCCAGGAAGCCGCCAAGATCGGTCTCTACTCCCTGGACTTCTTCGCCACCCAGTGGTTCGAGGAGAGCGGGCTGGGGCTGCCCGTGGCGTTCGAGGAGATCTTCTGGGGCGACGCGGGCATCGGCCTGTCCATCGTCGGCACCGGCCTGGCCGCCGCCGCCCTGTCCTCGAACGGCACCCCCGAGCAGATGGGGGAGTGGCTGCCGCAGATGTTCGGCACCGAGGACGACGTCAAGCTGGGCGCCTTCTGCGCCTCCGAACCCGACGCCGGCTCAGACGTCGGCTCGATCCGCACCCGCGCCGTCTACGACCGGGGGGACTGGGTGCTGAACGGCGTCAAGACCTGGGCCACGAACGGCGGCATCGCCGACGTCCACGTGGTGGTGGCCTCCGTCGAGCCGTCACTCGGCACCCGCGGCCAGGCCTCCTTCGTCATCCCCCCGGGCACGCCCGGCCTGTCCATGGGCCAGAAGTTCCGCAAGCACGGCATCCGCGCCTCGCACACGGCCGAGGTGATCCTGGACGACGTCCGCGTTCCCGGCTCCTGCCTGCTCGGCGGCAAGGACAAGCTCGACGCCCGGCTGGCCCGCGTACGCAACGGCGAACGGTCCGGCGAGCAGGCCGCCATGCGGACGTTCGAGACCACCCGCCCGTCGGTCGCCGCCATGGCCGTGGGCATCGCCCGGGCGGCCTTCGAGTACGCCAGGGACTACGCCCGCGAGCGTGAACAGTTCGGCCGCAAGATCGGCGAGAACCAGGCGATCGCCTTCCTCCTCGCCGACATGGCCACCCGCGTGGACGTCGCCCGCCTCCTGACCTGGCGGGCGGCCTGGATGGCCCGCCACAGCAGGCAGTTCGAGCAGGCGGAGGGCTCGATGTCGAAGCTGGTGGCGGGGGAGACGGCGGTGTGGGTGACGGAGCAGGCGATCCAGATCCTGGGCGGCGCGGGGTATACGAGGGAGCATCCGGTGGAGCGTTTCCACCGTGACGCCAAGATCTACACGATTTTCGAGGGTACGTCGGAGATCCAGCGGTTGATCATCGGGCGTGCGGTCACCGGCCTGCAGGTTCGCTGAAAATGTCCGATCTTCGTGTGCTGCTCCTGGAGAGGGATATGCAGCCTGTTCCGCCAGTGTTCCGGCAGAGCGCCCGGTTCATGCATGTGACCGTTTCCACGCGGTAGGCCGCGCCGGCGCCCGGACGGCGCGCGTGCCGCGGCCGTGATGTTGAATGGACGCGTGGCCGACGGCAGACAATCGGCAGACCTTCCGTTATCCGCCTGCCTCCCCGGGGCTCCGGGCGAGGCTCCACCCGATCCGCCCCGGTGGGCTCCCATCGAGGAGCAGGTCGGCGACGCCGTCCGCGAGGTGCGGCGACGTCCTCGAGCGATCGTCGCGCGGGCCGCGGTCGTGGCGGTTCCCACGTTGGTGGCGCAGCTACTGCTGGCGCGGGCCACCGAGCGGCCGCTGGTCTGGCTCGGCTACCCGTTCGCGGCGGCCGACATCGCCGACTCCCTGCGCGCGACGACGATGCTCGTGGTCAACAGCGTTGCGATCGTCGTGCTCAGCGGGCTGCTCGCTCCCCACGTCACCGGATCCCGGCCGGTGGCTGGGCGACTGGGTGGACTGACGCGCCTGTGTGGGCTGACCTTCCTGCTCAGCGGTACGGCGCTGGGCCTGTGCGCCGCGATTCCGAGTTTCCAGGACGTGGACGCGCCGCTGTCGGCATGGCTGGGACCCGGCCTGCCGTTCTACCTGGCCAGCCTCATTGCGATCTCCGCAGTGGAGATTCGCTTCAGTTTCGCCGCGCCCGGCGTGACACTGAAGGGGTTGCGGGGCCGGGACGCCCTCAGGATGTCCCGGCGGCTGACGCGCGGCCTGTTCGTCAAGGTCGTGACCGTTCGGTGCCTGGCCCGGGCGCTGCTGGAGGGCTTCGGCGGGATCCTGGGGACCGCGGCCGTCGTGCTGCTGGCCGGCACGGCGCAGGTGGCCTCGCACGACCCGGGGCCGACCGGCTGGGCTGTTGTCGTCGCCGTCAAGTGGCTCGTGCTCACGTGCGTCCTGTCGATGACCTCCATGCTGGCCCTGCTGCAGTACCTGCGCCAGGACGCCCGGCTCCACGACGAGGGGGGCAATCCGTGACGAATGTTCCCGCCGGGCAGCCCATCGTGCCGATCCGGCCGCTGTCACTGCCCGACATCTGGACTGGCGCCTTCCGCCTGCTGGGACGCCATCCCCGTCCCTTTTTCGGCAGCGCGCTGGTGATCGGCGTCTCGGCCGACCTCGTGCTGTGGGCGTGGGACCGGCTGGCCGGCGTCACCCTCGAGGCCCCGGGCACCGGCCCCGCGCAGCTGGCGCAGGCGAGCGTGCTCTCGCTCCTGCTGTCGGCCGCAGTCGGGTTGCTGGCCTTCGCGCTGGCCGAGGCAGTCCAGGCGGTGCTCGTCGTCCAGGCCATCACCGGCGAGCCCGTGCGGCTTCGCTCGGCGCTGGGCCTGCTGCGCCGCCGCGTACGGCCCGTGATCGGCGTGGCGGCGGCGTTGTTCACCGGCCCGCAGATGGTGATGTTGCTGCTGGCCGTGGCCATCGCGGTGATCATGTGGCGGGCCGAGCTGATGACGGCCGTGCTCCTGTCGGGCGGGATGAGCGCCGCACTGACGGCGCTGCTGCCTCTATACCTGCTGCTGATGTTGTTCCTGGTGTTCGCGCCGGTGACGGCCGCTTTGGAACCTGTGGGGACGGGTGGCGCGCTGCGCCGATCATTCGTGCTGGCGGGCCGTCACCTGCTGCGCGTCGTCGGCGTGCTGGTGATTGCTCTGGTCACGTACGCGCTGCTCGGGGTGGCCGTGTCCTTGCCTTTGATGGTGGTGAGCGTGGCGCTGGCGGCGGCGAGCATGCGGACCGGGTCGGCGGCGCTCGCGACGGCCGCGGAGGCGTGGACCTGGGTGGTCGATGCCGTGGTGGCCGCGATGGGCGCTTGGTTCGTCGCGGCCGTCGTCCTGCTCTATCTTGACCTCCGCATACGCTACGAGGGTCTCGGAACGGAGCTCTGGCGCCGCTGGACGGCCCATGAGCAGGAGGCGGCGGGCAGCGAGGACCGGTGAGTCCGTCCCCGGGCCGGGCCTTTCGTCCCCACAATGGATGCCCACCACACCCGTGCAGGCCACGGTTACGTCAACCTCCGCACATGACTCACGAGACTAGCCTTTCATCAGTTGGGCGAGGCGGTCCCAGGCTGGGGATGAGGCTCCGGGCAGGGACTGCTCGGCCAACCGGGCGATAGCCGGGTTGTCGACGGGGCGGGACTCGGATCGGCTGTGGCGGTTGGCGAACCAGTTCCGGGTACGGTCCGCCAGGGCGGGGAGGCGGGGATCGTTCGGCGACCAGTCGTAGGCGGCGTCATGGTCAAGGCAGAGGGCGCGGAACTCGGGATCGGTCATCAGTTCGCGCTTTTCGGTGATCCACACGGCAGCGTCCTCCGGTGAGGCTGTTTGCATGAGGATCCAGCCGTCGCGTTCCAGGCGTATGTGGCGCTCACTGACGCCGAGTTCGCGCAAATCGTCGAGATAGTCGGCGACTTCCGGGGAGACGAAAAGCCGGTCGCCGCCGCGCAGCTGGGCGAGTTGATCGCGGGCTCGCCGCAGCTGCGCGATGCGGTCTTGGAGGTCGTGGTCGATCTCGGCGATGGCTGCCGTGAGCGTGTCCGGGTCGGCGTCAAGGAGGTCCTTGATGCGGGCCAGTGGCACGCCCGCATGGGCGAGGGTCCTGATCTTGACGAGGTCGATGGCGTCTTTGGCGGTGTAGCGCCGATAGCCGGACGGGTCGCGGTCGGGCTCGGCGAGCAGACCGCGCTGGTGATAGTGGCGGATGGCTTTGATGGTCACTCCGGCGTAGTCCGCGAGCCGGCCAATCGTGATCATGGTGGGCATCCTTCCACTCGGCGGTCAGGTCATGCAGGAACGGTCAGGCCCGTCGGGTCAGGCGGCCGCCGCCGTTGCGGAAGCGTGCCTGCCCGTCGCGGAGGTCGTGGTAGGAGACGAGCAGCAGTCGCAGGTATCCGTCGAACGTCTCCAGCGGGTATCCGGCGGGGGCGAATAGGCCGGGCCGGATCGGCACGTAGCGCTGCGGCGGGGCGGAGGTCGCGCCTCCGGCGAACTCGGTGAAGATCCGCTCTTGCGATTCGTCCGCCGGTTCGTAGGTCATCCGCTCCTCGAGCCGGCCTTCGACGACGCTGACGTCGATGCGGAGCTGATGGGAGCGGTAGGTGCCCACGTAGGGGGTGAGGTCGATGTCCTGCCCCACTTCGGTGACCAGAGTGGGGATCTGGACGCCGAGATGCTCGCTCAGGAGCCGCTGCAGGATCTGGTCCTGCAGCATGATCGCCCCCTGGGTATTGCCGAAGGCGGTGAAGACCAGGTCATGTTCGGGCACGACGCACAGGATGGACACCCCGCCGGGCGACGCGCCCGACATGGCCAGGACGGTCGTGTCGCCGAACGGGTACAGCACCCAGCCCAGGCCCATCGGCGGGACGTTCGGGGTGGCCATGTCGTGCGAGACCTGCTGCATCAGCGCGGTCGACTCGGCCGACAGGACGCGTGTGCCGGATGGGGACACACCGCCCGCGAGGTGGGTGCGTCCGAAGGCGAGCAGGTCGGCGACGGTGCCGATCGGCGTGCCGCCGGCCGGCCCCCAGGTGTCGGGCAGCATGAACATGCCGGTGGGCTTGGCCGTCATGGTCTCGGGGTCCAGGAAGTGGCCGACAGCGGTGCTGCGCAGGATGGCCTGCTCGGCTGAGGTGCTGGAGTCCTTCATGCCGACGGGTGCGTAGATATCGCGCTCGAGCAGGCCGGGGAAGGGTATGCCGGTCACCACTTCCAGCAGGCGGCCGGCAACGATCATGCCGCCATTGGAGTAGCTGAGCTGCTCGCCGGGTTCGAACAGGGTGCCGCAGTTGCTCGCGAGGCCGTTGACGTAGGTCTTCAGGGCGTCGCGGCCCTTGGCATCAGGGAAGAACAGGTCCGCGTCGATGCCGTTGGTGTGCGAGATCAGGTGCCGGACCAGGATCTTGTCCGCCGCGCCCGGTGCGGTCAGGGCGAATTCGGGCAGGTACGTCACCACCGGCGTGTCGAGGTCCAGGACTCCGCGCTCGACCTGCTGGAGGACCAGCGTGGTGGTCAGGACCTTGGTGACAGAGCCGAAGAGGAATCCGGTGTCTTCCAGCATCGGTGCGCCGGTGGCGACGTTCGCGGTGCCATGGGCGACGACGATCTGCTGGCCGGCGTGGTAGACGCCGGCGACGAACCCGGGGACGTTGTCGGCCTCGCAGGAGGCCGCGACCTGCTCGCGGATCTGGGCTTCGACTGTGTGCAGTGCGTTGTCGTTCATGCGCATCATCGTCGAACCTTGACCTTAGGGCAGGGTCAAGCCCTGAAACAAAGAAAGCCGGTGAGCATCCCCGCCCTCAGATGCGCGAGCGATCAATGATCGTGTGTTTGGGCAGTCCGGCCGTAGAGCTTGCGATGCGCGAAGCTGTCGGCGCGGTGGGCCTGACCGTGCCCGTGCCGGCGTCAGGCCAGCGGCTTGACCCAGCGGGACCACTGGGACTGGGGAGCGTACCCGGCGGCGGACCAGGCTGGGTGGGCGAGCGTGTTGGCGTCCAGGACCATGGCATCGGCACGGAAGGCGCCGAACGCGGCGAAGCGAGCCTCGGCGGCGGCCAGCAGTGTCGAGGCGATGCCTTCACGGCGGTGGCCGGGGTGGACGGCCAGGCGGTACAGGTGAGCCCGCCATCCGTCCCAGCCTGCGACAAGCGTCCCGACCAGCTCGCGCTCGAGCTCTGCGATCAGGAGGGCCTCCGGGTCACGCTCGATGAGCGCCATCACTTTGTCGGCCGAGTCATGGCGGTCGGTGCCCTCGGCAGCCAACAACCAAAAATCAACAACGGCGTCCACATCGCCCGGTCCGCCGAAACGGACGTTGACCTCCCCCATGCGGGGAAAGTAGCACATTGAGCATCCCCGGCTGCTGCTGGACCTGCTGGGCAGCATCCAGCGGGCCGGCTCACGGGCCGTCCCGCCCATGGCGAACGCTTCCCGATGAGTCATGAGGAAGCGCTGCGTACCGACTGGCCCAGTGAGATCGACCGCTGGCCGGCCTGGTCCACCATGCTTGCGGCGACGATCGCGAGCATGGCTGGAGTTGAGGTGATCAATGGCATGGGTGCCGCGTCACCTACGCGCGCTACGGACGGTCAGGCGGCCGTAGGGGAGCTCTCCGGTGATGTGGACGTGCAGCTTGCCTGGACGTTGCCGGCCCGCGGCCTTGCAGGCCACCCGGCCCCATTCGGTGCGCACCCCGTCGGCGTTCGCGCTCGCGCCGGCGGGCAGGATGATCGTGGCACCGCCGTAGGCGAGCCAGAGCTCGATGTCGATCCGCGCATGCGGGATGTGGGCCCGGGACAGGTCGAGCCGCACTCTGCCGTACTCGGATTCGATGCGCAGCCTGCGCGGGACGTGCCAGTCGCCCGCCCGCGTGATGCGTCCGCCGGTGGACGCGAGCTGGACCACCTCGTCCGGCAGGTCGGCGACGACCGGCTCCAGCTCGTGGGAGGAGGTGGCGGTGAGCGCCACTTCAAGCCGCTGCTCCAGCTCGGCGGGGCTGAGCCGGCCGTCCGCGTACGCCTGCTGGACCAGCTCCACCGCCCTGTCACGCTCTCCGTCGGAGACGTGTGCCATCGCCTGGTTCATTGACTGACGGCCCTCTTGTACAGCCGCGTGGCCAGTGGCACGAACACGGCCAGGAGCACGACCGACCACAGGAACGACACCGGCACCGCATGTTGCAGCGGCCAGGCGCTGGGTGCGGGGATGGCCGGGCTGGTGTTGCCGAACAGTTCGCGTGCGGCCTGGATGAGTGTGGAGACGGGGTTCCATTCGGCGATCGGCTTGAGCGGTCCAGGCAGCCGCGCGCTGTCGACGAAGGCGTTGGACAGGAAGACCAGCGGGAACGACATGATGGTCGCGACGTTGTTGAACACCTCGGGCGTGCGCAGGGCCAGCGCGACCGTGGCCGTCACCCAGGAGAAGGCGTACGCGAACAGCAGCAGCATCAGGAACCCGAGGGCGGCCTCGAACGGCGAGCTGTGGATGCGCCACCCGACGAGCAGCCCGACGAGCGCCATCGTGACGATGCTGGTCAGATTCATGATCACGTCGCTGACGGTCTGGCCGGTGAGCACCGCGGAAGGGGACATCGGCAACGTCCGGAACCGGTCGAAGATGCCCTTCTGCAGGTCCTGCGTCAGCGTGTAGCCGGTGATCTGCCCGCTCGAGGTGATCGTCATGACGAAGATCCCGGGGAGCAGGTATTCCGCGTACGACATGCCGGGCACGTTGATCATGCTGCCGAAGACGTAGGTGAACAGCAGCACGAACACGATCGGGAGGATGACCACGCCGCCCAGCAGGTCGGGAGCTCTGCGGATCTTCAGGGCGTTGCGCTTGGCGATCGTCATGCCGTCGGCGACGGCCAGCTGCAGGGTGTTCATCGGACGCTCTCCTTGGTCTTCTCGTCGGCCTGGTGTCCCGTGAGGCTCAGGAACACGTCGTCCAGGGTCGGCCGGCGCAGGCCGGCATCGCGTACGGTGATCCGCTCGGCGGCCAGGTGGCCGAGCGCCTGGGTCAGTGCGGCCGCACCGCCGGCCACCGGGATCGTCACCCGCAGGGCGGCGGCGTCGATCTGCATGTCCCCGAGGGCCAGCGGCGCCAGCGTTCTGGCGGCGCTCTCCAGGTTCGCCGCGTTCGTCACCGACAGCTCGATCCGATCGCCGCCGACCTGGTCCTTCAGCTCGTCGGCGGTGCCTAGCGCGATCACGCGCCCGTGGTCGACCACCGCGATGCGGTCGGCGAGCTGGTCGGCCTCCTCCATGTACTGGGTGGTGAGCAGCACCGTCGTGCCCGCCGCGACGAGCCCGGCGATGACGTCCCACAGGCCCGCCCGGGCCCGCGGGTCGAGACCCGTCGTGGGCTCGTCGAGGAACAGCACCGGTGGGCTGGCGACCAGCGCGCCGGCCAGGTCGAGGCGGCGTCGCATGCCGCCGGAGTACCCCTGCACGGGGCGGTCGGCCGCGTCCGTCAGGTCGAAGCGCTCCAGCAGCTCGCGGGCGCGCTGCCGGCTGCGCTTGACGCCCAGGTGGTAGAGGCGGCCGACCATCTCCAGGTTCTCGGCGCCGGTGAGATGGTCGTCCACGGCCGCGTACTGGCCGGACGCGCCGATGTGGGCGCGCAGCCGTGGCGCGTCGCGTACGACATCTAATCCGGTCACCGTGGCGTGCCCGGCGTCCGGCTTCAGCAGCGTGGTCAGGATCCGCACGGTGGTGGTCTTGCCGGCTCCGTTCGGGCCGAGCAGCCCGAACACCGTCCCCTCGGGAACGGTCAGGTCCATACCGTCGAGGGCGGTCACGGCGCCGTACTTCTTGACCAAACCCTCGGCCACGATCGCGTCAGGCATGAGAACTCCTCGGTTGTCAGGAACGGTGGATGACGATGTCGCCGTGAGTGGTGTGGGCCCGCACCTCGACGACCTGGTCTGTGTGGGCGGGGACGTCGCTGGGGTCGAGGGAGACGTCCACGGTGCCGTACTTGGAGCTCACGTCCAGCCAGGCGGCGGTGCCGTCCCGGATCCCGAGATCCAGGCCGCCACCGGTGGTCTCCATGACGATCGAGCCGGACACCACCTCGCCGATCTCCACGCTGGCGTACGCGGTCTTGGCGGCGACGCCGGCCAGGGCGCGGCCCACGGTGATGTCGCCGTGGGCGCTGTTCAGCCGCAGCTCGCCGGTCACCTCGCGGAGGCGGACGTCGCCGTGGGAGGTCTTGACCGCGGCGGTGCCGTTGATCTCGCCGATGTGGATGCCGCCGTGGGTCGTGGTGACCTCGGCGTGTCCGATCGCGCGGGTGACCGAGATGTCGCCGTAGGTGCTCTTCAGCCGTAGCCGGCCGGCTTGCTCGACCCGGATGTCGCCGTGGGAGGTGGTGATCGTCACCTCGCCGAGCGGTCCCCGGCACAGGACGGTCGCCGCCGACTTGGCGTCGAGGCGGGAGCCGGCCGGCAGGTCGATCGTCACGTCGACCGAGCCCGGGCCGTGGAGCAGCGAACGTGCCCAGCTCGCGGGCGACTCGACGAGTTTGTCGAACGAAAGGCCCCAGCCGGAGGTCAGGCCGGCATGCTCCTGGTCGGTCCGTACCAGGAGCCTGCCGTCGGCGTACTCGACCTCGGTGTGCTCGGCGGCCTGCACGTCGGCGTCGTTGAGCCCGTCGCTCGGGCGGACTTCGACGACGGTGTCGGTGCGGTCGCTCGCGTTGATCCGGATGGTGGCGGTCGCCATGTCGATGATGGCGACGATGGGTTCGGGGGTGTCGAAGGTCGGCACTGCGGTCCCCTTGTCGTGGGTTGGCATGGTCATCAGCGCACCCAGCCGCTGTAGCGGTTGCCGGTCTGCTGGGCCGGGCGCCGGCCGGAGCGGCGGCCGGCGTCACCGGGATCGAGTGCGGCGGAGACGGCGCGGACCAGCCAGGCGTTGACCGACAGCCCGTCCCGGGTGGCCGCCTCCTCGATGCGGGGCTTGAGGTGCTCGGGGACCCGGAGCGAGATCCGGGACGTGCCGCCCTCGTCGGCGTCGGGGGGCGGCGGCGGGGCAGGCGGCCTCCCGGCCTGCCCTATCTCGCCTTCCTCCTCGAACGAGCGGGCGCTCGGCGGTGGTGTCACGACGAAGGCGGGGTCGCGCCCGCGCAGGCGCACCTCGACCGAGCCCGGTGCGAGGTCCTGGGTGATCTCGTCCGCGGCGGCTGACAGAGCCTCCAGCAGGGCGAGCCGGGTGGCCGACTCGAGCGTCGCGGCGAGACGTTCCGCCAGCGCACGAGTTTCCTCGCCGCCCGCCCCGGCAGCGATCGCGAGTTCGCGGCGGAGGTGATCGACATACGGCGCAAGGTCCATGACGTCATAGTGGCATCACTATGGCGTCATGACAACTGCTGTTTCCTGGCCACTATGACGTCATGGAGACGCCACGAGCTTCGCAGGCGTCTGGGGTGCTGCGCATGGAGCCTTTGCGTGAGACCGGCCAGGCGTTGTCAGCGGAGTCCGGACGAGGCACGGATTCTTCCTGCGTGTCAGTCGGTGCGGGACTGCTCTGCGTCACTTCTGCGATCTCAGCAGCAGGGCGAGGGCCCAGTCCTGGTCATTGGCGAGCGGGTCCGGCTGGTGCGCGGGTCGGCCGTCCACGCAGCTGGGCATCATGAAAGCGCAGGTGGCCTGGCCGTCCGGGCCGAAGTCGACCAGGTTGGCCGTGAAGATGGCGTCGGCGACCCGCTCGCAGTCCTCGGTCCGGAGCACGTCGGGCAGCTGCCGCAGGGCAACCGCCGTGAGCACACTCCAGTAGTGCGGGAACGTGTCACCCCACTGACGATCGATCCCGAACCAGAACCCGTCCCAGTGCCGGATGCCGATGTCACGCAGCCGGACGTGCGGCTGCGGCCCACCGAACGCCCGCAGCCACCGGGTCGCCGTACGCAGCGCCGACAACAGCCGGTCGTCGGGTGTGAGGTCGTACGCGGTCGCGAGCAGGCTGACCAGCGGCGCCACCATCGACTGCTCGTAGCTCACCTCGTGCGCGGGCAACTCGGTGCCGCGGCCGGCGAACCCGAGCGCGTGCTCCGTCAGCGCATCCCGCAGCACCTTCGCCCGCGCCGGATCTCCGTGCTCCTCCAGCGAGGTCGTCACCGCCACCACGGCCTCGGCATGTCCGATCAGCAAATGGTCCCGGACACCGAGCGCGTACGACGCCTCCAGCAACCGGGCCGCGAGGTCGAGATCCGCCGCGTCGCCGTACAAGGCGAACTGGTCGTGGAAGAAGTGCGACAGCCAAGGAGTGTTGTAGAGCCGCAGCCCATGGGTCGCCGGCCGGCTGCCCCGGCGGACCGAGCCGTCCGGCAGGACCAGGCACTCGCGGGCGAAACGAGCGAACCCCCGCAGGGCCTCGTCGATCGCGGCCGTGTCACCCCAGCCCCGCATGCGGGCCTGCTGCAGCAGCACGGCCATGCCCACGCGTTCGGCGCCGTCGGTCCAGTCCTGCCAGCCGTTCTCGGCCTGGCGGAGGCCGGTGCGCGTATCCACCGGCACGAACGCGGACCGCTCCGGTTCCGGCCGCTCAACCGGCCGATGCTCACCCAGGATCCGCGCGGCACGAGCCTCCGCCAACTCCCGCACCGGCGCGAGGAAGGCGACCGCCGCCCGGCTCCGGCGACCGTCACGCTCCAGGTCGACATGCTTCACGCCATGCTCGTACGACGTCAGGTCCGGCCCAGCGAACAGCGTCGTACCCTCGGCGAGGTCGATGCCGAGGACGGCTCCGACCGGTGCGGTCAGCGACGGCAGCCGGGCCGGTGCGTCGGTCGCGGCGAGGAACGCCTCGCGATTCGCGTACCAGCCGAGCTCCCAGCGGAGGGTGTAACTCTCGCCGGGGAGCAGCTCGATCACCGGCTGACCGCCGAACGCGGCGGGGTTCCGCGCATGATCAGTCGGATGCACGACAAGATGACCGCGGACGTCGGATCCGGTGGCGCTGTTGCGGGACTCGACCGAGTACGCCCACAACGCACCCTCGCGGACGATCGCACCGAGCAGCGGCGGCGTACCCGACATCGGCTCGGCCAGCACCCACGCCCACGCTCCGCCGGTGAACACATGCGCATGACAACTCCGCGCCAGCGAGGCCGCCGCACCGTCGTACACATCCCGGATCGGCACATTCACCCCGATCCCGGTGATCTCCAGCGGCTTGCTCCCGGTGTTCGTCCACCGGTAGGTCTCGACGTACCGCTCACCCGCCACCCGGCGATCGATCTCCAGCTCCAGCCCGGCGACCGGCCGATGCCGCGCGATCACGCCATCGGAGCGCCATTCGACCGCGTACGGCGCCTGCCAGCGGCCGGCGCCGCACGACGTGATCACGAAACCCGCACCCCAGGAGTGATCCGGCCCGTGCCAGGACTCGATGGATTCGTCGAGCAGATACAACCGGTCCGGGTCCGCGGCATGCTCGAACGCCACCGGCGCCGCCTCCGCACCGAGAACCACCCGGCCGTCACCGAATGAGAGCACAGTCATTTCAACCCCGCAGTGGTGAAGCCGCTGACGCAACGGCGTCGCGTGAACGTGAACAGGACCGGCATCGGCAGACGCGATTACGCCACCCCCAAGGATCCACGCGGCCGTGTAGGGCCTGTGTCACTCCTCGCTTGGTGATGGTGCGAGCCAGCGGCGGGTCAGGTCGCGGACGCCCGCCAGCCAGCGTTGCGGTTGCTCTCCGGCGGCGATCGCGTCTGCGGCGCCGTGGAGGACGGTGAACAGGATCGTGGCGGCGATATGCGGGTCGACCGGGCGGAACGCGCCCTCGTCCATGCCGCGGCGCAGCGCCTTGGCGATGGCGGCGATGGTGTCCAGCCGCCCTTCGCCCGCGGGTGCGAGCGCGGAGTCGGAGTGGAAGACGGCGGTATGGAGCCCGCCGGGGCGGGCGATGGCCTCGATGGCCGCCGCGCATTCGGCGTCGAGGGTGAGCCACCAGTCGATCGGCTCGGTGGATTCGGCCAGCCGGTGGAACCGGTCCACGTAGTCCCGCAGCACGCGGTCCCGTACCGCGGCGAGCATCTCCTCCCAGGAGGAGAAGTAGACGTAGAAAGTCCCCTTGGCGGCGTCGGCTTCGGCGGTGACGGCTTGAACCCAGTTGGTCACCTTCTGCCCGGAGTCCAGGAGCCGGATGGCGGCATCGATGAGTTCACTGCGCCTGGCCTCGGGGGAGAGGCGGCGCCGGCTCCTGGAGGTGACCACCGCACCAGGTTAGCTGAACGTCAGCGCTTCAGCTTGATCATCTGAAGCGCTCGCCAGGGCCGGCGTGCCTCCCGCTCCCATCCGGCACGCTCCTCACCTCGTCACCCCCGCATGGGAGATGAGCAGCTCGCTGACGCCGCGGAGGTTGACGTGCTCCCGGTACGGCGGCGGGTCGGCGACGAGTTCGGGCTGCCGGACGCGCCGGGCGAAGGCGGCCAGCGCCAGCCTGCCTTCGAGCCTGGCCAGTGGCGCGCCGAGGCAGAAGTGCGGGCCGAAGCCGAAGCCCAGATGCCGCACCTGCTCGCGGTTCGGGTCGAACCGGTCCGGGTCCGGGTTGGCCTCCGGGTCCCGGTGAGCCGAGGCCAGCAGGAGGAAGACCAGGCCGCCTGCGGGCACCTTCGCGTCCCCGACGCGCAGGCCCTGGTCGGCGCCCCGGACGGTGAGCTGGACGGGCGGGTCGTAGCGCAGGATCTCCTCGACGACCGCGGGCGCCGTGCCGGGGTCGGCGCGCAGGGCGGCGAGGTGGCCGGGGTGCCGCAGCAGGGCGAGCACGCCGTTGGCGATCAGGTTGACCGTCGTCTCGTGCCCGGCCACCAGCAGCAGCACGATCGTGGAGACCAGCTCGTCATGGCTGAGCACGTCGCCGCCGTCCTCTGCGGCGAGCAGCTCGGAGATCAGGTCGTCCCGGCGCGGCCGCTTGCGCCGGTCGGCGACGAGCTCGTTGACGTACCGGTGCAACTCGACCTCCCCCTGCATCCACTCCGGGGTCTCGCCGTTGCCGTCGTAGTGGTTGTCGAACCCGTCGAACAGCCGGGTGAGCTGGGCGGACCACCCGTGGAACAGCCGCTCGTCGGCCGGCGGGACGCCGAGCATGCGGCAGATGACCGCCACCGGCAGGGGGTAGGCGAGGCCGGACAGCACGTCGAACGTCTCCCGCTCGGCCGCGCCGTCGAGGTACTCGCCGACCAGTTGGGCGATGGAGGCCTCCATCCGGGCGACGGCACGGGCGGTGAACGCGCTGCTGACCAGGCGGCGCAGCCGGGTGTGGTCCGGAGGATCCAGGGAGAGGAACCATGGCTGCCGGACGGAGGACGGCGCGTGCGCGGGATACGGGTCGGCTGCCTGACCGGCCTGAAAGACCGGTCGCGCTCGGCGCTGAGTCGCGGGTCGCGCAGCAGCGTCTCGCAGTCGCGGTAGCTCGCCACCACTAACGAGGACATCTCCTCGATCCATACCGGGCCCAGGGCGCGGAACTCTGCGTAGATCGGGTACGGGTCGGCCCTCGACGCGGGGTCGAGAAGCCTGCCGACCAGGCGGGAACCGGGTGTCTGGCTGTCGGTTGCCATGAGCATCGCACTCCTTGGGACGCACACTATTGACCTTGGGTCATTAATAGTGACCTCAGGTCAATATGTCAACGGCAACGGCGCCGCCCCGTTGGCCATCACGCACTTCTCCGGCACCCGCCGCACCGGGGTGCTGGGACTATTTCCTCAGGAACGACGCTCAGCTCAGCGCTTCGCACGTTTCGTGTCAGAGGAGGATCTGAAGATCGAGGTCCGCAAGGTCGAGGCCGTGAAGGCCACCGTCAAGGACCGGTGGTCAGCCGTTCTCGCCTGGCGGGGGCTCCCGCCGAGGAGTCGGCCGCCGCTTCGCCCGCCGGCTTCCGGTCCGCGCTGGTTCCGCTCACCGGCCAGTTCTGGTGGGCGCCGTTCTGCGCCACGCTGCTGCTCGGCCAGGAGCCGCTCGCGATCGTCCCGGCCTGCCGGGAGTAGGTCGGCCGGTTCATCGCCTGGCGCCGCGGAACAACTGGAGGTTGAGAGACCGCCGCGCGGGATATGCCGGACGGCAGATGCCGGCGCGGGGCGCTCCGGGCGAGGTTGGTGTCATGAGAATCTCGACCACAGCGCTGGCCGGCCTCGTCCTCGGGACGGCGCTGGCGGGCACCCTCCAGGCTCCGGTGGCCGCCGCGCCTCCGGCCCTGACGTGGGCCGGGTGCGGCGACGGCATGCAATGCGCCAAGCTGACCGTACCGATCGACTGGAGACACCCGCACGGCCGGAAGACCCGGGTCGACCTCGCGCGGATGCCCGCTCGCGACCCCGCGCGCAAGCTCGGCTCGCTCGTCGTCAACACCGGCGGCGGCGCGACCATCCAACCCGTACGCGCCACGCCCACGGTCGTCTCGGAGCTGACCGCCTGGTTCGACGTGGTCCTGATCGACCCCAGGGGCATGGGCGACAAGGGCAGCTCCGCGGCCGTCGAGTGCGACACACCGCAGCCGAGCATCGCGGGGCTGATCCTGGCGCCGGGCGAAGCCGGATGGCGCGCCCAGGCCAGGGCGAACGCCGCCTACGACGCCTCCTGCCGCAAGGCCATGGGCGCCGCCTACGCGGGCTTGACCTCCTGGCAGGTGGCCCACGACCTGGAGGCGCTGCGAGCCGCCCTTGGCGAACCCGAGCTGCGCTATTTCGGCAACTCGTACGGCACCGTGTACGGCCAGGCGTACCTGGAGCTGTTCCCCGCCAAGGTCGGCCGGATGGTACTCGACGGCGTCCCCGACCACACGCGGCCCTCGCTGGAACGCTGGCTGACGGAATACGCCCGCACCGAGGAACAGCAGCTGGGGCGCTTCCACGACTGGTGCAGGGCGGGCTGCGCGCTGGGCGGCGACGACGCGATCGAGGTGTTCGACAGGCTGCTCACCCGCGTCCCGCTCCCCGCGGGCAAGGGGACGGTGAGCAAGGAGGAGTTCCTTCTCGCGGTGAAGGAAGGGCTCGCCCCGCCCGTGTGGCCGCGCCTGGCCGCAGCGCTGCGCAAGGCCGCCGACGGCGACGCGTCGGACCTGGCGAAGCTGCGGCCGCTCCCGCCGGAGTCTCCCGGGTACCCGGCCGGCGCGATGCTCTGCCATGACTTCATGCCCGGCCTGCCCGGATACCGGGAGTTCCAGGCCATCGAGTCGCGGCTGCGCGCGGTCGCACCCCGCATCGGCTGGATCCATGGCCGGTACCAGGTTGCCCGCTGCGTGGGCATGGGCAAGAGCCCCGCCTACCCGCCGCACCCGCTGCGGGCCGAGGGCGTGCCGCCGGTGCTGATCGCGATCGGCGACACGGACGCCAACACGCCGCACTCCGGCGCCGAGCACCTGGCTGCGCAGATCCCCGGAGCGCGGGTGGTCAGGCACGGCGACGGGCACGCCGCGTACCTCATGCAGAGCGCGTCCGGGCTCGGGGCGACCTGCCTGCGCCGATACGTGCACGACTACCTGACCGCCGGCGCCCTGCCCCGGTCCGGGGCGCGCTGCCCCGGTGACCTGATGGCTAGGATTCCCCGGGGGTGAACCGAGTGTGATCGGAGCCTGGCGGAAGCTGCCCGCGCTCGCGCAGGACGCCGCGCTGGCCCTGCTCACGACACTGGTGACCGCGGGGTATCCGCTGCTGGGCGCTCCCGGCGGGCACACGTTCCTGTGGGTGATGCTGGTCTGCGCGGTGTGCGCGCCGCTGGCCGCACGCCGCCGCCTGCCGCTGACGGCCGCGCTGGTCACGGGCGCGGTCGTCGTGCTCGCGCGGCTGCTCCATCAGCCGGAGGTAGGCGCATGGGTGACGGTGGCGGCGTTCGCCTCGGCCGCCTACCATCGCGACCATGACCGGTGGCTGCCCGCGGTGGCCGCGACCTGCTGGCTGGTCGCGCTCGACCTCGCGTACGGCGGGACCATGGAGGATCCGTCCGGGCTGGCGAGGTCGGTGGCCGCCGGGCTTGCTCCGGTGGCGCTCGGGCACATCCTGCGGCTGCGCCATGACCAGGCCCGGCAGGCCGAGCTCGTCCGGCGGTCGCAAGAACGTGCCCGGATCGCCCGCGAGGTGCACGACGTGGTGGGCCACCACCTCAGCGCGATCCGGCTGCAGGCCGTGGGGGCGCGGCGGGGCACGCCCGAGGACGCCGGCCGGGCACTGGACGTGATCGCCGAGATCTCCGGCACCGCGCTCGGCGAGACCCGGCGGCTGCTCGGCCTGCTCCGCGAAGAGGAACACGCCGACACCGATCTCGGCCCGCTGCTCGCTCGCCTGTCCCGTCAAGGGCTCCGCGTCCGCCTGGACGGCGACCCGCTCCGCGGTGAGATGCCGCCCCGGATCCAGTACGCGGTGTACCGGATCGTTCAGGAGTCGCTGACGAACGTCATGCGCCACTCGGGGGTCTCGCATGCGGTCGTCCGCATCAGCCGCAGGTCCGGGGCCGTGGAGGCGACGGTGGAGGACGACGGGCAGGCAGTCCCAGAAGGACCCGGCGGACCGGGCGCACCCGGTGGACCTGGCGCACCCGGTGGACCTGGCGTGTCCGAGGGCGTCGGGCTGAGGGGCATGCGTGAGCGGGCGGCGCTGCTCGGCGGCACGCTCACGGCCGGGCCGCGAGAGCCCCACGGCTGGCGCGTGACCGCCCGGTTCCCGCTCGGCGAACTCGGCGAAAAGGAAGGAGCCGACCAGTGACCATTCGCGTGATCGTCGCCGACGACCAGGCGCCCACCAGGGAGGGCCTGCGCCTGCTGCTGTCGTCCGAACCGGACATCGAGATGGTGGCGACGGCGTCGGACGGGCACGAGGTCGTCGCGATGGCCCGGCGGCACCGGCCCGACGTCGTTCTCACCGACATCCGCATGCCGCGCATGGACGGGCTGGCCGCGATCAGAGACCTCGTGGCCCTCGACCCCGCCCCGGCCGTGGTGGCGCTGACCACGTTCGACCTGGACGAATACCTGTTCGGCGCCCTTCAGGCGGGCGCGGTCGGGTTCCTGCTGAAGGAGAGCGACCCCGGCTTGATCATCGAGGCTGTGCGGGTCGCCCACGAAGGGCAGGGCCTGGTGGACCCGCAGGTCACCCCCCGCCTGCTGCATCGGTTCGCGGCCACGTCGCCCCGCCCGCCGACCAGCGAGCTGGCCACGCTGACGCCGCGCGAGGCGGACGTGCTGCGGCACCTGGCCGCCGGCAGCAGCAACGCCGAGATCGCCGGCGAACTGGTCATCTCGCCTGGCACGGTGAAGATCCACATCGAGCGGATCCTGGCCAAGCTCGGGCTGCGTACCCGCGTGCAGGCGGCCGTCTACGCCCACCGGCACGGCCTCGTCACGTGGACGGATCTGCCCTGACCCTGCGGAGGGCGTCCGTTTGATTGTCTGCGGAGCGCCGACCGGTGAGGCCCGCCTCGCCGCGGTTGCTTTGCATGAGCTCGAAGATGAGACGGTGACCGTTCTCACGTCACGGCGACACGCCGCATCGAAACAGCCACAATCCGCTGTGTGGCGAAGCATCACTGTCGGCGCCGAACGCGGCAAACGCGAAGATGGGGAGCTCAGCGGCGCGCTGGAAGGGACGTGGCGAAGTCGGAGATGAGCTTCCAGACGTGGGCGGGCGCCTCTTCCTGAGTGAAGTGTCCGGCGTCGGGCACCAGGGCGGTGACCAGGTTGTCGATCCCCGCGTCGCGGAAGCCTCGCGCGTAGGTGGCGATGTCGCCACCTTCGCCCTCGCCGCGCAGATAGAGCAGTGGCGTGCCGATCGGCCCGTTCTTTGCGAACGCCGTGTTGTCCCGCGCGTCCTGGGCAAAGGCGCGGTAGAAGTCGAACCCGGCGGTGAGGGCGGTATCGCTGGCATAGGCCGCGGCGTGGGCGGTCCGCAAGTGCGGGGTGATTCTTCCGGCGTCGACCGACAGCGCATCGTAGAAGTAGGAGAAGTACTCCACCTGGTGCCCCTGAACCAGGGTCTCCGGCAGCGCCGGAACGGCGTGGAAACCAAAGTGCCAGATGTAGGGATTGGCTAGCATCTCATTCCAGGGGGCGACGCCCGGGATCACCGTGTTCATGATGACGACACCGGCGACGTCGTCGTATTGACGCAGGTAGGCGTAGGCGGCCATCCCGCCGACATCATGCCCGACCAGCGTGACATCGGTGAGGTTCAGGCGCTGCACCAGTTCGTGAACCACCTCCGCCAAGCGACTCTTGGATCCACCGGTGACAGCCCCCGCGGATTCGCCGATGCCGGGCAGGTCCACGGCGATCAGGCGAGCGTCGTCGCCTGCCACGCCCATCACGGCTTCCCAGGTCCGCCATGATTCCGGCCAACCGTGCAGGAACAGGAACGACCTGCCCTGCGCGTCACCCGCCTCAACGACATGCACCGAACGCTCGGCGATCGGCAGATGGCTGTGACGCAGCTCAATAGACATGTTTCATGTCTATCAAATGACATGAAACATGTCTATCTACTAGCCTGAGTCCATGAACGACGAGGACAGTCCAGCCTTTGAGCGCGGGACAGGCTTTCTGCTGGCACGACTCGGCTCGTTGGCCGCGCGGTCGTGGACCGCGTTCCTGACAAAGCATGACCTCACCCAAGCCCAATACCTGGTCTTGGTAACCGTCAAGGAACAAGGGCCGATCGGCCAACGCCGTCTGGCCGAACTCATCGCCATGGACGCCCGCAACATCGTGATGGTCCTCGACTCCCTGTCCCCCCGGGGACTCATCCAGCGCCGAACCCATGACAGCGACCGCCGTCGCCGCATCATCACTCTCACCGACGCCGGAGCGGCCCTCCTGGACACCATCGCCGCGGCCGCGGCCACCGAGCAGGATCACTTCCTCCATGCTCTGACCTGTCGTCAGCGTGACCACCTCAACCGCCTGCTGCGCACGCTCTACGATTCACGCATCACTGCGTCGGCCAGCAGCCCCGAGAGCTGAGCCGCGCGACCGCGACCACAGTCGCCTTTGCGGCAGATGCGAAGAGCGCAACTTCAACGACAAGCTCAAGGCGTGCGGATCACTCCACCTCCGCAGAACACCGGAATGAGCCGGAAGCGTCATCGATGCGCTGGGCGCATCGATGCATGTCGAACTTTCCGTTGATTGGCTTTCGGGCGCGGGAGGATCCTCGGCCTGACAATCCGTGCTGGTGGTGCGCGACACGTCCGCGGCATGGACTGGCCAAGACGGCACCGGCATGCGCCCGCTGGGGCGGCCGGAGTGAGGAGGCGAGATGTCGGGCACCGGGCGGGCGGGGCTGCCACCGGCGGCGACGAGGAATGAGCCACTGTCGCGACGTCGTAGCGGGCTGGCGCTCGGCGCACTTGGGCTCGGCGCTTTCGTCGTGGGCACGTCCGAACTCGTCCTGGTCGGGATCCTTGACCCGATAGCGACTGATACCGGGGTCTCCATCGAGACCGCAGGGACGCTCGTCACGGCGTACGCGCTCGGCATCGCCCTCGGCGGGCCTGTTCTCACCGCTCTGACCGGCCGCGTCGACCGCCGTCTCATGCTGTGGTGCACGCTGTTGGTGTACGTGGCCGCGAACCTGCTCATCGCTGTCGTGGCGAGCTTTGGCCTGCTTTTCGTCTCGCGGATGGTCGCGGGTTCGGTCCACGGAGCCTTCATCGGGGTGGCGTCGGTGATCGCGGCGGGACTCGTCGAGCCGGGCCGCGAGGGCCGAGCGATCTCGATCGTGTTCGGCGGCGTTGCCCTGTCCACGGTCGTGGGCGTTCCCCTGGGCACGCTGATCGGGCAGACGTTCGGCTGGCGGGCGACGTTCGGCGGCGTGGTGGTACTCGCCGCCCTCGCGCTCGTCCTGACCATCGCTCTGGTGCCGGCCGTCGCGCGCAAGGGCGGCGGCCGCCTGACCGGCGGGGCCCGTCAGGCGATGGCGCCGCCGGTCCTGGCCACCCTGGGCATCGGCTTCCTGATCATCGGCGGTCAGTTCAGCGCCCTGACCTACATCGAGCCGTTCCTCAACCAGGTCACCGGGGTCTCCGGCGGCGCGATCAGCGCCTTCCTGCTCGCGTACGGCGCCGCCACCGCGGCGGGGACATTCGCCGGCGGTCGCCTCGTCGACCGCAGCGCCACCGCGACGCTCATCGTGACCAATGCCGCCCTGGTCGGCGTGCTCGGCGGGCTTTACCTGATCGGTCCTAGCCCTGCTTTGGTAGCGGTTGTTCTCGTCGTCTGGGGACTTGTCGGGTTCGGGCTCGTCTCGATCGCCATCCAGGTTCGCGTCATCAGCCTGGCGGGCCAGGGCAAGGACCTGGCCGCCAGCCTTGGCGCCTCGGCGGCGAACGCCGGGATCGCGACCGGCGCGTTGATCGGCGGCCAGGTCGTCGCCCATGTCGGGGTGCACTACACCGCACTTGCCGGGGCCGCGGTCTGCCTGCTGGCGTTGCCCGTCGTTTTGGCCACCCGGTCGATGCGGCCGGCCAGCGCATGACAACCGGGAGGCCCATTGAGGGAGGGCCACAGCTTCCATGACCCCGCGACCACGTGCTCCTGTTCGCCGGCTTCCCGCCACTGCCGGCCTATGTGAAGATCCATCCGCTACGACGTGCTGATCGACTCGCCGGCCTCCGACGAGGACCTGGCGAACCTGCACGCCGAGGTCGAGCGGGTGTGCCCGATACTCAACCTCATCCGCAATCCGCAGCCGGTCAGCGGAACGGTGGTCAGGTTCCGCGCGGGAACGCCGCTGGTGTGATCCGCCCACATGCCGCGAGTGTCACCTTCTGTCGTGTTCGAGGACTCGCGAGGGCGTCAGCAACCCGGACAATGCCCAGCGGCCGGGCCCGAGGATGGCGATGAGGAGGAAGGACCAGCAGAAGAGCGCGGCCAGCTCCCCGCCGTTCTCGATCGGGAACAGCGCCTGAGGCTGGTGGACGACGAAGTAGGCGTAGGCCATGGTGCCCGAGCAGATGACGGCGGCGGCGCGGGCGGCCAGTCCGAGCAGGACGAGCGCGCCGCCGACCAGCTCGATGACCGCGGCCCACCATCCGGGCCATTGCCCGACGCTGGGGACTTCACCGTGCGGCCCGCCCAGTACGTCGAAGAGCGTCGCCACGCCGTGGCAGGCGAACAGCAGCCCCACCACGATCCGGTACAGGGCCAGGAACAGGCCTTGATTCTTGGCCAATGACTCCACAGAAGTGTCCTTTCTGAGGGGGACGTCGTGCCGGGACGCGGTGGAACACCACGTTATGCTGCGATGCGAGCACGGACAGTGATTGCAACGCGGCGCCGGCTTGTGTCGGGTCGGCTCCCCCCGCCTCCGCGTGAGCCGAGCGCGGGGAGAGTCTCCTTTCGTCGGGTCGTCGCAGCGTGGCCGCGGGCTACAGCGCCGGGTGGGTGTGACCTGGCAGAAAGTGCAGGCGTGGCGGTGTCATGCTGGATCAAATCTCCAGAAGACGGAATGAGGATTGTTGGGAGCGCTCCCAACGAGATTCTCGACCCGGGCATCACCTGTCAACGCCGGACAGTCCGGATAGTCACTGCGCAGCACGCCGATATGCGCGTCAGGTGGCCGGACGCCTCAATCCTGCGCGTGTCGTTGGTTGAAACTTTCATCACCGCATTGGTGTGAGACTCCACAGCGCTATGGGCGGCGCAGTCCTGGGAATGGCTCAGATGTCAATGCTGTGCCACTCGAGTTCGCCGCGCTCGGCGAGGAACTGCTCGGCCGGCGGCCAGCCCAACGGCAGCGGCATCGGGAACGTGGTCTGGATCCTGGCCAGGTCCCGGTGCGCGCGAGCCAGGCTGGCGAAGTCACGCGGATAGGCACGCGCATCGACCCCGGTGAAAACGCCGATCTTGCGGGCGCGAGCCAGCACCTCCTGCCACTCCTCGATCGGCACCAGACCGATGGACTCCACTCCATGGGAGAACAGCAGGAGCCTGATCTCGTCGAACGGATCGACGCGGTCGAGATAGGTCTGGAGCCCCGCGCGTGAGGGCTCGGCGTTGAAGACCATCCAATAGGGCACCGATCCGCTGCGAAGCGTCCACCATGGCTCCAGCAGCAGAAAACATTCAGTGAGCAGCCGATCGCCCGGCAGTCCGCGACGCTGATACCAGGACCGGTACAGGTCGGCGACCACGGGGCTCAGCGCCTCGGGTTCGGGGAAGCGCATGCGGACCAGCCGCCACTGGTTCCGCTCGGCCAGTTCGGTCAGGTCGGTGAGCAACTCGGGCTCGAATCCCCATTCCGCCTCTGGGCTGTCCCCGTCCGTCGGCGGGTAGTCCCAGGTTCGACGGGGGGAGCCGTAGCGGCCGAGATAGTCGGCGACCCGGGGACCGCCCTGCTCGTACTCCTCCTGGCCGGCGCCGCCCAGCGCGCCGTGCTGGAAGACGTAGCGGTCGGACACCGAGGTGGTGGGCCAGCGCAGCGCGCAGTCGACGACGACCAGTGTCGCGCCGGGAGCGAGGGACGCTTCCAGGAAGCGTCGATAGGCCTCGGCCAGGCGTCGCCATTTGACGCGAAAGTACGTCATCCCCGCGATCATCAGGCGATCCTGGTTGGCATCATGCATGTGATGCAGCACCAGGTCGGGGTTGGCCTTGACGAGTGCCTCCCCCGCGGTCTGGGTACGGCGCAGGTCTTCCCGCGGATCATCCGGATGCGCACCGTGGCGACGTACCGGCAGCAGCAGCGTCTGGGGCAGCCAGGGCGCGTTCAGTGCGGCGGCCAGGTGGATGAGGGCGCCGTTGGACGACCCGATGAAGGCCACCGGGTAGCGGCGCTGCGGGTAGTGCCCGGTCACCCAATGCGCCAGCGCCTCGGAGCGGATGTCGCCGATGCGGTGCGCGGGCACGGCTTCGGCCCAGCCGCCCAGCGCGTACGCCTTCTCCTGGAGCGTTCGCGGCAACCGGTTGACCGCGCCGAGCACGGTGCCCAGCGCGGGCTCCAGGGCTGCGGGAGCCTGGCCGATGAGCGGCACGTCGCGGCCGTGCAGGAAGCGGGAGAGCGCGCGCAGCATGCCGGTCGCCGAGTCGAACGAGGCCACTGCCCTGGCGGGCTTCACGAGCCGACCTCCGTCAGGAATCGGGCGACCACGCGGGCCCCGCCATGGTCGTGTCCAGGACGGTAGGTGCGCGCGGATCGTATGGGCACCGCTCTGCCTCTCTCCATCGCGTTCAAGGGTGTGATCGTGCCTACCCGGAGTGCGATCGCACGAACATCCTGCGCGACGGTTACCGTCCAAGCGGCTGGTCGCAGGGCCTATGGCCGGTCCCGCGCCGGATTCGGATCGTCAGCACGCCCGGCGAGAGCCGCGTGGCCGGCCCGCGGGGCCGCGGCCAGGCCGCCTTCGCCGAGCATGATCACTGCCGTGGCCAGCCGAGTAGGTCATCGGTGAGCGCGACCATCGCCGGCGCACGCCCCTGGAGCAGCATCCCGGCTGTGATCAGGTGCTTGCGCCCATGTGGTCGGAGGCGACGCCGGTCGGTCTCGTCGAGATCCCCGACACCTGGTGACGGCTCACCCGCTGCCGGACGCGGGCTGGGCGGCCGCGATGACGCCTTTCACGACCTGGTCGACGCGCGCGGCGGCCTGGTCCGGATCCGGCTGACCGGAGTCGAGCCAGGCGATCACGGCCTCGATCGTCAACGTGGGGATCAGCTGGGAGGCCCACTCCAGCCAGGGGCCCGCGGGAACGCGCTTGGCCAGGTTGCGCCGGGCGATCTCGGCCGAGGCCGTCGTGATGGAGTCGATCAGCTCGCGGAACTCCGGCTCCCGCGCCGTGTGATGGAACAACAGCCGGAAGGCGTCCGGATCGGCTGCCGCGGCACGGAGCAGCGACGGGATGGAGGTCTCGTCGAAGTCGTCCTCGCCCACGGTCTCGACCAGCCGCTGACACGCGCGATCCAGCACGGCGCGGTAGAGGTCGGCCTTGGAGTCGAAGTGCCGATAGAGCAGCGCCCGTGTCAGGCTCGCCTCCCTGGCGACGTCGTCGAGGCTCGTGGCGGCATAACCGGAGCGGGCGAAGGCGTGCGTGGCCGCATCGAGAATCTGCTCCCGCCGCTCCGTCCTGCGCAGCCGGCGCACCGGTGCCTGCCCGCTGGTCGTCGTCATGGCGTCCTCTCTTGTGGAATCCACAGTCTATAAGTAGCTTTATATACATGGAAGTCTACAAAGCTGCGTCTACCAAGGAGGGCGGTATGACGACCGCTTTCCAACTGCCGTTCGAAAGGCCGGGACCGTTGGAGCCGGCGCCGCTCCTGCGCCGGCTGCAGGAGCAAGGGCCGATCCACCCCATTCGCACCGCCGTCGGTGATCCGGCCTGGCTGGTGACCGGATATGACCAGGTGCAGGCATTGCTGGACGACAACCGTCTCGGCCGCGCCCACCGCACGCCCGAAACGGCGTCCCGTACGGGGAAGTCGGCTCTCTTCGGCGGGCCGCAGGGCGACTTCGACACCGAACAGGCCGATCACCGGCGGATGCGCGCGTTGCTGCAGCCGCACTTCTCCGCCGGGCGGATGCGGGCACTGCGCCCCCGGGTGGAGGCCCTGACCAGTGCGCTCCTGGACGAGCTGGCAGCCCAGGAACCGCCCGCCGACCTGCACGCGGCGCTGGCGGTGCCGCTGCCGATCGCGGTGATCTGCGAGTTGCTCGGGGTCCCGTACGACGACCGGGCGCAGTTCCGCACGTGGACGCAGGCCGCGGCCGACGTCACCGATCAGGCACGCTCCGAGCAAGGGCTGGCCGAGCTGTTCGGTTACGGCCAGCGGCTGGTGGCTCGCAAACGGCGCGAAGGCCGTATCAACGATGGCGAAACGGATGTGATCAGCCGCCTCGCCATGACCGAAGGGGTCAGCGACGACGAGGCGGCCATGATGGGCATGTTCCTCCTCTTCGCCGGCCATGAGACCACCGTGGTCGCGATCGGCATGGGCGTGCTGTGGCTCCTCGCCCACCCTGACCAGTGGCAGGCCCTCGTCGCCGATCCGTCCAGGATCGACGTGGCCGTGGAGGAGATTCTGCGGGCCCCGGGGCTGGGCGGAGGGGGCATTCCCCGCTACGCCCGCACGGGCATGGAGATCGCGGGTGTGCCCGTACAAGAGGGAGATCTGGTGCTTCTGGACACCGGCGCGGCCAACCACGACACCGCGGCCTTCACCGATCCCTACCGGTTGGACATCGCCCGCCGGGAAACCGGGCATCTCACCTTCGGCCGCGGCGCCCGTTACTGCATCGGCGCCCCGCTGGCCCGGCTGGAGCTGAACGTCGTGTTCTCCCAGCTCGTCGCCCGCTTCCCCATGCTGAGGCTGGCCGTAGGCGTGGCGGAGCTCACGTTCAACCCGCAGGTGCTCACCGGTGGGCTGACCGCGCTTCCGGTGAGCTGGTGAGCGCCGTGACGCCGGCGCCGCACCCCTTGGACCCCTCCAGACCGGTTCCGTCCAAGTAAGGGCGAACGATCACCGGGGCTGGGACCGTGCGAACTCGTGGACATCGTAGACGCCCGAGCGCGGCTGGAGCGGCCCCTCGTTCCCGTACGCGCCTATCGCGACGCCGCCAGGCACCTGGTGCCGCCCACTCTGGTGGTGTTCCTGCCGCTCGCCACCGCGGCGCTCCTGCCGGTGCTGAGCGGCTCGGCCGTGGTGCGCAATGACGAGCTGGAGATCTCCGGCGCCGTCTGGCAGGCGCTGGATGCGGTGGTGGGCGGGCTACACGGCCCGGCGCTGGTGGTCGTCTCGGGGGTGGCGGTGGGCGGGCTGACGTTGGCCGGCACGCCGTTCCAGGCGAGCGTGATCACGCGTGAGCGCTGCTCCTGCCCGGCCTCGTGTACGGGCCCCGGCTCGGGAGGAGTGATCTACGCGCCCTGTACGCGGGCCCCGGAACGGAGATGATCGCGCCGGTCGACGGGTACGAGCCGGCCCGGCTGCTCACGTGCGCCGACCACACCTGTCGCGACACCCGCTTCCACTTCGCCGAGATGGCCACGACGCCCCTCAATCTCACTCCCTGACACACTGCCCCCGGTCAGAACCCGCCCGCCGATTCGTGACAACCCGTCGGGGTAGCGGAGTCCCTCGTGAGCAGGAATGTGACGGAGAAGCTGATCGCCGCCCATCTGGCCAGTGGCGAGATGCGGCCGGGTGAGGAGATCGGGCTGCGGATCGACCAGGCTCTGATCCAGGACGCCACCGGCACGATGGTGATGCTCGAACTCGAGGCCCTCGCCCTCGACCGGGTACGCACCGAGGTGGCCGTCCAGTACGTCGATCACAACCTGCTGCAGACCGACGAGCGCAACATGGCCGATCACGTGTTCCTCCGCTCGGCCTGCCGCCGGTTCGGCATCTGGCACTCGCGCGCGGGCAACGGGGTGTCCCATCCCACCCACATGCAGCATTTCGGCGTGCCGGGCAAGACGCTGGCCGGGTCCGACTCGCACACCTGCGCGGCCGGCTCGCTCGGCATGCTCGCCATCGGCGTCGGCGGCCTGGAGGTGGCCATGGCCATGGCGGGGGAGCCGCTGTTCGTCACGATGCCCGAAGTCTGGGGCGTACGGCTCACCGGTGCGCTGCCGCCCTGGGTGAGCGCCAAGGACGTGATCCTGGAGATGTTGCGCCGCCACGGCGTACGAGGCGGCGTGCACCGGATCATCGAATACCACGGTCCCGCGCTCGCCACGCTCACCGCGATGGACCGCCACGTGATCGCCAACATGGGCGCGGAACTGGGCGCCACCACCACGGTCTTCCCCTCCGACGAGCGCGTGCTGGAGTTCCTGCGGTCGCAGGGACGGGCCGGCGACTTCACCGAACTCCTGCCCGACCCCGGCGCCACGTACGACCTGCACGACGAGATCGACCTGTCCACGCTCGAGCCGCTGATCGCCCGTCCCGGCTCGCCAGGAGACGTCATCCCGGTACGGCAGGCCGCGGGCGAGCCGGTCCACCAGGTCGTCGTGGGTTCCTCGGCCAACCCCGGCCTGCGCGACTTCGCGGTCGTGGCCGAGACCCTGCGCGGCCGCCAGGTGCACCCCCAGGTGTCCCTGGACGTGAACCCCACCTCCCGGCAGATCCTCACCGACCTCACCAAGATGGGCGCGATCACGGCGCTCATCGAGGTCGGGGCCCGCATCCACCAGACCGGCTGCCTGGGCTGCATCGGCATGGGCCAGGCCCCCGCCGTCGGCCGCAACAGCCTGCGGACCTTCCCCCGCAACTTCCCCGGCCGCTCGGGCACCCGGGACGACTCGGTCTGGCTCTGCTCACCCGAGACCGCCGCCGCCGCGGCGCTCACCGGCGCCATCACCGACCCACGCGACCTCGGCCTCGACCATCCGCGGGTGCACCTGCCCGCGACGGCCAGCGCGGGCACGGCCCTCCTCGAACCGCCCCTGCCCGTCGATCAAGCGCGCGAGGTGGAGCTCAGCAAGGCCCCGAGCATCGGCTCGCTGCCCGAGCTGGACCCGCTGCCGGACTCCCTCACCCTCCCGGTCGTGCTCAAGGTCGGCGACGACATCTCCACCGACGAGATCATGCCGGCGGGCGCCCGGGCGCTGCCGTACCGCAGCAACATCGCGGCGCTGGCCGACTTCGCCTTCACCCAGATCGACGAGGACTACCCGCGACGGGCCCGCGACGCGGGCCCGCACGCCATCGTCGCCGGCCGCAACTACGGCCAGGGCTCCTCCCGCGAGCACGCCGCGATCGTGCCCCGCTACCTGGGGCTCCGCGTCGTCATCGCCAAGTCCTTCGCCCGCATCCACTGGCAGAACCTGGCCAACTTCGGCGTGTTGCCCCTGGAGTTCACCGACGAATCCGGCTACGACACGATCGGTGGCGAACTGCGTCTGGAAGGCCTGCGCCAGGCGATCGAAAACGGCACAGAGCTGACCGTGAACGGCATGGCCGTCAGACATCGTCTCTCCCCCCGCCAGCGGGCCATGGTCCTGGCCGGCGGCTGGATCCCGCTGTTCCGACGGTCTCCCGCCCGTTCACCGTTCTCGTGACGGCCGCTCAGAGGTGGACGCGGATGGGCAGCGATTTCCACGCCCGCAGGATGTTGTTGTGGTGGCGTGGGGGCGTCCCGGCCAGTTCGAACCGCGTGACCCGGCGGGCGAGCGCGGCCGGCACCGCTTCGGCTTCCAGCCGGGCGACGTGCCGGCCGACGCAATGGTGCAGGCCCATGCCGAAGCCGACGTGCCCGTACGGGTCGCGGGACAGGTCGAAGGAGTCCGGGTCGGCCCAGCGGCGCGGGTCGCGGCTGGCGGCGCCGAGGAACATGAGGCCGTGCACGGTGGTGCCGACGCCGGACACGGGGTGGGCTTGCCGGCGCCATATGGGGCAGGGGAGCAGGGAGCACCTGGAGAGGAGATCGCCGTGTCCGGAACCGCACGCCGCCAGCACGTGGTCATCGTGGGAGCGGGGTTCGCCGGTTTTCATGCCGCCCGCACTCTGGCGCGCCTGGCCAGAGGCGCCGTCGACATCACCCTGGTCAGTCAGGCCGACTACTTCCTGTACCTGCCGCTTCTTCCCGAGGTGGCCTCGGGGATCCTCGATGCGCGGCGGGTCACCGTGCCGCTGGCGCAACGTTGTCCCGGTGTCCGGCATGTGCTGGGCGAGGTGCACGAGATCGACCTCGGCCGCCGGACCTTGGCATACCTCGATCCGGAGAACTCCCGGCACAGCATGACCTACGACCGGCTGGTGGTCACGGTCGGCAGCGTCAACAAACTCCTGCCCATCCCCGGGGTCGCCGAGCACGCGCACGGCTTCCGCAGTGTGGCCGAGGCCCTCTATCTGCGCGATCACCTGCTGCGCCAGATCGAGCTGGCCGACGCGACCGGCGATGCCCGCGAGCGGGATGCGCGCTGCACGTTCGTGGTCGTGGGCGCGGGATACACCGGAACCGAGGTGGCCGCCCACGGCCAGTTGTACACCCGCCAAGCCGCCCGGCTCCGGCCTGGCCTGCGCGACCAGCGCATCCGCTGGCTGCTGGTCGACATGGCGCCGCGTGTCCTGCCCGAACTGGATCCGCGCCTGTCGGACCGCGCGGGGCGGGTATTCGCCCGGAGAGGTGTGGAGGTCCGTACCGAGACCACCGTGGAGGCGGCCACGCCGGAGGGGGTGCAGCTGTCCGACGGCGAGTTCGTCCCCACCCAGTCGCTGATCTGGTGCGTCGGTGTCCGTCCCGACCCGCTCATCGACGGCCTCGGCCTCCCCACCACGAAGGGGCGGCTCAATGTCGACGAATACCTCGGCGTGCCGGGCCATCCGGAACTGTTCGCGTGCGGTGACGCCGCCGCCGTGCCCGACCTGACCCGGCCGGGGGAGATCACCGCCATGACGGCCCAGCACGCCCAGCGGCAGGGCAAGCTCGTGGCGCACAACATCGCCGCGTCCTACGGCCACGGCGAGCGCAGGCCGTACCGGCATCATGATCTCGGGTTCGTCGTCGACCTCGGCGGCGCCAAGGCCGCGGCCAACCCGTTCGGGGTGCCGCTGTCCGGGATGCTGGCCAAGGCCGTGACCCGCGGCTACCACGTGCTCGCCATCCCCGGAGGCCGGACCCGCATCGTCGCGGAGTGGCTGCTCGATGCCGTGCTGCCGCGCCAGATGGTCCAGCTGGGGCTGGTGCGCGGCTCGGCGGTGCCGCTGACCGCGGACGCGCAGCGGGGACTGGTCGACCGGGGGATCCGCTCGCCACGGGAGAAGGCGGAAGCCGGTCAGGCGCCGAAGCAGCGCTGAGCGGACGCCAACAAACAGAAGAAGAGTCTTGGCAAGCGCTTTCCCAGCCGTGTAAAACGTTTCGATACGATCACTTGGCTAGGAGCACGCCCGTGAGGCTCATCTTGACCGCCGCCATGACGGCCTTAACCGTCATGGCGCAGCCGCTGTCGGCCACGCCGGCCGCAGCGGCGCCGCTCGACCCGGCGAACGGCCTGAGGTTCGACTTCGGCTCGACCACCAGCCCCCTCGCCGACGGTTACACCCGCGTCGCGCACACCACCCTCTACAGCGCCGCGACCGGCTTCGGCCTCGACCGCGCCGTCGGCTACCGGGACCGGGGCACCGCCGACCCGCTGACCCGCGACTTCACCGTCTCAGGCCAGTACGGCTTCGCCGTGGACGTGCCCGACGGCGAGTACGAGGTCTCGGTCGTCTCCGGTGATGCCATCGCGCCCAACGTCACCACGCTCTCCGTCGAGGGGGCCGGCCGTGGCGCGATCACCGCGGCCACCGGTGCGTACGGCACCTACACCGGCACGGCAGCGGTCACCGACGGCCGGCTCGACCTGGCCTTCGGCCGGGACGGCCGGGTCAACGCGGTCCGGATCGGCCCGGCCACCGCGCCCACCGGGCTCCGGGTGGCGGGCATCACGGCGAGCGCCACGCCCGCGGTCACACTGGCCTGGAACGCGGCGGCGGGAGCGGCGAGTTACGAGGTCTACCGCGCCGAGACCGCCGCCGGGCCGTGGCGCCGGCTCGGCTCCAGCGCGGGCGCCGCGACCACCTACACCGACACCACCGCCGAACTGGGCCTGACCTACACCTACGCGGTCAGCGTGCCGGGCGGGACGCTGGGCGCGCCGCTGGTGGTCGAGGTCAAGGACCCGTCGGCGGCCGCGCCTGCCGCGCCCCAAGGGCTCGCCATGGTCGCGGCGACCACCGAGAAGGTGATCCTCCGCTGGAAGGACGCCGAGGGGGCGCTGCTCTACCACGTCTACCGGGACGGCGCCCGCGTGGGCGTGACCCGCGAGCCCGGCTACGAGGACGAGCGGCCGCCCGCCGACCGGCACGCCTACCGGGTGGTCGCCGCCGGGGCGGGCGGATTGTCGGCCTCCTCCGCCACGCTCACCTCGCCGATCACCCGCTTCCCGCTGCGCCGCATGGAGCGGCTGGATCGCGGGCTGGTGGCGGTGCCCACGAGCGAGGGCACCCTGGTGAGCTGGCGGCTGCTGGGCACCGACCCGGCTCAGGTGAGATTCCGCCTCTATCGCGACGGCGAGCTGATCGCCGAGACGGACAAGACCAACCACGTGGACGCGGGTAAGGGCGCCTACACCGTCGCGGCGATCGTCGACGGGCGGGAGGGGCCGAAGTCGGCCGCCGCCCGGCCGTGGGCGCAGCCGTACCTGGACATCCCCCTGGACAAGCCGGACGGCGGGGTCACACCGAGCGGCGGGACGTACGACTACCGGGCCAACGACGCCTCGGCCGCCGATCTGGACGGCGACGGCGCCCTGGAAATCGTGGTGAAGTGGGATCCGTCCAACTCCAAGGACAACTCCCAGGGCGGCTACACCGGGGCAGCGATCTTCGACGCGTACGAGCTCGACGGCACCCGCCTGTGGCGGATCGACCTCGGCCGCAACGTCCGGGCGGGCGCGCACTACAGCCCCTTCCTGGTGGCCGACTTCGACGGGGACGGCCGCGCCGAGTTCGTGGTGCGCACCGGCGACGGCACGGTGGACGCGGCGGGCACGGTCATCGGCGACGCGAACGCCGACCACCGGACCTCCAGCGGGCGCATCGTGTCCGGGCCTGAGTACCTCACCGTCTTCGACGGCCTGACCGGCAAGGCGCTGCACACCGAGGACTTCCAGCCCGCCCGCGGCAACATCGCCGACTGGGGCGACAGCAGCGCCAACCGCTCCGACCGCTTCCTGGCGGCGGTGGCCTACCTGGACGGCGAGCTGCCCAGCATCGTCATGACCCGCGGCTACTACGCCAAGTCCATGCTGGCCGCCTATGACTGGCGGGACGGCAAGCTGACCAAGCGATGGATCTTCGACAGCACCGACAACGCCGGCTACGGCGGCCAGGGCAACCACAACCTGTCCGTCGCCGACGTGGACGGCGACGGACGCGACGAGATCGCCTACGGGGCGATGACCCTGGACGACGACGGCACCGGCCTGTACACCACCCGCCTCGAGCACGGCGACGCCATGCACCTGGGCGACCTGGACCCCGCCCACCCCGGTCTGGAGATCGTCGGCGTGCACGAGCACACCAACATGCCGTACGGCCTGGAGATGCACGACGCCGACACCGGCGAGATCCTGTGGGGCGTGCGGACCGGGCAGGACACCGGCCGCGGCCTGACCGGCGACATCGACCCGGCCCACCCTGGCGAGGAGGTGTGGGCCTCCAACGGCGCCGGCCTGCACACCGCCACCGGCCGGACGCTCTCGTCCAAGACCCCGGCGATCAGCAACACCATCTGGTGGGACGGCGACCTCTCACGCGAGATCCTCGACCACACCTACTCGGCCGACCTGGCCGCGGGCGTGCCCACCATCGGCAAGTGGGACCCGGCGGCCCTGACCACGGTCAACCTGCTCACCGCGACCGGCACCTACTCCAACAACACCACCAAGGGCAACCCCTCGCTCCAGGCCGACCTGCTGGGCGACTGGCGGGAGGAGCTGCTGGTGCGGACCGAGGACTCCACGGCCCTGCGGATGTACGCCACGCCGTACCCGACGGAACACCGCCTTCCCGCGCTCATGCACGACCCGGTCTACCGGGTCGGCATCGCCTGGCAGAACGTCGGCTACAACCAGCCGCCGCACACCGGCTACTTCCTCGGCACGGGGATGGCCGCTCCGCCGGCTGCGTACCTCACCACCGGAGCGCCGGTCGCCGCCCGGCTCACGCTGCACGGCGACCGGCTCGCCGTCCACGTGGGCGGTGACGTGCTGCCCGGCACGATCCGCGCCGTCGCGGACGGCAAGCTGGTGGACCTGGCGGCCCGGCCCCTGACGACCGGAGAACTGGCCGTCGACGGCCAGGCGATCCCCGAGGCCCTCGCCGGCTACTCCGGCACGGTGTCGGTGACGATCACCGGCCACCTGGTCGACGGGCGCACGTTCTCCGGGACGGTCAAGGTACGCCTGTAAGACGTATGCGGCAGGTGACGGGCGCCGCCCGTCACCTGCTGACGTTCAGCTTGAGGCGGGGGTCATGGCGGCGAAGCTACATCCGTTCGAAGCCGCGTACCCGCTCCCAGTCCGTCACCGCCGTCTCGAAAGCCGCCAGCTCGGCCCGCGCCGCCTGGGCGTAGTGGCCGAGCACCGCGTCGCCGAAGGCCTTGGCCGCGATCTCGCTGGTCTCCCAGCGGTGCAGCGCCTCGGCCAGGGTCGTGGGCAGGCGCGGCACCGCGGGGTCGGCCAGCGCGTTGGCGGCGTGCGGCGCCGGCAGCGGCAGGCGGTTCTCGATGCCGTGCAGGCCCGCGGCCAGCACGGCGGCCACGGCCAGGTAGGGGTTGGCGTCCCCGCCGGGAACGCGGTGCTCGATGCGCAGCGACGCGCCCGCGCCGACCACGCGGATCGGGCAGGTGCGGTTGTCCCTGCCCCAGGTGATGCCGGTGGGCGCGAACGCGCCCGGCTGCAGCCGTTTGTACGAGTTGACGTTCGGGGCCATGAGCAGCGCGAGATCGGGCAGGCAGGCGAGTTGCCCGGCCACGAAGTGGCGCATCAGCTCCGACATGCCGTCGTCGTCATCACCGGCGAAGGCGAGAGAGCCGTCTATGCCACGCAGCGACAGGTGGATGTGGCAGGAGTTGCCCTCCCCTTCGTCGAACTTGGGCATGAAGGTGAGCGCGACGCCCTCCTGGGCGGCGATCTCCTTGGCGCCGTTCTTGAAGAACACGTGCTTGTCGCAGGTCGCCATGGCCTCGTCGTAGCGGAAGACGATCTCGTACTGGCCGGCATGGCACTCGGCCCGGGCGGTCTCCATGGTGAGCCCCGCGCGGACCATCTCCCGGCGGACGCGGCGCACGACCGGCTCGATGCCGGCGAGCCCCTGCAGGGAGTAGTCGACGTTGTAGCGGGTGCCGGTGCGCAAGCCGTGGTAGCGGCGTTCCCAGGCGTCCTCGTAGCTGTCGCGGAAGATCAGGAACTCCAGCTCGGTTCCGGCGTACGCGGCCAGCCCGCGCTCGGCCAGCCGGTCGAGCTGCGTGCGCAGCACCCGCCGCGGGGCCACCTCGACGGGCTCACCGGAGCTCGCGCCCGGCCATAGGGCGTCGGCGATGACGAGCGCGGTGCCGGGATCCCAGGGGAGCGGCCGCACCGTCGCGGGGTCGGGGCGCAGGACGAAGTCGCCGAAGCCGGTGTTCCACGCGTCGATGGCGTAGCCGGGGCCGGTGTCCATCTCGACGTCGGTGGCGAGCAGGTACACGCAGGCGCCGAACCCCTGCCGGGCCGCCTCGTCCAGGAAGTACGGCACGGACAGGCGGCTTCCCTGCAGGCGGCCCTGCAGGTCCGGAACGCTGACGATCACCTCCTCGATCCGCCCCGCCTCGGCCTCGGCACGCAGCCATTCGTAGGTCATCTCTGCTCCTGAAGGATGGGGGCGAGCGGGTTCGGGACGGTGCCGTGGACGACGTCGAAGCCTTCGTCGCGTTCGGCGCGGTCGTGGAAACCGCCGCCGAGCAGCTGCTCCCGGTTGAGCGCCACCCGGTCGAACTCCGGCGCGAACAGGCCGAACGCCTCGAACCTGTCCGCAAGCTCGGGGAAGCGGGCGTGGTACCGCTCGATCTCGGCGCGGACGAGCGCCCAGAACTCCGGCTCCGGCACGCCGAGATGCCGCTCGGCCAGCGGGGCGAAGAACCGGAAGTGCCCCGCGAACACCGCACTGAGCAGCGAGTGCGCCAGCTCGCCCGCCGGCCAGCGCAGCAGCACCGCGTCGGCGCGCGGGGACAGGCCCGCGTACTCGGGGCGGTGCCCGGGCAGCAGGTTGACGTCCTCGGCGAAGTCCTTGACCGCGACGCCCACGGGGATGTCGGCGGCGTCGTAGAGGATCACGGTGTTCTCGCCGTGCGGGCAGTACGCCACCCCGTACCGGTAGAGGTAGTGCAGCAGACCGGGCAGCAGGGCGGCGAAGAATCTGGACAGCCAGGCCCGGGCGTCGAGCCCCGACCGCGCGACGAGCTCGGCCGCCAGCGCCCGCCCGTCCGAGCCGATCTTCAGCAGGGCCGCCATGGTCCTCGCCCGCTCGCCGTCGCGCAGCAGCGCCGCGACGGGCTCGCGCCACACCGCGCCGAGCAGCTCGTGGTAGCGGTAGGGGGCGTCGCGCACCGCCTCGTACAGCGGGTGGCGGACGGCGACGGAGGCCACCTCGCCGAGCGGGTGGAAGCGCAGCTCGTCCCGCAGGTACGCGTCCCCGTCACGGAGCGCGTGCAGCCAGGCCGTCACGTCGGGCGCGGCCCGGGTCGGCTCGGTGGACAGCCCCCGCCACACCAGCGTGTTGCGGATGGCGAGCGGCACCTTGACGTTCCGGCGAGCGGGATCGTCCAGGTTGGCCAGGGTGCGGATGGACTGCAGCGGCCGGTAGCGGTCGGGGCCCTCGCCGAGGAGGACGATGCGGCCGTCGGCGAGGTAGGGGGCGAAGAGAGTCTCGACGGCCTCGTCCCAGTGGAAGGGGTGAACGGGCAGCCAGACGTACACCGCCGGGTCGGGCACCAGGTCCGCGAAGCGTTTGCGGGTCTCCTCGTCCAGCTCTTCCGCCAGGAGCGTCTCGGCGTCCAGCCCGGGCACGCCGGAGTATTCGGCCAGCGAGGTGTGCACGGCCGCCCACAACAGCCGGACGGCGCCGGCCGACTCGGGGGCGTAAGCCGCGGCGTCGGAGGCGGCGAAGCCGAGCCTGCCCTTGTTGAGCAGCATGCAGGGATGCCCGTCCTGGTACGCCTCCAGCTCCAGGTGGTCCAGATCGGCGAGCTCGGCGGCGGTGCGGGCGCGGGCGAGCAGCTCCGCCTCCGCCCGCCGGGTCGAGGTGAGTTCGCGCAGCACCTCGGCGGTGGTGGGGCCGTCCCAGCCGAGGACCGTCCGCGCGTCGAGCAGCAGCCGCTCGGGCCCGTTCTCCCCGTCGTCGGGGTGACGGCGCACCGTGCCGTCCACAAGCCGCCAGTTCCCGAACGTGCCGCGGGTCGCGCGGAACGTCCAGCGCACGCCGTCACCCAGCTCCAGCCGGTAGGCGTCGGGGCCGGACGCCGGGTCGGGCTCCGGGCGCAGCAGCTCCTCGTAGGCGAACTCCTCGACGGCCTTGGTGAGCAGGCGGCGGCCGGCCTGCTGCCAGGTGTCGCGGGTGGGGCGGTTCATCGGATCTCCTCGGAGTACGTGAGAGCGGGTGCCGGCCGGGGGAGCGGGGCGCGGCGCAGGGACAGGCCGGTGGCGAGCAGGTGGACGGCCGCCGCGACGGCGATGGGCAGCGCGAGGTCGTACGAGACCGCGGCCGCGGCGGCCACCGGCGCGGCGAGCAGGCCCGTCGACCGGGCGGTCTCCACGGCGGTGAACGCCGGCCCGGCCGTGCCGGTGGCGCGGAACACCCACAACTCCACGGCGACCTGCCCGACGCCGAGGCCGACGCCGAACAACAACCGTCCCCCGGCCAGCGCCGGCCATGACGGCGACAGCGCCTGCCAGGCGAGCCCGGCGGCGGCCACGGCCAGGGCCAGCGGCAGCAGCCGGTCGCCGAGCAGGTCGTGGCAGCGGCGCACGACGGGCAGCACGGCCAGCGCGGCCACGCTGGGCAGGAAGAACAGCACCGCCGACCCGGTGGAGCCGCTGCCCAGGTCGTCGGCGAACTCGGTGAAGAAGGGCCGCGCCACGTTGACCGAGAAGTCGAACGCCACGCCGATCAGCGCCGCCTGCACCAGCACCAGCCCCGTGAGCCGCCACCGCGCGCCCGCCGTACCGGCCTCGCCGGCCTCGGCGTCCGCCGCACCGGCCGGGGCACGTTTGCCCAGCACCCGGTAGGTGAGCACGGCGAGCAGCACGTCCAGAACCGCGAAGGCGGAGATGCCGATCCGCGGCTCGGGCAACGCGAGCACCCCGGCCCCCACCATCGTCGCCACCACGGTCGACAGGTGGAACACCACCACGATCGAGCAGATCCCGGCCAGCCGGGCCCGCTCCCCGCCCGCCGGGTCGGCGTCGTGCTCGGCGATGAACGCGGGGTAGGCCAGCAGCAGCGCGCTGTTGGTGGTCACGACGGCCGCCGACAACACGGTGTACGCGGCGTAACTGGGCGCGAGCCCCAGGAGCAGATCCAGCACGGCCGAGCCGCACAACCCGGCCAGGACCAGCCGGTGCAGCGGCCACCGCCGGGCCGCCAGCCCCCACAGCGGCAGGGCGGCAAGACCGACGATGCGGCAGATCCACAGGTAGAGCCCGGTGGCGCCGGGCTCGTCGATGCCGTACAGCCGGTCGAACAGTTGCGGCAGGAAGGGGGTGAGCGAGGTCTCGGCGACGAGGTGCAGCCCGATCACCGAGATGAGCACGACCTTGGCGCGGTTCACCGCAGCGAGCCCACCGAGCGTGGCGCCGCGGGCTCCGGCAGGCCGGAGGCCTCGGGAGCGCTCGGCGAGCCGAAGGTCGTCCAGGCCACCCGCTCGGGGACGGGCAGCACCGTGCGCCCGGCGACCGCGTTGAGTATGGTCGCGGCCCGCCACGCGCCGAGCGTGAGATCGGGGGCGCCGACGCCGTGGGTGTGCATCTCCGCGTTCTGGACGTAGAGCTCCCCGGACACCCGCGGGTCCAGCGCGACCCGGTAGCCGCCGTCGACCTGGTAGCGGCCCTTGCCGTCCCAGTCGACCAGGTCGGACAGCGGCTCCAGGAACGCGGGGCGGGCGGCCGCGTACCCGGTCGCCGCGACCACGGCCGAGGTGCGGATCTCGAAGACCGCGTCCTGCGGGCTGTGACGGCAGGTCAGCGTGTAGCCGCCGGCGTCGCCAGTGGTGGTGACGGCGGCCGCCACGACCTCCACTCCGGGGTGCAACGCGGCGGGCGGCTCGGCGCCGCCGATGGTCCGCTCGTACAGCTCGTCGTGGATGTCGGCCAGCGTCTCCGAGCTCACCCCCTTGTACAGCTGCCACTGCTCGCGGACGAGCCGCTCCCGCTCGGCCTCGGGGAGACCGCGGAAGTACCGGATGTAGTCGGGGGTGAAGTGCTCAAGGCCGATCTTGGAGTACTCCATGGGCGCGAACGCCGGGGTGCGGGCCAGCCAGCGGACGAACGGCCCGCCGGAGCGCAGCAGATCCAGCACCACCTCCGCCCCCGACTGGCCGGCGCCGATCACCGTGACGTCGGGCGCGGCGGCGAGCCGGTCGCGGTGGGCGCGGTAGCCGGCGCTGTGCAGCACCCGGCCGGCGTGCGCCTCCGCCAGCAGCGGGCGCAGCGGCTCAGGGACGACCGGCTCGGTGCCGACGCCCAGCACGACCTTCCTGGCCAGCACACGGGTGACCGCCCCGGCCGCGGACCGGTACGTCACCGCGAACGCCGCGGCCTCCTCGTCCCACTCCAGCGCGGTCACCTGGGCGTCGAACCGGCAGGAGGGCAGCCGCTCGGCGACCCAGCGGCAGTAGTGGTCGTACTCGCGGCGCGGGATGTGGAAGCGCTCGGAGAAGAAGAAGGGGAACATCCGGTCGTGGCGGCGCAGGTAGTTCAGGTACGACCAGGGGCTGGTCGGATCCGCCATGGTCACCAGGTCGGCGAGGAACGGCACCTGCAGGACGGTCCCCTCCATCAGCAGGCCGGGGTGCCAGGAGAAGGCCCGCTTGCCGTCCAGGAAGAGCGCGCGCACTTCCGGCACGCCGTCGCAGAGCGCGGCCAGGGACAGGTTGAACGGGCCGATGCCCACTCCCACCAGGTCGTACGTGGTCACCACTGCACCTCCGTGAGAGGGTTGGGAAGGTCGATGTAAACGGACTGCGTGTGCACGTCGCCGACGAGTTCGTCGCGGCCGTCCACGCAGGTCAGGAAGTTGCCCTTGCAACGCAGCGCCGGCGCGTCGAGCAGCAGGTCGAGCAGGCCCTTCGCGCCCGGCTCCACCGCCCGCAGCCGCTCCAGCGCGGCACGCAGCACGCGCAGCAGGCCGCCCTCGTCGGCGAGCCCGAGCGCCCCGAACGCGCCCACCAGTCCGAGCAGGTTGTTGATCCCCAGGTAGTAGGCGACCCGCTCGTCCACGAAATCGTCCTCGAAGACCATCTCCACGCCGTCGGCCAGGCCGGGCAGCAGCCGCTCCAACGCGCCCGCCATGGAGGCGGCCACGTAGTAGCCCTGGCTGTCCCGGTACCAGCCCGCGCGGGGCAGTCCGTCGCCGTCCAGCGCCACCAGGGTGTTCTGGTGGTGCGGCTCCAGCGCGATGCCGTATCGCGCGTGCAGCCTGATCAGCGGCACGACCAGCACGTCGAGATAGCGGGCCAGCCAGCGGGCCGACGCCTCGGCGAGGGAGAGGCCGTGCGCCCGGGCGAGGCGTGCCGTGGCGGCGGACAGCAGCGCGCGGTGCCGGGGCGGCGTGCCGTCACCCGGCCCCGTGCGCTCGGCCAGCAGCCCCGCCACGCACTGCCCGTCACCCGGGCCGCCGCGGAAGGGGTTGTCGCGGATGGCGGTCTCCAGCCCGGTCTCCGGCCCGTCGGCGCCCGCTGACACCCACGCGAAGTCGCGCAGGATCCCGAACTCCGGATGCTCGGCGCGCAGCCAGTCGCCCGGGCCGGCGGCCAGCAAGCGGGCGGCCCGGACGCCGAGCCGCATTTCGCTGCGCAGATTGTTCCTGCGCGAGTTGGTGATCCGCATGCCGAGGGAGAGTTTGAGCATCGCGCCGGCGTCCGGCCGGTGCACGGTGCGTACCGACGAGGTCGGATGCCACGCCGGCCCCGCCGCCCCGAGCGGGCGCAGCAGTCCCGCTTCGACCAGCGACGCCACCTCGGGACGGCGCAGCACCTCACGCGCCTGCCACGGATGGGCGGGGATGGGCACCATGCCCTCGGGAAGCCGCAGCCCAGCGGCGAGGCCGCGCAGCAGCTCGGCCGGGCTCCGCCCGTCGGCGCTGTCACCGACGACGATGGCGGGATCGGCGGCGAACCAGTGCAGCTGGAACGAGCCCCGCAGCTCCGGAGAATAGGCGTCGAGCTCCCCGTCGGACGCCTCCTGCCTGCTCTTGGGCGCGGGATGGAACGGATGCCCCAGTAACAGTGCCTGCTCGGCCTCGAGGAACGGCGTCGCCTCCGCCCCGCCCTCGCCTCGCCGCCGCGCGAGAAACGTCCCGGTACGGCGGCCCGAGTCCAGCACCCGGGCCACGGCATCGGACCCGAGGTGATGCGGCAACCGCCGCCGCACGACCGCCTCACGGATGGCGACGGCGGCCACGAGCGCGGCATCGGCGGGGACCGGATCGGTGGCGCCGCGCGCGCCGCCCTCGGGGACGACGTGCGGTTCGCCGAAGCGGTGCCAGCCGGTGGCCGACCGGTATCGCACCGGGACACTCAGCCGGACGCCGCTGGCGGGAAAGTCGAGCAGCAGCTCCTCACCCGCGACCGGGACCGGGGTCGCGGTCTCGCGCACATAGGCTCGGAGCAGCGTCTCCATCGCCGCGGCCTCCCCCGCACGGAAGGGGTCGGGATGGTCAAGAGGATCCGCCCCGAGGGGCGTGGGCTCACCGGACGGGAGCACGTCGTGCAGGTCCGCGCCGAGGGGCGTGGGCTCACCGGACAGGTCCGGCCCGGGCCCGGTCACAGCGTCTCCTCCTCGGCCTCGCCCGCCGCGGCGACCAGGTGGACGAGCCGCTCCACCTCGGTGGCCGTCACATGCGGGTTGAGCAGCGTGAGCTTGAGCCGGACGCGGCCCGGCCCCTCTCCCGGGAGCTCGGTACGGCCGACGACGGCACGCCCCTCGCGGAGCAGGCGCCGCCGCAGCCCGGCGTTCACCCGGTCGGCCAGGGCGGGATCGGCGGGCAGGTACCGGAAGAGGAAGGCCGTCAGCACCGGGTCCGCGTGCAGCTCCAGCCGGGGATGGGTGCGTACGGCCGCGGCCCCGGCGTGGGCCAGGTCGTGGCAGGTGTCGACGAGACGGCCCAGGCCGTCCCTGCCCAGGGTGGCGAGCGTGACGGCGATCTTGAAGGCGTCGGGGCGGCGCGTGGTGCGCAGGGAGAGCCCCAGCAGGCTGGAGTAGCCGGCGTCCTCGTCGTCGGCCGGGTTGAGGTAGGCGGCGCGCCGGGCCAGGGACGCGTACGTCTCGGCCCGCCGCACCAGGAAGACGCCCGCGGCGACGGGTTGCCAGCCCAGCTTGTGCCAGTCCAGCGACACCGAGTCGGCCCTCTCCAGGCCGGCCAGCAGCGGGGCCAGCCGGTCGGAGAGCAGCGCGCCGCCACCGTACGCGGCGTCCACGTGCATCCAGGCGCCGTGCTCGGCGGCCAGGTCAGCGCAGGCGTTCAGGGGGTCGATCGCCCCGGTGTCGGTGGTGCCGGCGGTGGCGACCACGGCCATGGGCAGCTCGCCCCGCCGGACGCACTCCCGCAGCGCGGCCGCCAGCTCGTCCTGGTTCATCCGCAGGTCGCGGTCCACGGGGATGGTGACGACCGCGTCCTCGCCCAGGCCCAGCAGGGCGGCGGCGCGCCGTACCGAGAAGTGGGCGGCGGCGGAGGCGAAGATCCGTGCCCGCGGCGCGCCCGCCGGCAGGCCGCTGCGCTCGATCCTGCACCCGCTAGCGCGCCCGAGCACCCGGTCCCTGGCCAGCATCAGGCCCATGAGGTTGGACTCGGTGCCGCCGGAGGTGAGCACCCCCGCGGCCGTGGACGGGTATCCCACCAGCTCGGCCAGCTCACCCAGCACCAGGGTCTCCAGGGCGGTGGTCGCAGGCGCCTGGTCCCAGGAGTCCTGCGACGGGTTGAGCGCGGAGACCGCCAGGTCGGCGGCCACGGCCACGGCGAGCGGCGGGCAGTGCAGGTGCGCGGCGCAGGCCGGGTCTGCCGGGTCGGCGCTGCCGGCGGCCACGAGCGTGGTCAGCCGCCGCAGGGCGTCGTCGTCACCGCCCGGTCCGGCGAATGCATGGGCGAGCTCGTCACCGGGCCGGCCGAAGGCCCGGTCACCGCCCGGCTCGGTGAGCGCCCGGGCGACCCGCGCGAAGAGCTCCTGGGGCGTGCCGGCGGGGATCGGCCCGCCGCGCCGTGCCGCGCCTTCGGCCAGGGCCTCCAGCACGGTACGCACCATCGGCCCCAGGGCGGCGGCCCCGGAGACGCCGCCGGACAGCGCGGGCGCGACCACAGCGGTCATGCCCGCCGCCCCGTGAGCCGCGGAGCGGTGACCTCGGCGATCGCGTCGGCCAGCCGGTCCAGGACGGCCTCCGCCTGCTCGTCCGTGATGACCAGCGGCGGCAGCAGGCGGACGGTGGAGTCGTGGCGGCCGCCCAGCTCCACGATGAGGCCGCGGTCCAGGCATGCGGCGCGGACCCCGGCCGCCGTCCGCGGGGCCGGCGGACGGGCGCCACAGGAGTCGGGTTCGCCTTCGGGATCGACGAGCTCGACGCCGATCATCAGACCGCGCCCGCGGACGTCGCCGATCGCCGGCAACTCGCCGCGCAGCCCGTCCAGCCGGGCCGTCATCCGGGCCCCGACCGTCGCGGCCCGCTCGGCCAGCCCTTCGCGGGCGACGTGCCGCAGGGTCGCGGTCCCGGCCGCCATGGCCAGGGTGTTGCCGCGGAACGTGCCGGTGTGCGCGCCGGGCCGCCAGCCGTCGTAGTCCTCGTGATAGACCACCACGGCCAGGGGCAGGCTCCCGCCGATGGCCTTGGACATCACCATGGCGTCGGGAATGACCCCGCTGTGCTCCACCGCCCAGAACGCGCCGGTGCGACCCACCCCGGTCTGCACCTCGTCCACGATCAGCGGGATGCCGCGCTCGGCGGTGATCCGGCGCATCTGGCGCAGCCAGGAGTCCGGGGCGGGCACGGCGCCGCCCTCGCCCTGCACCGCCTCAAGGATCATCGCGGCCGGCGGCACCACGCCGCCGGAGGGGTCGTCGAGCAGCCGCTCGGTGTAGGCCGCCGACAACTCCGCGCCCCACTCGCCGCCGACGCCGAACGGGCAGCGGTAGGAGTACGGGTACGGCAGGCGGGTCACGTCCGCGGCGATCCCGGCCACCGGCTCCTTGACCGCGACGTTTCCGGTGACGGCCAAGGCACCCGTGGTCATGCCGTGGTAGGCGCCGGTGAAGGCGAGCAGCCCGCGCCGGCCGGTGGCGGTCTGCATGAGCTTGAGCGCCGCCTCCACGGCGTCGGTTCCGGCGGGCCCGCAGAAGTGCACGCGGGCCCGGTCGGCGAAGGCGGGGGGAAGGGTGGCGAACAGCGCCTCGGTGAACGCGTCCTTCTCCGGCGTGGCCAGGTCGAGCACGTGCAGCGGGGCTCCGCTGTCCACGGTGCGCCTGATGGCCTCGATCACCACCGGGTGGTTGTGGCCGAGCGCGAGGGTGCCCGCGCCGGACAGGCAGTCGAGGTAGTGGCGGCCGTCGGCGCCCTCGATCGTCATGCCGTGCGCGCGTACCGGGACGACCGGGAACGAACGGGCATAGGTCCGCGCCGAGGACTCCCGGTCGCGTTGCCGCCGCAGCACGGCGTCGATGCGGAGTGCGGGGTCGAGGTCGGTCGGATGCAGAGTCATTCAGGCTCCGGATGGCAGAGGTGGACGACGGTACGGCCCGGCGGGCCGATGGGGCTCAGAGCAGGTGGCGCTCGGCCACGGGGTGACCGAGGAAGGCGTGCATGGCGAATTCCCAGCCGTAGGAACCCGCGTTGGGAAAGACGACCAGGTCGCCGGCGCGCACGCGGTCGACGCGGACGTCGCGCAGCAGGGTGTCCTCCGGCGTGCACAGCTCGCCGACGACCGTGACCTCGGCGTCCTCGGCGGCGGGCCGGGGGCAGCCCTCGGGCCAGCGCTCGATCGGCAGCACCGCGATGTTGTGCACGATGTCCCACGACGTGGGGAGCTGGAAGTGGTTGATGCCGCCGCGCAGGACGACGAACCGTTTGCCGTACGAGGTCTTGACGTCGGTCACCTCGGCGGCGTACCAGCCGCAGTCGGCGACCAGGAACCGGCCGGGCTCCAGCAGCACCCGCACGCCCGGCGGCGGCTCGGCCTGTCCGGCGAGCTCGCCGAAGCGGGCGACGTCGAAGGGTTTCTCGTCCTCGAACGCGACGCCGATGCCGCCGCCGATGTCCACATGACGCAGCTCGACGCCGTTGTCCCAGGCGGTGCGTACGCTCCAGTCCAGGCACCAGCGCAGGTACGCGGCGTGGGATTCGGCGTCCAGGTTGCCCGAGGCGGCGTGGACGTGGAAGCCGACCAGGTCCAGGCCGGGCAGCCGGGCGGCGGCCCGCAGCACCTCGGGCACGTCCGGCTCGGCCACGCCGAACTGGGACGGCACGCCTCCCATGTGCAGGGACCCCGTGACGGGGATGGCGGCCGGGTTCACCCGCAGCGCCACCCGGGCCGTGGTGCCCTCGCCGACCGCGATCCGGCTGATGCGGTGGAGTTCGAGCAGGCTCTCGGCGTTGATCGCCTCCACTCCGGCCCTGACCAGCGCCGTCAGGAGCGGGACCGACTTGGCGGGTCCCGCGGCCACGACGCGTGCCGTGCCGGTGAGTCCCCGGGCCAGGTCCAGCTCGGACCTGGACGCGACCTCGAACCCGTCCACGTGGGGCGCCAGGGCCGCGACGACGCCGGGGAAGGAGTTGGCCTTGACCGCGTAGTAGACGGCCGCCCACCCGGGGAGCGCCGTGCGTAACTCGCGGGCCCGCTCGGCGGCCACCGCGCCGTCGTACAGGTAGGCGGAGACCGGGGTGGCGGCCTGCGCCAGGTCGAGGAGCCGATCGCGGACGGTGCGGGGGAGCAGGTCCACCGGGTAGGCGGAGCGTGGCGCGGCAGACGGCGGCAGCTGGATGGACATGGCTTCTTTCCTGTGAGGGAACAGATGAGAAGGGGCATGCCCCCAGAGAGTTCTATTTAGGTAAGGCTAACCTAAAATTAATCTCCGTCATACGCAAGACGTCATCGTGTGATCCAGAGCACGACATGACTGTGGGCCGCGACCGTATCGGTCGCGGCCCACTCCCTGCAGTCGATTCAGCGTGCCGCGACGGCCTCCGAGCGGACGGTGCGCAGGGCAGACAGGAAGGTGTCGGCGGCCTGCGCGCCCGACACGCCGTAGGCGCGGTTGAGCACGAAGAACGGCACGCCGGTGATGCCGAGGCCGCGTGCCTCACTGATGTCGGCCTCCACGGCGTCGGCGTAGGCGTCGCTGCCGAGGACCTTCCGGGTCTCGTCCTCGGGAATGCCGAGCTCGGCGGCGAGGCGGACCAGGGTGTCGGGGTCGTCGACGATTTCGCCTTCGACCAGGTGGGCGCTGAGCAGCCGCTCGTGCATCTGCGCGCCCAGACCGTGCTGGGCCGCCAGATGGCTCACCCGGTGGGCGTCGATCGTGTTGACCGAGATGGCCTTGTCGAGTGCGTACGTGAGGCCTTCGGCGGCGGCGAGGTCGGTGACCTGCTGGGTCATCTGCCGTACCTGGGCCGGTGCGGCGCCGTACTTCCTGGCCAGGTGGTCGAAGGACGGTTCGCGGTGTCCCTTGGGGTGGGAGGGGTCGAGCTGGAAACTGTGCCAGTGCAGCTCCACCTCGTCGGCGTGCTCGAAGCGGGCGAGGGCCGACTCCAGGCGCCGCTTGCCGATGTAGCACCACGGGCAGACGACGTCGGACCAGATGTCGATGCGCACCGTGCTCACAGGACGCACACCCCGTCCGTGCACACGGGCGCGGCGTCCGAGCCCAGCGTGACCAAGGGGGAAGGGTTGACCGGTTCCGTATCGGGGCGCTCGTCGGGAGCGGGCTCCACGGAGTCGGGAAGAGCAGGCATGATCACTCCAATCACGTGTTCCTCCGCATAACCCGGAGCGGCCGCATTCCCATCCCAGGTCGGCCGCGCGGGGCCGGCCGGCACCGCCGGCTACCGCTGATCGAGCTGAGGCGGTCAGCCTTCGCAGCGCCGTTTGATGCTCTCCGCCTCCGTGCGTACGTACCTGGTGGTGCGCCCCTTGGTGAGCAGGCCGATCAGCGGCGCCGCCGGCCCGGACTGGTCGATCGTGAGCCGGAGCGACGCGCCTGCCGTCCGCGGCGTGAGCGTGTGCCCGGCGACCGTGGTCAGGCCCGCGCCGGCCGACCGCCAGCCGAACGAGCTGCCCTCGTCGAACTCGGTCACTCGCCAGAGCAGCGCGGGCAACCCCGGCTGCTTGATCCGGATCCGGCCGCCGAGCGCCGGCGGGCCGTCGCCGAGACGCTCGACGCTGGTCACCGTGGGCATGAACGCGGGCCAGCGGGCGATGTCCGTCATGACGCGCCAGATCCGCTCCAGGGGTGCGTCGATGTCGATCGTGGTCTCGAAGTGCATGAGGGCAGTATGGGCAGGTCGGCTTGTGAACCGGTTGGACCCGTCCAGGACATCTTGTTTGGCGGTCTGTCCCTGGGAAAGAGGAACAAGGCCTTCCTATCCCCGACAACCCGGTGGGCGAGACGACTCATGAGCGTGCAGTCAGAGCCGCGCTGCCCCGTCAGCGCCGGCCTGGCCTTCATCCGCGACCTGGTACGCGTCGGCGGCCGGCACCTGGGGCGTGCAGGCCGGGAAAGGCAGCCGGCCCGCTGAATGGCCCCGTTAGCCGTGACTCATCAGCATCTTCCCGACATGAGCGTGATCGCCATCGCCGGTGAGGTCGACAAGACCAACAGCGCCCAGCTCGCGGACTACGTCGACCGTGTCCGCCGCCCCGGCGACCATGTGATCTTCGACCTGTCCGAGCTGTCGTTCCTGGACAGCTCCGGCCTGCACGTCCTGCTGGCGTGCGCCCGCACCTGCACCGGCGACGGCTCCAACGCGCACCTGTGCGCCGCACGGGGCGCGCCCGCTCGCCTGCTGCACATCACCGGAGTGGACGGCCGCCTGCCCACGTACGTCACGGTGGAGCACGCCATCGCAGCCGTCCTGGCCACCCGTACCAGCTGAATTCGGGACTAGGCTCGAAGGTGAAGGGACACGGCCATGGACATCAACATCGTGCTCGTAGTCATCGGCTTCTTGCTCTTCCTGCTCGCGGTCTCCGGAGTGAGGGTGGTCAACCAAGTCGAGCGCGGCATCGTGTTCCGCTTCGGCAGGGCACAGCCGCATATCCGGCAGCCGGGCCTGAGATTCCTCATCCCCGGCGTGGAACACATGAAGAAGGTCAACGTCCAGATCGTCACGATGCCCATTCCGACGCAGGAGGGCATCACGAGGGACAACGTCTCCGTACGGGTCGACGCGGTGGCCTACTTCAGGGTCCAAGACCCCATGCGAGCCGCCATCGAGGTGCAGAACTACCTGTTCGCCGTCGAGCAGGTGGCGCAGACCTCGTTGCGGTCCATCATCGGCAAGAGCGAATTGGACGATCTGCTGACTAACCGGGAGGAACTGAACAAGGGCCTCGCGCTGATGATCGACAGCCCCGCGCTCGGCTGGGGCATTCACATCGATCGGGTGGAGATCAAGGACGTCCAGCTGCCCGAGGCCATGAAACGCTCCATCGCCCGGCAGGCCGAAGCCGAACGGGAGCGACGGTCCAGGGTGATCGTCGCGGACGGCGAGCTGCGGGCCGCGCACAAGCTGGCCGACGCCTCGGGCATCATGTCGCAGACGCCCGGCGCGCTGCAGCTGCGGCTGCTGCAGACCGTGGTGGAGGTGGCCGCGGAGAAGAACTCCACCTTGATCATGCCGCTGCCGGTCGAGTTGCTGCGGTTCTTCGACCGGGCGGCGCAGGCCGGCACGCGGGAGCAGACCGCGGAGCCCGCCACGGCCGGCGCCGAACGGATCCAGCCCGACGGCGAGCAGCAGGTCCAGCCGCAGGGCGAGCAGCCTGCCCTCACGGAGCACCGTCTCGCCGAGGAGGAGCAGCCCGCCGTCACAGGGCTCGGCGCGGCCCAGGACGAGGCGGCGAGGCCCGCCCCGCTGACCGACGTAGGAGTGCCGGATCCCCGGAAGCCTCACCGCTCCGGCTCGGCGAAGCGCGCCGAGTAGACCACGCGCCAGTGTCCGGCGGGATGGCCGTGGGGCCACCACGCCGACGGATATATACGTTTTTTTGACGCCCTGACCTGGTGAAACGGCCTTCCGCCCTGGATAGGGTGCGATGCGTCCTGCGCCATTTTGATGAAGGGTGACCGTTATGGTGCTGGCAAAACAGCCAGCTGCCACGGAGGGAACGCTGCGTTCCTGGCTGCTCCAGGGATTGCAGACCGACCGTAAGCAGATCGAGCACGGTCCCCACGTCAAGCACCCATGGTGGCGGGTGATGTGCCTGACCGGTGTGGACTATTTCTCCACGCTGGGCTACCAGCCGGGGATCGCCGCGCTGGCCGCCGGGCTGCTCTCGCCGCTGGCCACGTTATTCCTGGTGGCGTTGACGCTGCTGGGCGCACTCCCGGTCTACCGCCGGGTCGCGGCCGAGAGCCCGTACGGGCAGGGCTCGATCGCGATGCTGGAGAAGCTGGCCCCGCAGTGGTGGGGCAAGTTGTTCGTGCTGGCCCTGCTCGGGTTCGCGGCCACCGACTTCGTGATCACCATGACGTTGTCGGCGGCGGACGCGACCGCGCACATCCTGGAGAACCCGTTCGTGCCGGACTTCCTGGCCGGGCAGCGGGTGCTGGTGACGCTGGTGCTCCTGGCGGCGCTCGGCGGGGTGTTCCTGATGGGCTTCACCGAGGCCATCGGCATCGCCGTGCTGCTGGTGTTCGCCTACCTGGGGCTGAACGCGGTCGTGGTGGCGACCGCGATCGTCCACGTGCTGCAATCCCCGCAGGTCGTGGTGGACTGGCAGCGGGCGCTGAGCCTGGACTTCAGCAGCCCGCTGGCCATGATCGGGCTGTCGTTGCTGGTGATGCCGAAGCTGGCGCTGGGCATGTCCGGGTTCGAGACCGGAGTGGCGGTGATGCCGGTGGTCAAGGGCGACATCGCGGAGCGGATCAAGGGCACCCGGCGGCTGCTCACCACCGCGGCGCTGATCATGAGCGTTTTCCTGATCTTCTCCAGCTTCGTCACCACCGTGCTCATTCCGCACCAGGAGTTCGAGGAGGGCGGCAAGGCCAACGGGCGGGCGCTGGCCTACCTGGCGCACAGCTACCTGGGCGACTGGTTCGGCACCGTCTACGACGTCTCCACGATCGCGATCCTGTGGTTCGCCGGCGCGTCGGCGATGGCCGGGCTGATCAACCTGGTGCCGCGGTACCTGCCGCGCTACGGCATGGCGCCGGAGTGGACCGGCGCGGTGCGGCCGCTGGTGCTGGTGTTCTCGGCGATCGCGTTCGCCATCACGATCATGTTCGACGCCGACGTGGACGCCCAGGCCGGCGCGTACGCCACCGGCGTGCTGGTGCTCATGCTCTCGGCCGCGGTGGCCGTCACGCTGTCGGCCCGCAGGAAACGCCAGCACAAGGCGGCCGCCGCCTACATGATGATCTCCGCGGTGCTGGCGTACACGCTGGTGGACAACGTGATCGAGCGGCCGGACGGCGTGAAGATCGCCTCGTTCTTCATCGCGGCCGTCATCGTCACCTCGCTGATCTCCCGCGCCACCCGTTCGACCGAGCTGCGGGTGACCGAGGTGCACCTGGACGCGCTGGCCGAGGAGTTCGTCAACGACGCGTGCGGCGAGGTGCACGTCATCGCCAACGAGCCGCACGTGCGCGACCAGGTGGAATACACCGACAAGCTGCGCGAGACCTGGCTCAACCACCGGCTGCGCAGCTCCGAGCCGGTGTTGTTCGTGGAGGTGTCGGTGCCGGACGCCTCGGAGTTCGAGACCGAGCTGCACGTCAAGGGTGAGGAACGCTACGGCCACAAGATCCTCACCATCGAGAGCTCGGCCGTGCCCAACACGCTCGCCGCGCTCCTGCTCTACCTGCGTGACCGCACCGGCTCGGTGCCGCACATCTACTTCCATTGGACCGAGGGCAATCCGGTCGTGGCCATGCTGCGGTACCTGGTCTTCGGAGGCGGCGACGTACCGCCGCTGACCCGGGAGGTGCTCCGCCAGGCCGAGCCCGATCTGGAACGCCGCCCGCACGTCCACGTCGGCTGAGGAGTCATTAATGGTGCAAGTGTCCCGTTAGTGCGCTACTTTCTTAATGGGAGCATTGAGCCGTTAAGAGGAGTGGATCTCATCATGGAATATCGGCAGCTGGGCGCGTCCGGGCTCAAGGTCCCCGCGTTGAGCTTCGGCGCCGGGACCTTCGGCGGCAGGGGTGAGTTGTTCGGCGCGTGGGGCACCACGGACGTGGCGGAGGCCAGGCGGCTGGTGGACATCGCCCTCGACGCGGGGGTGACGATGTTCGACACCGCCGACGTCTACTCCGACGGCGCCTCCGAGGAGGTGCTCGGCCAGGCGATCAAGGGCCGGCGGGACCGGGTGCTCATCTCCACCAAGGCCGGGCTGCCCACGGGCGACGGCCCGCACGACGCCGGCACGTCCCGGCCCCGGCTGATCCAGGCGGTGGACGGCGCGCTGCGCCGCCTGGGCGCCGACCACATCGACGTGTTCCAGCTGCACGCGTTCGACGCCGCCACACCGATGGAGGAGGTGCTGTCCACGCTCGGTGACCTCGTCCGGGCCGGCAAGCTCCGCTACGTCGGCGTGTCCAACTTCTCCGGCTGGCAGCTGATGAAGTCGCTCGCCATCGCCGAGCGGCACGGCTATCCGCGTTACGTGGCCCACCAGGTCTATTACTCCCTGGTCGGCCGCGACTACGAGTGGGAGCTGATGCCGCTCGCCCTCGACCAGGGCGTCGGCGCCCTCGTGTGGAGCCCGCTCGGATGGGGCCGGCTCACCGGCAGGATCCGGCGCGGCCGCCCGCTCCCCGAGGGCAGCCGGCTGCACCGGACCGCCGCCTACGGGCCGCCGGTGGACGACGAGCGCCTGTACGCGGTGGTCGACGTCCTCGACGAGATCTCCGGCGAGACCGGCAGGACCGTTGCGCAGATCGCGCTGAACTGGCTGCTCCAGCGGCCGACCGTCGCCTCGGTCATCATCGGCGCGCGCAACGAGGAGCAACTGCGCGAGAACCTGGGCGCAGCCGGGTGGAGCCTCACCCGTGACCAGGTCGCCAGGCTGGACGCCGCCGGCGCTACCACGGCCGCCTACCCCTACTACCCGTACCGGAGCCAAGAGGGCTTCGCCCGTCTGAACCCGCCCATCGAATCGCGGATCCCTGTCGATTCCGCCCCCTGACGTTCGTGTAGGGGGTGAGAAGACGACCAGGAAAGAGGTACGACCATGGGCAAGGTCATCGTCATCGAGCACCTGACTGTGGACGGCGTGATGCAGGCGCCCGGGCACCCCGACGAGGACCCGCGCGACGGCTTCACACACGGTGGCTGGGCGGCCAGGGCCCAGGACCCGGCCATGCAGGAGGCGATGGGCGCGCGCATGTCGAGCGCGTGGTCACTGCTGGCGGGCCGCACGACGTACGAGCGTTTCGCCGACTACTGGCCCCGGCAGGCGCCGAACCCGTTCACCGAGGCGCTCGACCGGGTCCGCAAGTACGTCGCGTCCACGACGCTGGCCGAGCCCCTGCCCTGGCAGAACTCCACGCTCCTCAAGGGCGACGCCGCCGACGCCGTGGCGGTGCTCAAAGAGGAGGTGGCGGAGAACCTGGTGGTGTTCGGCAGCGGGGTGCTGGTCAGGTCGCTGCTGGCGGCCGGCCTGGTCGACGAGCTCCTACTGCTGATCCACCCGCTGACGCTGGGTTCCGGGCGCCGGCTCTTCCCGGACTCCGGGACGGGCCTGGCCGCGTACGAGCTGGTGGACTCCGCGACGACGCGCATCGGCGTGCTCATCGCCGCCTACCGGCCGGCGGAGGGTCACATGAGGTAGCGGAACCACAGGTAGGGCGCGACCAGGGTGACGGTGACCGCCGTGACGATCAGGCCGTACTTGGTGAACTGCCAGAAGCTGATCGGGGTGCCGTTGCGGGCGGCGATGCCGAGCACCACGACGTTGGCCGCGGCGCCGACCGCGGTGGCGTTGCCGCCCAGGTCGGCGCCGAAGGCCAGCGCCCACCACAACACGTCGTGGCCGCCGTTCGCCTCGACGAGCCCTTCGACGATGGGGCTCATCGTGGCGACGTACGGGATGTTGTCCACGATGGCCGACAACACGGCGGAGGCGCCGAGCAGCCCCATCGTGGCCAGCTCCAGCCGCCCGGCGGTCGCCGCGACCGCGGCCTCGGACAGCGCCCCTATGACGCCGGTCTCGACCAGGGCGCCGACCATGACGAACAGCCCGGCGAAGAACACCAGCGTCGGCCACTCCACCTCGGCGATGGCCCGCTCGGTGCGTACCTTCGTCACCGCCACCAGCAGGCCCGCCCCGAGCAGCGCCACCACCGACGGCTCGTAGTGCAGCACCGGGTGCAGCACGAACGCCGCCATCACCAGCGCCAGCACGGCGAGCGACTGCCACAGCAGGCGCCGGTCGGCGAGGGCCTCCTTCTCGTCCAGCGCCATGATCTCATCAGCCCGCTCGGGATCGTAGCGGAAGTGGCGGCCGAACATCAGCCAGCACAAGCCGACGAACACCGCCATCAGCACGACGACCAGCGGCGCCATGTGGATGAGGAAGTCGTTGAAGGTCAGCCCGGCGCGGCTGGCGATGATGATGTTCGGCGGGTCGCCGACCAGGGTGGCCGCGCCGCCGATGTTGGACGCCATCGCCTCGGCGATCAGGAACGGCACCGGGTTGATGGCCAGCCGCTCGCACACCAGGAACGTCACCGGCGCGATCAGCAGCACGGTCGTCACGTTGTCCAGCAGCGCCGACGCCCCGGCGGTGATGAGCACCAGCAGCACCATCAGCCGGAAAGGCCGCCCTCTGGCGCGCTTGGCGGCCCAGATCGCCAGGTACTCGAAGACGCCGGTCTCCTTGAGCACCCCGACGATGACCATCATGCCGAGCAGCAGGAAGATGACGTTCCAGTCGACGCCGGAATGCTCGGAGAAGAACGCCGCCTCCGCGCCGGTGGCGTGGATCAGCAGCATGATCCCCGCACCGCCCAGGGCGGCCGCGACCCGGTGGATCTTCTCGGTGGCGATCAGCGTGTACGCGGCCAGGAACACCGCCACGCTCACCCAGGACAGGGCGCTCACAGCGTGATCATCATCGGGAAGCCGTCGATCAGGATGTGCACAAAAATGTCCTTTCCGGTCAAACGGGACAAAGAATCGCCGACCAGACTTCCCGGCACACCTGTCACCAACGTATCAAGGTCCGTCAATGAAGCGTCAATACGCCGGCGGCGCGGCTGCTGTTAGGGTGGGCGCGGTGCGCCGGGAAGTCTGGTCGGCAAGGTCCGCGCGATTTCCCGACTGGAGGCGTACATGGGCACGTTACTGACGGCGTTCGCCGGCGTGCTGCTGCTGGCCGTGCTGCTGTCGAGCCTGGCCCACCGCACCATCCTGTCCACGGCCGCGCTGTTCCTGGTGGCCGGCTTCGTGCTGGGCGACGGCGTGCTGGGCGTGGTGTCGCTGCGGCCTGGCGACGCGCTGGTGTCGACGCTGGCCGAGCTGGCGCTGTTCACCGTGCTGTTCACCGACGGCATGCGGGTGGGCTGGGCCGAGCTGCGCAGCGCCTGGCGGCTGCCGGGGAGGGCGCTGGGCTGGGGGCTGCCGCTCACCCTGGGCATCACCGCCGTCGGCGCGCACTACCTGCTCGGCCTGGGCTGGATCGAGTCGCTGCTGATCGGCGCGATCCTGGCGCCCACCGACCCGGTCTTCGCCGCCGCCCTGGTCGGCAACGAGAAGGTGCCGCCCCGGCTGCGGCAGCTGCTCAACGTCGAGTCGGGCGTCAACGACGGGCTCGCGCTGCCGTTCGTGATCCTCTTCCTGGCCATCGCCTCCGGGTCGGACGACCTGCACCTCGGCGACCTGGGGCTGGAGCTCGGCCTCGGCATCCTCATCGGGGTCGCCATCCCGTGGGCGGCGATCAAGCTGGAGCAGACCCGCTGGTTCTCCGCCTCCACCCCGTACGAGCCGCTCAACGCCCTGGCCATCGGCCTGCTCGTGCTCGCGGTCGGCAAGGCCACGCACGGCAACCTGTTCCTGGCCGCGTTCTCGGCGGGGATCACCGTGGCCACCTTCGGACCGCGGCAGCGCGAGTCGTTCGAGCACTTCGGCGAGCTCATCGCCGAGGTGTTCAAGCTGGCCGCGCTGCTGGTGTTCGGCGCGCTCATCACCCCGGCGTTGCTCGGCTCGGTCGGCTGGCAGGGCTGGCTGTTCGCGGTGCTCGCCCTGGTGCTGGCCCGCCCGATCGCCATCTGGCTGTCCTTCCTGCGCTCGGGGCTGTCCGTGCGCGAGCAGGCGGCGGTGGCGTGGTTCGGGCCCAAGGGCTTCGCCTCGGTGGTGTACGGGCTGCTGGTGCTCGCTTCCGGGATCGCGACGGCAGAGCAGGTGTTCCAGATCGTCGCGGTGACCATCGTGCTGTCGATCCTGCTGCACTCCTCCACCGACATCGTGGTGGCCCGCGGCTTCGACGACGAACGCGAGATCCCCGTCTGGTACGGCGTCGCCCGGCGGCTGCGGGAGCGCGGAAAGCCGTGACATCATGACGCGATGAGATTCGGGGTTCGCCAGTTCGAGCTGGCCCTGATGCATCGGATGCGTGACCTGGACGCCGCGCGGGTCGAGGACGCGCTCCAGCGCATGGGCGCCACCCGGGCCGAGCTGCGTGCCGCGCACACGCAATGGACGGCGATGGGCCACTCGGCCAGGGCGCCGAAAGGCCGGGCGCTGTTCCGGATGGCGCTCGGACCGCCGGCGGACGAGGGTGTGCACCAGGCCGGCAGCCTGACGTGCGACGTCGCCCGCTGGCGGTTGCCCTCCTGGCCTGACCTGCGGTTCGAGGTGCTGCTCGGCCCGGGAGGCGAGGTGTGGAACCAGTGGTTCGTACGCCCGGGCCACGCCAAGGCGTTGTCGTTCGCCGACCTGGTCCCCTGGAGTTGCGTCGTCGCCGACGTCGGCGACGCGTTCCCCGGCGCGTCCCACCTCGAGGGCTCGGCCCCGCACCACTGGACGGTCGGCTTCACCCACGAGGGCACGCGCTACCACGCCCGCTTCGTCTACGGCCTCTACCAGCGCCTCGACCGCGGGGACGACGAGTCCCCGGCCCGCAGTTGACGAGGGTGCCGGTGACGGCGAACGCACGGCTTGATTCCTGATCCCGTGAAAACGCTGCTCCACGCCGCCCACGCGCCACTCAGCACAAATCTGCCGTGACGGCATCGCGTGTGGGGTGTGAGCAGCGTCGGGAGGCGAGCCGCCGGTGGATGGACCATCGGCTACAAGGTCAGCGCAGCTTTCGGAAGGTCTCCCGGACGTCGTTGGTGAAGGCTTGGGGGTTCTCGTAGTGGACGAAGTGGCCGCCCTTCATGTGGGCGTTGACGTTGATCACGTTGAAGGAGCTGCGCGTGGGGCCGTTCTCGAAGGCGGCGATACGCTCTTCGACGGTGTTGACGCCGGGCGGGTAGGCGTCGCCGAGGAGGAAGGTGAAGCCGGCCGGCGGCTCGACGACGGGCCGGCGGTTGTGGGAGGGCACCCACGGGTAGCGCACCGCGTTGCGGTACATGCGGATGGAGGAGCCGATGGCCTGGTTCACCCAGAAGGCGGTGGCCTCGGTGAGGATGAAGTCGCGGGGGAAGTTCTCGTCGAAGTCACCCCTCTTGTCGCTCCACTTCTTCCACCTCCGCAGGAGCCAGGCGAGCATGCCGATGGGGGAGTCGTTCAGGCCGTGGGTGAGGGTCGATGCGTCGAGCATGTGGACCGCGACGTGGGAGACGTAGGTGCTGATGAGGTTCTCCAGGCCCGCCCGCAGCTCCGGTGTGGCGTCCTCGGGAATCTTGGCGCCGTCGGTCAGGTCCCAGAACCGCTCGTTCGCGAACTGGCCCGGAGGCATATCGTGACCGTAGTGCAGGCCGATGATGCTGTCGGCGTACTTGTGGCCGAGCGCGCTGGTGACGAGGGCGCCGTAGTCGGAGCCGGCCGCGGCGTACTTCTCGTAGCCCAGCACTTCGGTCATGAGCTTGTGAATGATGTCGGCGATCTTCCAGTAGTTCAGGTCGCCCCTGCCGACGGGGGTGGACCAGGCGAATCCCGGCAGGTCGGGGATGATGACGTCGAAGGAGTCGGCCGGGTCGCCGCCGTGGGCGGCGGGGTCGGTCAGCGGGCCGATGAGCGGGAGGCTGAACCCGCTGGACCACGGCCAGCCGGAATGAATGGCGAGCGGGACCGGGTTCGGGCCCTTACCGCGCACGTAGTAGAAGTGCACGGGCGTGCCGTCGATCTCGACCCTGTACTGGTCGTAGGTGTTCAGCCGCTTCTCCTGCGCACGCCAGTCGAAGCCGTCCGCCCAGTACTCCACGAGCGGCTTGAGATAGGCGGTGCTGATCCCGTAGTACTCCTCCTCGTTGTCCAGGTCGTCGAAGAAGCGGGTCTTCTTCAGACGGTCCTTGAGGTCGTCCAGGGCCTCCTGGGGGACATCGATCTTGTACGGTTCCAGCGCGCTGGGCTTGTTGTTGTTGCTCACGGCAAGGCTGCTTTCGCGTAGTGGTGAAAGAGAAGTTGCTGCCCGGCAGGCGGGTGCCGCCGCGTGCCGGTGTTCTGATCCCGCCGTGGTCGGGTGTGACCGGCGGCCGGGGGAGGTGCGAGGGGCCGCAGGTAGCGTCAGTTGGTGAAGTCCAGGCGGACCCGGGTCTGCTTGAGCTCGGCGATGTACCAGGAACCGTTCGTCTTGACGAATCGCGCGTGGTAGTGGCCGAAGCCGTGCATGCCCCTGAAAGGGATGTCCTCGGACACGGCGGCGTCCTCGGGCCGGGTGATGATGTCCTCCATCGCCCATACGCCATGGGCGGCGGTCGCCGAGTCGACGTCGATCTCGTCGGAGAACAGGTGGTGGACCAGGGTGACACCGGGGCCGCCGCCGGCGCCGACCGTGGCGGCGATCCCTTCCCGGCCCTCCATGTGCAACCAAACCGATCCGTCCGGCTTGTGCGGGGTGAACGTGCCGTCCGGCGTGAACAGATTCGCCAGGTCCTGCCACCGCTGATGATCCGCGTAACGGACGTAGCGAGCCATCAGACGACGAAGATCCTCGGTAATGCTCAGACGCTCAATGGCATCCATAATCGATCATCCCTCTACCGGTGATGTGGACGGACATCCCGCCGGTGCTGCGCTTCGGCCGGCCGGGCCCTCAAGCGGGCTACTTTGTGTCTCACAGGCGACATACGCGCTCCCGCCACACGGCAACGGGCCTTCGCAGATCTCCTGCATCGCCAGTCCGTCTCCAAAGTTCAACACGCGCCCCGGTGAGGACTGGCGATCAACCTGCTCGTGATGTGGGCATCACAGAAGGTTTGCGAACTTCCGTTCTGGACTTCACGGTCCATTCATCATGCGGCACCGAAAATGGACTCGCAAGTCCAAAAAGCTGTGCACCGGTAACTCAAGCCGACATCGGCCACCCTCGCCGGACCGGGCACGGGAAGGACCAGGGTGAGTCACTGGTCGAGTACCTGGTGTGGCACCCGGTGATGATGATGCCAGGCCTACTGCCGCCGGATTCCGTGGCTCGTCCTACTCGAGCAGGGGCAGGGCCGCGCAAGGCCTCCGGCAGACTCCAGTGCCGTCATCCGACCCCGCGAACAGCGTCAACACCGCATCCCCTGCGGCCCCACACACCCAGCCAGCCGGCGGTACGCACGCCGCGAACGGGCGGCGGCCATCGGCCGGCCACCCGAACACGACCTGCGCCGAGCCATCCGGACGGCCGAAGGCCGCGAAGCTGAACCGACGGCCTGCGTGTTCGACTCCCAGACCGCCAAAGACCTCCGTCAACCGCACGATCAGTGGGCCGCTTCGGCCGCCTTGTGCGAAGGCCGCAGCTGGGCGGTGGAGGAGCGCTCCACCAGCTCAGGCTGGAAGATGACGTGGCGGTGCTGGTGCCCGGACGGGTGGTCGGCCTCTTCGAGCACCATCATCGCGGCCGTGTGGCCGAGCTGCTCGCGCGGCTGCCGGATCGACGACAGCGGCACCGCGGCCGCCGCGGCGAAGCCGATGTCGTCGTAGCCGAGGATCGCCACGTCGTCGGGAACCCGCAGCCCGCGTTGGGTGAGCTCCTGCAGCACGCCCAGCGCGACCAGGTCGTTGCCGCAGAAGACCGCGGTGGGCCGCGCGGCCCTGGGCAGGGCGGCGATCTCCTGGGCCGCCGTGCGCCCGGTGGCGACGTTGAGGTCGGGCAAGGGGATCACGGTCAGCCGATCGGCCGGGGTGAGCACGCTCGCCAGCCCGTCGCGGCGATCCTCCACCTGCCGGACGGTGAACGGCCCCCCGGCGAAGGCGATGTGGCGGTGCCCCCGCTCGCGCAGGTGCCACCCGGCCAGGCGGCCGCCGAGCATGTCGTCCACCGCGACCGCGCACCCGTGGTTGACGCGGGAGGAGTTGTCGAACAACACCACCGGGATGCCGCGGGAGAGCAGCCGGTCCAGCCGTTCCCGCTGGCCGCGGTCGTTCACCGGGGTGATGAGCACGCCCAGGGGACGCTGCTCCTCCAGCATCTCCAGCAGCCTGGCCTCACGGTCGGCGTCCTTGCTGCTGTTGAACACCATCACGGTGAGGCCGACGCGTTGCGCGGCGGACTCCACGCCGCTGAGCACGTCGATGAAGAAGGGGTTGGCCAGGTCGAGCGCCACCACGGCGATGGTGCGGCTGCGCCCCGCCCGCAGCTGGCGGGCGGAGGCGTTGCGTACGTAGCCGAGCTGCGCGATCGCGGCCTGCACACGCTGGCGGGTCTCAGGCGCCACCATGTCGGGCCGGTTGAGCACGTTGCTCACGGTGCCGACGGAGACGCCGGCGAGCCGGGCGACCTCTTTGATGCTCGACATCGTTCCTCGTCTGGTGCGCGGAGCACGAGAGACGTGCACCCGGGACCAGCATGATCATAGCGCATGGGATCCCCCATGCTGTGAAACGATTTTACGCGATATGAGCAGCAGCAGCGTCAGCCCAGCCAGCCGGGGGCGACCAGGACGGCCCAGGCCGCGAGCGGGCCCACCACGACGATCACGGCGCCGTAGGCCAGCAGGCGGCGGTAGAACACGTCCCGGTGCATGCCCCTGACATTGGCCACGAGCAACGCGCCCGTCGTGGAGAACGGGCTGACGTCGACGATGGCCGACGACACCGACAGCGCCGCGATCATGGCGACCGGTCCCAGGGCGCCCGTTCCGAGCAGGGGCACGGCCAGCGGCACCAGCGCGCCCAGGATTCCCACGGTGGAGGCGAAGGCCGACACGACCCCGCCGACGTAGCAGATCAGCAGCGCCACCACCAGCGGGATGCCGATCGCGGCCACGGACGTGCCGACGTAGTCGATGGTGCCGATCTCCTGCAGCACGCCGACGTACGTGACGACGCCGCAGATCAGCAGCACGGTCGGCCAGGCGACCTTCTCCACGGCGCCCTTGTTCGACTTGGGGGAGGCCAGGGAGAGGATGACGGCGACGGTGACGGCGGTGAGGCCGACGTCGAGCTTGAACACCAGCACGGCCAGGCAGAGCCCGACGATGCCGGCCAGTGTCAGTGCCTGGTGAGGCGTGAGCCGCAGCCCGCCACCGCCGGCCCCGGCCCCGACGCCGACGCCGACGCCGACGCCGACGCCGACGCCGACGCCGACGCCGATGCCAGGCTCAGGCTCAGGCTCAGGCTCAGGCTCGGGCTCAGGCTTGGCGGCCGTGCGGGTGCCGGGCCCGGGTGCGGTGGTGAGCATGCCTCCTGACGTGGCCGTCGCGCCGGTGTCCCCGGTCTCGGAAGCGGGGCCGCCTGCGGGAGAGCCTGCGCCTCCGGGAACGCGGGCCGTCCCGGAGGCGTGCGCCGCCCCGGTGGCCGAGGCCGCTGCGGAAGCCGGGGCGGCGCCGCCGGCATCGGGTGCGTTGCCGGACCCGGCCGCGTTGTCAGAAGCGAGCGGGGTGTCCGAAGCGGGCGAGCCCGGCACCGCTACGGCGCCTCGCCGTACGAGATGAGGGCCGCCGAAGATGAAGAAGACGACCAGCGCGGCGGCGGCGTTGAACGCGAAACTCGACACGAACAGCACGACGTTGTCACTGGGCAGGTTCGCGTCGCTGGTCACGCCGTTGACGATCCCGCCCAGCACGCTGATCGGCGAGAACGCCCCGGCCTGCGTGCCGTGCGCGACCATGAGCCCGATGAGCAGTGGATGGATCTTGTAGTCGGCGGCGAATCCGAACGCGATGGGCGCCAGGATCGCCGCCACCGCGGGAGCCGGCGCGCCCACGGCCGTGAGCAGTGCCGAGATGACGAACACCACCAGCGGGATGGCCGCGATCCGCCCCCGCACCAGATGCACGGCGGCGCGGACGAGCCAATCGACCGTCCCGTTGTTGGTGGCGATCGCGAACAGCAGCGTCACCCCGACGAGGATCACGAACAGGCTGCCGGGGAACGCGTCCAGGATGGCGTCGGTCTCCATGCCGGCGGCCAGCGTCCCGACGAGGAACGCGCCGACGAGGGCCAGCGCACCCAGGTTCACCGGGAAGAGGGTGGCCACGACGAACATGACGATCAGGGCGAGAATGGACAGGAGCTCTGCGGACAACTGCGTACTCCGTTCTCCCCCGTACGTTATGACTGGTCGATCACCTGGTGGAGGAGTTCGATCGGGTGGCGCGCAGCGCGGCCCGCGCCGTGGGCGATCTGCTGGCGGCACGACAGCCCCGTGGCCGCGAGCAGTGTGTCGGGTGAGGACGCGGCGATCGCCGGGAAGAGCCGGAGGCCGCCGATCCTCATGGACAGGTCGTAGTGCTCGCTCTCGAAGCCGAACGAGCCGGCCATGCCACAGCAGCCGGCGTCGATCTCTTCCACCTCCGCTCCGGGGATTCTGGACAGCAGTGCTCGTGTGGCGTCGGTGCCGACGACGGCTTTCTCGTGGCAGTGGCCGTGCAGGAGGATCTTCCGCCCGCGCAGCCCGTCGCCGAGCACCAGCGAGCCGTCGTCGATCGCCTCGACGAGCAGGTCGGGGACGAGCCTGGCGCGGGCCGCGACCGCCGCCACCCGCGGGTCGCCGGGCAGCAGCGCGCGGTACTCGTCCTTCAGCGTCAGCAGGCAGGACGGCTCCAGGCCGACGATGGGCGCGTCCGAGCCGGACAGCCCGTCGACCATCGCCTCGGCCATCGACCTGGCCCGGTCGAGCAGGCCCTTGGAGATGCTGGAGCGGCCGCAGCAGCCGTCGGCCGCCAGGCGTACCCGATAGCCGGCGCGCTCCAGCAGCGCGACGGCGGCCTGCCCGATGCCGGGCTCGGTGTAGGTGGTGAAGGAGTCCGCGAGCAGGATCACCTCCTTCGTCCCGGAAGGGGACGGCCGGCGCGCGTGCCAGCGGACAAGGGTGTCGCGCCGGAAGCGGGGGAGCGGTCGCCGCCGGCTCAGCCCGAGCGGGCCGCGCAGGGGACGTGCCAGCCAGTTCGACAGCGGGGCGGTGGCCGAGCCCAGGCGGTTGAGCGTCCTGATCGCCCCGAACAGCCGGGCCCGCAGGGGCACACCGTGCTGCTGCTGGTGCTGGTGCAGGAACTCGCTCTTCAGCGCCGCCATGTCCACGCCCAGCGGGCATTCCGACTGGCAGGCCTTGCACTCCAGGCACAGGTCGAGGATCCCGTGCAGCCGGTCGTCTCCCATCGCCTGCCGGGGATCGTCCGACGACAGGGCCTTGACCAGGGCGTTGGCCCGGCCGCGGGTGGAGTGCTCCTCCTCGCGGGTGGCCATGTACGACGGGCACATCACGCCCGTGTCGTCCTTGCGGCACACACCGACGTTCATGCACCGGTCGGCGGCGGCGTGCATGCCGCCGGCGAACGACAACGTGGTGGGCAGCGGGCGTGGCTCCGGCATGGCCGGGTCGCGCAGGTGGTCGGTCATCGGCGGCGCGTCCACGATCTTGCCGGGGTTCAGCAGTCCACGCGGGTCGAAGACCTGCTTGATCCGCCGCATGGCCTCGTAGATCTCGTCGCCGAACAACCGCCGGTTGAACTCCGAGCGGGCCAGCCCGTCGCCGTGCTCGCTGGAGTTCACGCCGCCGTGCCGGGCGGCGAGCTCGGCGATCTCCTCGGCGACCGCGCGCATCCTGCCGATCTCGCCGGGCGCGCGCAGGTCCACGAACGGGCGGATGTGCAGGCAGCCGACCGAGCAGTGGCCGTAGAACCCGGCCTGCAGGCCGTGGCCGTCGAGGATGCGGGCGAACTCCTCGACGTAGGGCAGCAGCCGCTCCGGCGGGACGGCCGTGTCCTCGACGAACGCCAGCGGCCTGCGGCTGCCCACGCTGGAGGCCATCAGCAGGCCGAGCCCCGCCTTGCGCACCTTGAGCACGGCCGCCTGATCGCGTTCGGCCGTGGCCCTGAGCGTGTGATAGCCGTGGCCGTTCGCCTTCCACGTCGCGGCCAGCTTGTCCACCCGGTCGGCCACCTCGGCCGGGGTGTCGCCGAAGAACTCGACGAACAGCAGCGCCTCCGGGTCTCCCTCGAGGATGCCGCCGAGCCCCGCGTAGTCCACGCGCTGCCTGGACAGGTCGAGGATGGCCTTGTCGATGAGCTCGACGGAGGCGGCGTCGAAGGCCAGGGCGTCGGCGGTGGCGGCGATCGCGGCCGGCGTGGAGGTGAAGTGGCCGACGGCGATGGCCTTGGCCCGCGGCCGGTCCACCAGCGCCACCGTGGCCTCGGTGACCACGGCCAGCGTGCCCTCCGACCCGACGATCAGCTTGGTGAGATCCCCGTCCACGGCCAGGTCCAGCCGGTAGCCGCCCGAGTGCCGCCAGAAACGCGGGAACCCGGTCAGATCCAGCCCCTGCACGACCTCGGCCACCGCCGCCTTGAGCCGGGCGTCGGCCGCCAGGTCGGGCATGGTGGCGTCGGCGAGCACCACGCTCACCGACGCGACGTGGTCGATCGTGGAGCCGTACCGGACGGAGTGGCTGCCGGCCGAGTTGTTGCCGATCATTCCGCCGATCGTGGCCCGGTTGCTGGTCGAGGTGTCCGGCCCGAACATCAGCCCGTGCCTGCGGGCCGCACGGTTGAGCTGGTCCTGCACGACCCCCGGTTGCACCCGGGCGGTCCTGCCGTCGATCTGCAGGATCTTGTTCATGTGCCGGGAGAAGTCGACGATCACCGCCGCGCCCACCGTCTGCCCGGCCAGGCTGGTGCCCGCACCGCGCGGCAGCACCGGCACCTCCAGCTCGCCGCACGCCGCCACCAGCGCCTGCACGTCGCCGGCGTCCTTGGGAAAGGCGACGGCGAGCGGCTCGATGGCGTACATGCTGGCGTCGGAGGAGTAGAGGTGCCGGGTGTAGGGATCGTCCCTGACGTCGCCGCCGATCAGCGGCGACAACTTCCGGGCCAGGCTCATCCGGTCTCCTCCAGGTACGCCAGCGCCGCCCGCACCCCGCCCTCCTTGATCGGCACGCCGGCCGCCAGCAGCCCCATCTCGACCCCGCCGAGCGTGCCCGCCAGCATCAGGTCGTTGAAGTGCCCGAGGTGGCCGATCCGGAACACGCGTCCCGCGAGCCGGCCGAGCCCGGTGCCGAGCGACATGTCGTACCGCTCCAGGATGAGGCTCCTGGCCGCGTCGGCGTCGTGCCCGTCGGGCATCAGCAGGGCCGTGAGGCTGCTGGAGTGCTCCCGCTCGTCGGCGCAGAGCACCTCGAGCCCCCACGCCCGCACCGCCCGGCGCGTCGCCTCGGCGTGCCGTTCGTGCCGGGCGAACACCTGCGGCAGGCCCTCCTCCTCCAGCATGATCAGCGCCTCGCGCAGCCCGTACAGCAGGTTGGTGGGCGGCGTGTACGGGAAGAAGCCCTGCCGGTTGGCGGCGATGATGGGATCCCAGTCCCAGTACGAGCGCGGCAGCCGCCCCCGGTGTGCCAGCGCCTTCGGGCCGACGGCGTTGAACCCGATCCCGGGCGGGAGCATGAGGCCCTTCTGCGAGCAGCCGACGGTCACGTCCACGCCCCACTCGTCGTGCCGGTACTCCATCGACGCCAGCGACGAGATCGTGTCCACCAGCAGCAAGGCCGGATGCCCGGTCGCGTCCATGGCGTCGCGGATCTCGGGGATGCGGCTGCGCACCCCGGTCGAGGTCTCGTTGTGCACCACCATGACGGCGGCGTGGTCGGCGCTCAGAAGATCGGTGATCGCGGCGGGGTCGGCGCCGTGCCGCCAGTCGCCCGGCACCAGGTCGACGACCAGCCCCAGGCGGGCGGCCATCTCGCACCACAATGTCGAGAAGTGCCCGGTCTCGAACGCCAGCACCCGCTCGCCCGGCGACAGCGTGTTGACCAGCGCCGCCTCCCACGCCCCGGTGCCCGAGGACGGGTAGACGACGACGTCGTGGCGGGTGCCGAAGACGGGCTTGAGCCGGTCGAGCAGCTCGCGCGCCAGCTCGGCGAAGGCGGGTCCGCGATGGTCGATGGTGGGCCGGGCGATGGCACGCAACACCCGGTCGGGGACGTTGGTCGGTCCTGGGATCTGCAGGAAGTGGCGGCCCACGTCGGTAGCGCTCCTCTGTGCCGTGTCGCGGCACACCGTGCCGTGTTGCGGTTCATTAACATTAGATTTCAGCCCGCAGAGGAGTCAATGGATGCAGAACGTGATCAACGCCCTCCGGGTGCTCGAAGAGGTCGCCGTACGCCAGCCGGCCGGCGTCGGCGAGCTGGCTCGCGGGCTGGGCCTGCCCAAGAGCACCGTGCAGCGCTCGCTGCGGACGCTGCACGAGGCCGGGTGGATCAGGCCCGCCGGGGGCGCCGTCACGCGCTGGCAGGTGACCAGCAAGGCGCTGCAGGTGGGGCGGCGGGCCGAGCTGGGGTTGCGGGACGTGGCGCTGCCCGTCATGGAGGAGCTGCGCCAGCGCACCGGCGAGACCATCCACCTCATGGTCCCCGAGGGGGACGCGGTCGTTCTCATCGAGCGGCTGGAGACCGACAAGCCGCTGCGCATCGTGCTGCCGCTCGGCATCAGGCTGCCGCTGCACGCCTCGGCCAACGGCAAGGCCGTGCTCGCGCACCTGGACCGGCCGATCGACGAGCTGCCCGCGTACACCGGCACCACGATCACCGACCCGGAGCTGCTGCGCGCCGAGCTGGCCGAGGTGCGCGCCCGCGGCTACGCCGACAACCGCGGCGAGTGGCGCTCCGACATCGCCGCGGTCGCCGCCGCCGTCCTCGGCCCGGACGGGCCGGTCGCCAGCCTCAGCATCTCGACCCCGGCCAGCCGCATGCCGGACGATCTCAGACCGGAGTACGGCAAGCTCGTCACACAGGCGGCGCGGACACTGACGGAGTCGCTGCCCTCATGACCAGCATCGCGACCTGGTCTTCTCCCCGACGACCTGGAACGGCGCACGGGCCGCCGCCGGGTCCTGGAGGGGCTCGACTCCCCGGCGGCCCGTGACCAGGTGATGGCGATTACGCGCTGATCCCGGCCTCCTTGGCGGCCTGCTCGATGGCGGTGAGCTCGTCGTCGGTGAAGTCGAGGCGGTCCACGCAGGCGACGTTGGCCTCGAGTTGCTCGGGGCTGGAGGCGCCGACCAGGACGGAGGTGATGCGGGGGTCGCGCAGGGCCCAGGCCAGAGCGAGCTGGGCGACGCTCTGGCCGCGGGCGGTGGCGATCGCCGACAGCGCGCGGACGAACGCCAGCACCTGCGGGGTGACCCGGTCGGGGGTGAGGAATCGTCCTTCGGCGGCGCGGGAGTCGGCCGGGATGCCGTCCAGGTAGCGGTCGGTCAGCAGGCCCTGGGCCAGCGGCGAGTAGACCACGCAGCCGACGCCCTCCTGCTCCAGGACATCGAGCAGGGCATCCTCGATGCCGCGGTTGAGCAGCGAGTAGGAGGGCTGGTGCACCAGCAGCGGCGTGCCGAGGCCGCGCAGCAGGCGGGCGATCGCGGCGGTGCGCTCGGGGGAGAAGTTGGAGACGCCGACGTACAAGGTGCGGCCGGTGCGGACCATGTGGTCCAGCGTGGCCGCCGTCTCCTCCAGCGGCGTCTCCTCGTCATCTCGGTGCAGGTAGAAGATGTCGACGAAGTCGAGGCCGAGCCGGGCCCGCGACCGGTCGAGGGTGGCCAGCAGGTGCTTGCGCGAGCCGCCGTACCCGTAGGGGCCGTCCCACATGGGGTTGAAGCCCTTGGTGGTCACCACCACCTCGTCCCGCAACGACTTCGGGAAGATCCGCCCGAACGCGGACTCGGCGGCGCCGAACGGCGGGCCGTAGCGGTCGGCGATGTCGAAGTGGGTGATGCCCAGGTCGAGCGCCTTGTGCAGGATCGCGCGCTGGGTCTCGACCGGCTTGCCCTCACCGAAGTTGTGCCACAGGCCGAGCGACACGGCGGGCAGGAGCAGTCCGCTGCGGCCGCACCTGCGGTACGGCTGACGGTCGTAGTCCAAGGATGACCTTCCCCGAAGACGTAATGAAACGTTTTAGGAGGGCCACGTTACCGAGCCGAGAGCACCTTCTCCACCCGGGTGTGCGCACGCCGGTTTTGCGCTGCGCTGATGCTGAAGCGTCGCGCCGCGGGGCAAGAAACGTCACACAGGCGGACGGGAGTGCGGAATGAACGACGCATCGATGGTGCGGTCCTACCGGGACAACGGCTACGTGCTGGTCAAAGGGCTGTTGAGCCGGGAGGAGGCGCGGGCCTACCGCGAGGAGTGTCATGCGGTGCTGGCGCGCCTGCGGCGCACCGACCCCACCTGGGGCAGCGCCCGCGAGCTGGCCGGCCGCCCCACCGAGTTGCGCCACTGCCACGACGCGCAGTTCTACTCGGCGGCGTTCGCGCGGCTCATGGTCGATCCGCGCTTCACCGACGTGGCGGCGGCGCTGATGGGCTCGGAGAACGTGCAGCTCCACCACACCAAGATCTTCGTCAAGCCGGCGGAGAAGGGCTCGCCGTTCCCCATGCACCAGGACGCCGCGCATTTCCCGCACACCAGGCACACGGTCGGCGCGGCCATCTTCCACTTCGACGACGCCCCGGAGGAGAAGGGGTGCGTGCGCGTGGTGCCGGGCAGCCACCGGGACGGGCTGCTGCCGCACATCGAGGAGGGCGGCTGGCATCTGCCGTTGTCGGAGTGGCCGCTGGAGGCCGCCGTCCCCGTCGAGGCCGAGGCGGGGGACGTGTTGTTCTTCACCTACCTCACCGTGCACGGTTCCGGGGTCAACCGGGCCGCCGAGGCCCGTACGACGCTGCTCATCCAGTTCCGCGACCCCGAGGATGTCCCGGCCGGCGACGTGCACCGCTCGCGCGGTCAGGGGATGATGTTGCGCGGGGTCGATCCGACGATGCGCGGAGGGTGAAGGTCCCATGCGGAAGCGGTGGGTGTGGGCGGCCGTCGCCGCGGTCGTGGCCGTGGCTGTCGTGGTCGTCGCCGTCGTGGTGCTGCGCGGCCGTGCAGCCACGTCCGAGCAGGCGGGCGGCGCGCAGGTGGTGGCGCGGGAGCAGGCCGGCGAGCGCGCGCAGGATCTCACCGTGCGATCACCGGCGCTCGGCACGACCACCCCGGTACGCGTGCTGCTGCCGCAGGGCTGGACGCCGGGCTCCGGCCCGTGGCCGGTGCTCTACCTGCTGCACGGCTGCTGCAGCCCCAACCATCTCGTGTGGGTCGACGAGGGCGGCGCGCAGCGGCTCACGAGCGGCTTACGGGCGATCGTGGTCGTTCCGGACGGCGGCCAGGTCGGGTTCTACTCCGACTGGCTGCGCGGCCCGAAATGGGAGACCTACCACATCAAGGAGCTCATCCCGCTGATCGAGGCCGAGTTCGGCGCGGGACCGCAACGCGCGATCGCCGGGTTGTCGATGGGCGGGCTCGGCGCCATGGCGTATGCGGCCAGGAATCCCGGCATGTTCCGCGCGGCGGCGTCGTTCTCCGGTGTCCTGGACACGACCGGCGACCGCAGCGAGACGCGCGCCCTCGTGCGCCGCAGCGGCGAGGACCCCGACGCCCTGTGGGGCGACCCGGAGACGAGGAAGGACCTGTGGGAGGCCCACAATCCCACCGCGCTCGCGGCACGGCTCAAGGACGTCCAGCTCTATGTGTCCTGCGGCGACGGCCGGCCCGGCCCGCTGGATCCGCCCGGCGCGTCGGCCGACTACGAGGGCGCGCTGCTGGGACAGGCGCAGACCTTCACCGAGCGGGCCAAGCAGGCCGGCGCCCGCGTCACCACCGACTTCTACGGGGCGGGCACCCACACCTTCCCCTACTGGGAACGCGCACTGGAACGCTCGCTCCCGATGTTGCGCGCGGCCATCGGCGCCTGAATCGCCCGCCCTGACCGGGTGGTCGTGCTCAAGGCGGTCCGCCATCTCGCGCCCGCCGGCCGAGCCGGTGGCCCGCTGACCCACCTAATTGCGAGCTTCTTGCAATAACGATATATTCGCTTTAAGGTCGCCTGCATGAGGCGACGATTCGCACTGGTCGGGGTGTTCGTCCTGGCATTGGCGGGGTGTTCGGCACCTTCGCAGCCCACGGCCGCGCCGGCGCGCGACACGGTCGTGCTGGGGCTGAGCTCGGAGCCCGACACGCTCAACCCGGTGCTCGGGTACGCGCCGGACGGCGGATCGCTGATCTACGACGGGCTGGTCCGGCGCACCCCCGACCTGCGGCTGCAGCCCGCGCTGGCCGAGACTCTGCCCGAGGTGGACGGCAAGGAGGTGCGGTTCACGCTCAGGCGGGGTGTCACCTTCCACGACGGCAGGCAGCTGACCAGCGCCGACGTCGCCTACACGTACGAGCAGGTGCTCGACCCCGCCAACAACTCGCCGATCAGGGGCGACTACGCCGCCATCGACCAGGTGGACGCGCCCGACGCGCGCACCGTCGTCTTCCGGCTCAAGCACCCGTACGCGCCCATCCTGCAGCGTGCCACGCTCGGGATCGTGCCCGCCGGATCGGACCTGTCCGGTGGCACGCCCGTGGGAACCGGCCCGTACGCGTACGTGTCCTGGACCAAGGGCGACAAGATCACTCTCAAGGCCCATGAGCGTTACTGGGGCGAGGCGCCCGCGATCAAGAACCTGGTGCTCGCGTACACCTCCGACGACAACGCGCGGGCCACCAGAATGGCGGCCGGCGAGTTCACCGCCACCGAACTGCCGCCCAAGGCGGTCGCCCGCTTCAGGAACCAGCCGGGCATGACCGTGCACGAGGCGCCCACCGCCGACTACCGGGGCGTCATGTTCCCCCTGGACCAACCCGTCACCGGCGACCCGGCCATCCGTAAGGCCCTGAACCTCGCCGTGGACCGCGCCGCGATGGTGTCGGCCATCCTCGCCGGAACCGGCAGCCCCGCCTTCGGGCCGATCGCGCCCGGGACCCCGTGGCACAACCCGGCCGTGACCGGCTCGGCCACGCCGGAGCGGGCCAAGGCCGTCTCGATCCTGGAGGAGGCCGGCTGGAAGGCGGGCAGCGAGGGCATCCGGTCCAAGGACGGCACGGCTGCCAGGTTCACGCTCATGTACCCGGCCGGCGACTCGCTGCGCAAGGAGCTCGCCCTGGCCGTGGTCTCGGACGCCAAGCAGGTCGGCATCGACGTGCGGCTGGCCGGGCTCGACTGGGACGCCATCGACCAGCGCCTGTCCAAGGACGCGCTGATCATGGGCTGGGGGACGCCGTTCGACCCCGACTACACCAACTACGAGCTGTTCCACTCCTCCTACGCCGGCCAGGGCTACTTCAACCCGGGGCACTACAAGAACCCCGAAGTGGACCGGCTGCTGGAGGAGGGGCGGCGCACGGCCGACGCGGACGCCCGCAAGAAGGCCTACGACGCGGTGCAGCGGCACCTCAGCGACGACGCCGTCTGGCTGTACCTGGTCTACCTGGAGCACACGTACGTGGTGCGTGGCGCGTGGACCGGCGTCACCGCCGGCGTCGAGCCGCACGAGCACGCCACCGGCGGGCTGCTCGGCACCGTCGCGACCTGGAAGCGCGCATCGTGACCTGGGTGCGGATCGTGGCGTGGCGGCTGGCGTTCGCCGTGCCGCTGCTGCTGGCGGTGACGTTCGGGATGTTCGCGCTGGCCAAGGCGTCCCCGTTCGACCCCGTACGGCAGTACCTGGGGGAGCGGGCCATGGTGACCAGCCCCGAGATCATGGCCGAGATCAGGGCGAACTGGGGCCTCGACCGGCCGCTCCTCGAGCAGTACACCGCCTGGCTCGGCAACCTGCTCGCCGGCGACCTCGGTGAGTCCCGGTCCCTGCGGCTGCCGGTCGCCCAGGTGATCGGTGAGCGGCTCGGCTGGACGTTGCTGGTCGTCGGCTGCGCGCTCGTCGTGATGCTGGCCGCCGGGCTCGCCGTGGGCACGCTGGCCGCCTGGCGGCGCGACTCCTGGCTGGACCGGCTGATCACTGGAACGGCGTTCACCAACGAGGCGGCGCCGGTCTTCTGGATCGGGCTGCTGGCCGTCTGGGTGTTCTCCGTGACGCTCGGCTGGCTGCCCGCCGGCGGGCTCACCGACGCCGCCTCCGCCACGGTGACCCTGCCCGACCTGCTGCGGCACCTGGTGCTGCCGGTCGCGGTGCTGGCGTTCTCGCAGTCGTCGTGGCTGCTGCTGTTCGTACGGGAGTCGGTCATCGGCGTCCTGCGCGAGGACTACATCACCGGGGCGCGGGCCCGAGGACTGCGCGGACGCACCGTGCTGGTGCGGCACGCGCTGCGGTCGGCACTGCTGCCGTTCATCACGATCATGGGGGCCCGGGTGCCCGAGCTGGTGACGGGGGCGATCCTGGTGGAGGCTGTGTTCTCCTGGCCCGGGGTGGCCGGGACCACGATCAAGGCGGCGCTGGCCGTGGACTTCCCGCTGCTGGCGGCGCTCACCCTGCTGGCCACACTCGCGGTCGTGGCCGGGAACCTGCTGGCCGACCTCGCCTACACGGTGGCCGACCCGCGTGTCCGCGTGCTCGGGGTGAGCTGATCGTGGAGGAAGAGACCATATGACGATCACACAGTCGTGGCGGCGGGCGCGGCCGGGCCGGTCTGCCCGGCAGGCGAGGGGGCCCGCCCGCCGCCACCGCCTCGCGATCGGCACGCTGGCCGTGCTGGTCCTCGCCGTGCTGCTGGTGCCGCTGATCGTCCGGCTCGACCAGCAGCTCGTGGACCTGCGCGCGGCCGGCCTGCCGCCGTCCGTCGCGCACCCGTTCGGCACCGACGAGGTGGGCCGGGACGTGCTGATCCGCTCCATCTACGGGCTGCGGGTCTCGCTCGTGGTCGGGCTGGTCGCGGCGATCGCCGGCGCAACGATCGGCGCGCTCGCCGGGCTCGTCGCGGGCGCGGTGGGCGGCCTGGCCGACCGGGTGCTGATGCGGGTCGTGGACGGCTTCAACTCCCTGCCGCACCTGCTGTTCGGCGTCTTCATCGTGGCCCTGTTCGCCCCCAGCCCGACCGCCGTGATCGTGTCGGTCGCCGTCACCCACTGGACGACCGCCGCCAGGATCGTCAGGTCCGAGGTGTTGTCCCTGCGCGGCCGGCCGTTCGTGGACGCTGCCATCTCCGGCGGGTCCGGGAGGCTGCGCATCGTGGCCCGGCACTTCCTGCCGAACCTGGCGCCGCAGCTGCTGCTGGCCACCGTGCTGATGATCCCGCACGCGATCTGGCACGAGACCGCGCTGAGCTTCCTCGGCCTGGGGCTGCCTGCCCACCTGGCCTCGCTCGGCAACATGATCAACGACGGGCAGCGGTCGCTGCTCGCGGGGGACTGGTGGTCCAGCCTCTTCCCCGGGCTGCTGATCCTCGTGCCCACGCTGGCGGTGTCCGCGCTGGCCCAGTACGTACGCGACCGCGCGAACCCGCGCTGGAGATCGGAGCTGGTGCTGTGAAACTGCGCGTGGACGGGCTGTCGGTACGGTTCCGCCTGCCCGGCGCGGTCGTGCACGCGGTCACCGACGCCCGCTTCGAGCTGCGCCCGGGGCGCTGCCTGGCGCTGGTCGGCGAGTCCGGCTGCGGTAAGTCCGTCATGGCCCACGCCCTGCTCGGCCTCCTGCCGGCCAACGCCACGGTCACCGGCCACGCCTGGCTCGACCTGCCGTCCAGCGCGGCAGGAAACGATGTGATCGACCTGGTGGCGGAGCCGGAGAAGGTCCTCGCCCAGCGGGTGCGCGGCCGCCTGATCGGTCTCATCCCGCAGAGCCCGGCGGCACACCTCACCCCCGTCCGCACCGCCCGAGCCCAGCTCGCCGAGACGCTGCGCGAGCTGGGCCGCGCCGACACGCCGGACGCGCTCGCCGGACGGGCCGGCCTTCGCCCGCGCGACCTGGACCGCTACCCCCATCAGCTGTCCGGCGGCATGGCCCAGCGCGTGGCCAACGCCCTCGCCCTGGCCGGCGACCCGCCGCTGATCCTCGCCGACGAGCCGACCACCGGACTCGACCGGCCGCTCGTCGACGCCACGATGGCCGAGCTGCGCCGCCTGTGCGACGAGGGCCGCGCGGTCCTCGTCATCACGCACGACCTGCGCGCCGCCGAGCGGGTGGCCGACGACATCGCCGTCATGTACGCCAGCCGCATCGTCGAGCTGGCCGAGGCGGCGCCGTTCTTCTCCCGGCCCCGGCACCCGTACGCGAAGGGGCTGCTCGACGCCCTGCCCACGCGCCGTTTCGTCCCGATCCCCGGCCGGCCGCCCGAGCTCACCCGCCTGCCGGCCGGCTGTGCCTTCCAGCCCCGGTGCCCGCTCGCCACCCCCGAGTGCGACGACCAGCCCATCATGAACGGAGTGGCCTGCCACCATGCTTGAGGCCACCGGCATCACCGTCTCCTTCGGCCACCACCGGGTGCTCGACGGGGTGTCGCTGTCCGTGCTCCCCGGCGAGGTCCTCGGTCTCGCCGGCCCCAGCGGCTGCGGCAAGTCCACGCTGGCCCGCGTGCTCGCCCTGCTGCTGCGCCCGTCCGCGGGCACGGTCGCCATCGACGGCCGGCCGGTACGCGGCTGGCGGCACCGGGCCCCGGAACGTACCTCGATCGGCCTGATCTTCCAGCAGCCCCGCCTCGCCGTCGACCCCCGCTTCACCCTCCTGGAGGTGATCACGGAGCCGCTCCGGGCCGCGCGGCGCCCCCTGGATCGGGCGTACGAGCTGGCTGAGGAGCTGGGCCTGACCCCCGATCTGCACGGACGCCGACCCCACGAGGTGTCCGACGGGCAACTGCAACGGGCCTGCGTCGCCCGGGCACTGGCGCTCGAACCGCGCTACCTGATCTGCGACGAGATGACCACGATGCTCGACGCCTCGACCCAGGCCCACCTCGTCGGCAGGATCGAGACCTACCGGAAGCGCACCGGCGCCGGGGTGCTCGCCATCAGTCACGACGCCGAGCTCCTTGACCGCTGGTCGGCGGGCAACGTACGTGACTGGGCTCAGTGATCGTCGGGCACCGTCACGGGCGCGCTGAACGGAAGCACGAAGAGCGGTCCCGTCACCACCGCGCGCTCGCTGCCTGGACCGTAGGGAAGATCGGCGATCTGCCGGCACGTGCCACGGTCCTCGATCCCGTACGTGGCGCCCTGACCGCCCGGTCCGGAGTTGAAGCGGCCGACGAGCGAGATACGATCGCGCACCCGCCCCTGCTCGTCGATGAACAGGCCATGAATCGGCGCCGTGGCGGAGAAGCCGTCCGCGGTCAGCACTTCCTGCACCAGATCGGAGATCAGGAAACGCAGCGTCCGGCCCTCGGCGTCGGTCACGGTCCCTTCGAGCTCGCCGACGAACGGGGTGAAGATGCCCGGCGCGCCGGCGGCGAACCCGTCGGTGTACGGCAGCGGCCGCTTGGCGAACTGCGAGACCCGATAGGTGCGCTTGAAGGTCCCCGTCCTGATCGTGTATGTGCCGTTCCTGCACTCGAAGGGCCGTAGCGTGCGCCCGGTGAGATCGATCGTCTGCCGCTCGATCGGGTTGCCGGTCGCGGGATCGCCGAACCTCTCCTCGTCGATGCCCACGTGGAGCCCGCCCGGCGACAACCTCAGAACGAAGCCGGGGCCGATCGCCTTGACGTGGAACCGGCTCTCTTTGATCGTCAGGCCGGGCGCTCCCGGCTGCGCGTGAGCGGCGGTCGCCGGCAAGAGGCCGACGGCCACCGCCACGAGCGTGGTGAAGATGATGCGCATGACCGGAACACCAGAACTCACGGGTCCTCCCTCGCAGCCGCGACGACCACGTCATGGTAGGCGCACACAACGCGAGAGTCGATCACTTTGTCCGGTGGCGGCCAGAGGTCAGTGGCCGTGCCCGTGGCCGTGGCCGACGAACGCGCCCGCAGGCTTGCCCGGCGGGACCAGCACGAGCGACACGATCGCCGCCACCCCGGCCGTGACCGCGCAGAGCGTGAGCCCTGCGACGAACCCGCCGATGTCCGCCGCCGAACCGGGCGCCAGGCTTGACGCGGCGACCGTGGAGACGACCGCCACGCCGATGGATCCGCCCAGCTCGTGGAAGGTGCTGATGACTCCGGATGCGACGCCGTTCTCGCCCGGAGGCACATTCGCCATGGTCGTCGTGGTGGCCGTCACGAATGCCGGCCCGATCCCCAGAGCCGCCAGCGCGAATCCGGGCAGCAGCGTGGCGTACGCGTTGGCGTCGGGCGAGATACGCGTCATCAGCACCGCCCCCACCGCCGTCACCACGAACGAGGCCACCGCCACCGGCCGTCCGCCGAGCCTGCCGATGAGGTGCCCGCCGAGCTGCGCGCCCAGCGTGATCGCGATCGCCACGGGCAGGAAGAGCAGCCCGGTCTCCAGCGCGCTGAACCCCATCGCGTGCTGCAGGTACAGCGAGCTGAGGAAGAACAGCCCGAGCATCAGTCCCGTGGCCACCAGCATGACGAAGGTGCCCGAGATCACCGGCCGCCTGGCGAGCGTCGCGGCGCGCATGAGCGGCGATCGTACCGACCGCTCGACCACCACGAACAGCACGTAGAGCAGCGCCGCCCCGGCCAGCGGCAGCAGCGTGCCCGCCGATCCCCATCCGGCGTCGCCGGCGGTCACCAGCCCGTAGATGAGCAGAGCCGTCGCCGTGGTGACGACCAGAGCCCCGGGCACGTCGACCCGCTCCCGCCGTCCGGGCGTCGCCGGTACGACGGCGGGCACGGCGGCCATGACCAGGAGCCCGATCGGCACGTTGACGAAGAACACCCAGGCCCAGCCCGGGCCCGCGGTCAGGACGCCGCCGAGCAGCACGCCGACCGCCGCGCCGCTGCCGCCGATGGCGGCCCAGACGCCGAGCGCCCGCCCGCGCCGCTCGCTGTGGAAGGTGGTGGTGATGACGGCCAGCGCCGCGGGGGAGAGCAGCGCCGCGCCGACCCCCTGCAGCCCCCGGCCCGCGATCAGCACGGCGCCGCTCCCGGCCAGCCCGCACATGAGTGACGCCGCCGTGAACAGGGCGAGCCCGGCCAGCAGCGTCCGGCGGGCGCCGAACGCGTCGGCCAGCCGCCCGCCGAGCACCATCAGGCCGCCGAAGCACAGCGTGTACGTGGTCACCACCCAGGTCAGCGACTCGCGGCCGAGGGTGAGGTCCGCCCCGATCGCCGGCAGCGCCACCTGCACCACCGTGATGTCGACGATCAGCATGAACTGCGCGAGGCAGAGCAGCACCAGCACGGACCACCCGCCCGCCCGCGCCTTGACGGGAGACGTGTCGACGCTCATCATCCAGAACAACTCCTTAACTCGAACACTGATGTTCAAGTTAGCACGGCAAACCATACATGGGTAGGGTGTTCGGACGACGCGCGTTCGCGTCCCGGGTCTATCCTTCGGTTCATGCCAGCACGTCTGTCGCCCCGCCTCGCCGCGATCGTGAACGCGCTTCCCCTCCAGCCGCACTCCCGCGTCCTCGAGATCGGGTGCGGGCCCGGGGCGGCCGCGCGAGCGGTCGCGGCACGCCTCACCACCGGCCACATCCTGGCCATCGACAGATCCGCCGGCGCCATCGCCCAGGCGGAAGCCACCGCGGTGGCGGAAATCGCGTCCGGTCGCATGAGCGTCCGCCAGGTCGCGGGCGAAGAGTTCGTGCTGCAGCCGCACGAAGAGCCGTACGACCTCGTGTTCGCCGTTCGCGTCGGCGCCCTCGACGGCCGGCATCCCGAGGCCGGTCAGCGGATGCTTCAGCGCATCGCCATGGCGACCACGGCAGACGCCCGGCTGTTCATCGACGGCGGCGATCCGCTTCGTGAACTCCCCATCCCGCGATCGTGAGCGAACGCGGGACCCTTTACGGGGTCTCTGATGTCCGTTCGCCGGACGTGAGCAGCGACAACATCGTCGTGACCAGCACGCGTTCCACGTCCTCGGGCGCCAGCCGTCCCGCCTCCCGCTCCTGGGCGGCGCTGTGAATGATCGAGAAGAAGGTCGTCACCAGCCACGACAGCGGCAGGTCGGTGCGGAAGTCCCCGTCCCGCTGCCCGCGCGCGATCAACCGCTCCACCCGCCGCAGCGGGCGGTCGTGATGCTCTCTGATCCGCTCGGTCGCCATGACCCGGTCCGCGGCCACGAACAACCGGCGATGGCGATCGAGGACCTCCCAGGACGACCGCAGCAGCTTCGCCATGGCCCCGGGCGCCGGAGCCGTGTCGATCGACGGGTCCTCCAGCACGGCGTCCGCCACGCCGACCGTGTGATCGAGCACGGCGTCCACCAGCGCGTCCCGCGAGGGGAAGTGCCCATAGAGCGTGACCCTGCCCACCCCGGCGGCCTTGGCGATCTCGGCCACGCTGGCGGCCGGGTCGGCGCTGAGCAGGCGGGTCCCGGCCTCGAGGATCGCGGCGATGTTACGCTCGGCGTCGGCCCGCCGGGCGGGTACGGGCTGTCGTGCCGCGGTCTTCCCCATACGGCCAACCCTACGATGATCGGCCAGGAAGGCGCGGCGACACGCTTGCACCGGACGCCGGGTCAGCGCCTGGTGTCGGCGATGTGAACGCACGACGCTGGAAGATCGGCTACCTCAGGCGCGCCTTCGCCGTCGGCTGCCCCCAGTGATCAGAGCTCCAGCGCGTGGTCCAGCAGCGACTGCAGCGTGACCGCTCCTATGAGCCGCCCGTCGCCGTCGACCACGGCGGTCAGCGGGCTGCGAGTGCGGGCCATGAGCGCCGCCAGCTCCAGCACGGTCGCCTTCGGGTCGGCCACCGGCAACTCCCGGGGCTGCTCGGGCAGGCACTCGCGGACGGTCTTGCCGCCGAGCTTGCGCAGGAACAGGTCGGCATGGGCCTCGTCCACCACCCGCGCCAGCGCGGGGTCGTCCCGGCAGTACGCCGGGACCGCCAGCCGCAGCACCTGCGTGCCGGGCAGGATGCTGAGCGGCCGCCCGTCGTCGACGATGATGAGACCGGGCAGGTCCTGCTCGGCCAGCAACTTGGCGGCTTCGAGGGCCGGGGTGTCCATGGTGACCGTCGGGAACTCGACGGCGAGATCGCGTGCGCGCATCAATGGCCTCCTCCCAAAGCCTAGCCAAGTCCGCGGTCGCTCAGGGGAGCTCCGCGAAGCGCTCGACCTGCTCGGTACGCCCGGAGACCAGGATGACGTCGCCGTAGGACAACTCGGTCTCGGCGTCGGCGTACGTGAACTCCTCACCCGGCGCCTTGACCGCGACGATCGTGACGCCGTACTTGCGGCGCAGATTCGATTCCCCGAGCGGCACGCCGACGTAGTCTTTGGGCGGTTTGGTCTTGGCCAGCGCGAAGTTCTCGTCCACCTGCATGTAGTCGAGCATGCGCCCACTGACCAGGTGCGCCACCCGCTCGCCCATGTCGTGCTCGGGGAAGACGACGTGGTGGGCACCGATGCGGCTCAGGATGCGGCCGTGCTGGATGCTGATCGCCTTGGCCCAGATGTCGTTGATCTCCAGCTCGGCCAGCAACGACGTGGCCAGGATGCTGGCCTCGATGTCGCCGCCGATGGCCACCACGGCCCGGTAGAAATCCGGCACGCCCAGCTGCCGCAGCGCCTCCATGTCGGTGGCGTCCGCGGTCGCGATCTGGGTGATCTGCCCCGCCAGCGCCTGGGTGATCTTGGGCCGGTTGTCGATCGCGAGGACCTCGGTGCCGCGCCGGGTCAGCTCCAGCGCCAGCGAAGTGCCGAACCGGCCCAGCCCGATGACCACCACCGGGTTGCTCGTTTGCTCAGCCAACGATGACACGCTCCTCCGGAAGTTCGTAATGGCGGGCCCGCCGGTTGAGCGCCAGCGCGGACCCGAGCGTGAGTGGGCCGATTCGGCCGATGAACATCAGGACAGTCAGCAGCACGTGCCCGGCGGGTCCCAGGCTAGCGGTGATGCCGGTCGACAATCCGGCCGTGCCGAACGCCGAGACGACCTCGAACAGCACCTGGTCCAGCCCGTGCGGGGTCATCGCGAGCAGCACGTAGGTGGAGAAGGCCACGAGCATGAGTCCCATCACGGTGATCGTGATGACCTGCCGCTGCGTCGCCTCCGGCAGGCGCCGGTGGCCGATGTTGACCCGGCTCTCGCCGCGCAGCTCGGCCCAGATGATGAAGGCGAGCATCCCGAACGTGGTCACCTTGATGCCGCCGGCGGTGCCCGCGCTGCCGCCGCCGATGAACATCAGCAGGTCGGTGACCAGCCAGCTCGACGGGTACATCTGGGAGATGTCCAGGGTGTTGAACCCGGCCGAGCGCGGCATGACGGCGGTGAAGAACGCGGCCAGCAGCTTGTCGGAGTCGTCGAGCGCCCCGAGCGTCTTGGGATTCTGCCACTCGGTGACCAGGAAGACGAGCGTGCCCACCACCAGCAGGATCACGGTCACCATCACGGTGACCCTGGTCAGCACCGACCACTTGCGAGGGTGCCGCCAGTGGCGGGCCAGCTCGAACACCACCGGGAAGCCGAGACCGCCGACGATGGCCGCGGTCGCGATGGTGAGGCAGATCCAGGGGTCGGCGACGAAGCGTATGAGGCTGTCGGGCCAGAGCGTGAACCCGGCGCTGTTGAACGCCATGACCGCGTGGAAGCCGCCCAGGTAGAGGGCTCGTCCGAACGACTCGCCGTACCCGATGAGGAAACGCCCCGCGAGCACGGCTGCGGTGATCACCTCGCACACCAGGCTGAACACGACCAGCTTGAGCACGAGCCGGCGCACGTCACCCATGCTCAGCGTCTTGGTCTCCGCCTGGGTGGCGATCCTGGCCCGCAGCCCCAGACGGCCCGAGACGAGCAGCATGAAGACCGTCGCCATCGTCATGATGCCCAGGCCGCCGACCTGGGCCAGCCCGGCGATGACCACTTCGCCGAACACCGACCAGTGCGTATCGGTGTCGACCACCACCAGCCCGGTCACGCACACGGCCGAGGCCGCCGTGAACAAGGCCGTCACCCAGCCCGCCGACTCGCCGCCGGCGGTGGCGATCGGCAGGGACAGCAGGGCCGTGCCGATCCCGATGGCAAAGCTGAAACCGGCGGCGACCACCTGGGCCGGATGCCGGAATCTCGCTAAGAACGGCGCTGTCGCCACCATCACCGATCGCCGCCGCGGTCAATGTCACGCATTGTGTGGAAAGGCCCCCCGGGAGAGCTCAGCCGACAGTCCAGCCGACCAGACTTCCCGGCACGCCGCGCACTACCGTAACAGCCCCTGGGAGCGCCCCCGTACATACGCCCCGTGACGCCGCGAAAAGGTCTTATGCCTTGGCCGGTTCCTCGTGTGGAGCGGTGGTCAGGCGAGCGACCGGAAGAACTCCCGCAGGTCGCCGATCAGCACGCCGGGCGTCTCCAGGGCGGCGAAGTGGCCGCCGTGGCCGAACTCCGACCACCTCACCACGTTGTGCACCTGCTCGGCCAGCGGCCGCACCGAGTAGTCCGTCGGGAACACGGCCGCCGCCGTCGGCACGGTCCCGCGCTCCACCGGCCCCCACGCGCTGGCATCGTTGAACCGTTCGAAGTACGTGTGCGCCGACGACCCCGCCGTCTCGGTGAACCAGTAGATGCTCACGTCGGTGAGGATCCGGTCCCGGTCCACGGCGTCCTCGGGCAGCTTGGCCGCCGGGTCGGTCCAGTCCTTGAACTTCTCCACGATCCAGGCCAGCTGCCCGGCGGGGGAGTCGTGCAGGGCGGCCGCGATGGTCTGCGGGCGGGTGCCGTGCAGCTGCATGTACGCCCCCAGGTTCTGCTGCCACTCCCGCATCCCGGCCAGCCGCCCCCGCTCGGCCTCCGTCAGCGACCCCATGACCGCCGGATCGCCGGTCGGGAACGTGAGCAGGCCGTTGACGTGCACGCCGATGACGTTGTCCGGGGCCAGCCGGCCCATCAGCGGCGCGATGAAGGCGCCGACGTCGCCGCCCTGGACGCCGTACCGCTCGTAGCCGAGCCTGGCCATCAGCTCGGCCAGCGCGGCGGCGGTGCGGCCGTCCGTCCAGCCGGTCTCGCGCAGCGGGCCGGAGAAGCCGTAGCCGGGCAGCGACGGGATCACCAGGTGGAAGGCGTCGGCGGCGGCGCCGCCGTGCGCGACCGGGTCGGTGAGCGGGCCGATGAGGTCGAGGAACTCGACGACCGAGCCCGGCCAGCCGTGCAGCAGCATGAGCGGGGTCGCCTCCGGCTCGGGCGAGCGGACGTGCAGGAAATGCACGTCCGCGCCGTCGATCGTGGTGATGAACTGCGGGTACGCGTTCAGCGCCGCCTCCTGGGCGCGCCAGTCGAAGCCGTCCGCCCAGTACTCGGCCAGGGTGCGCAGGTAGCTCGTGGGCACGCCGCGCTCCCAGCCGGCGCCCGGCAGGTCGGGCGCCCACCGCGTACGCCGGAGCCGGTCGCGGAGGTCGTCGACGGCGGTCTGGGGGACTTCGACGCGATAGGGAGTGATGTCGCTGTTCGTCATGTCTCCGACAGTAGAGAGGATTGGTGACAGGCTCTGGCACCAATGCGGCGGCAGAATGGATCCATGTTGGAGACCTCGGCCCGGCTGCTCCGCCTGCTCTCGCTCCTCCAGTCCCGCGCCGACTGGACGGGCGCCGAGCTGGCCGCACGACTCGAGGTCGGACTGCGTACCGTGCGGCGCGACATCGACCGGCTGCGCGACCTCGGCTACCCGGTGGACGCCACCCCCGGCGTGGCCGGCGGTTACCGGCTCGGCGTGGGCGCCGCCCTGCCGCCGCTGCTCCTCGACGACGAGGAGGCCGTGGCCGTGGCGATCAGCCTGCGTACCGCCGCCACCGGCAGCGTCGCCGGGCTCGAGGAGGGCTCCGTGCGGGCGCTGGCCAAGCTGCAGCAGGTGCTGCCGTCGCGGCTGCGGCACCGGGTGAGCGCGTTCCAGGCCGCCACCGTGCCGCTGGCCGGCGCGGCGGCCCCGGCCGTGAGCGCCGACCTGCTGGCCGCCCTCGCCGCCGCCTGCCGCGACCAGCGCCGGATCCGGCTGCGGTACGACGGGCGCGAGGGCGTCTCGTCGCGCGAGGTGGAGCCGCACCGCCTGGTCCACACGCCGCGCCGCTGGTATCTGCTGGCCTGGGATGTGGGCAAGGAGGACTGGCGGACGTTCCGGGTGGACCGCATCCAGGCGCCGCTGGGGATGCCGGGGGCCCGGTTCACGCCGCGTACGCCGCCGCAGGAGGACGCGGCCGCCTACGTGTCCCGGGCCATCACCTCCGCGCCCTACCGCTACCAGGCGCGCATCCTCTTCCACGCGCCCCTGGAGGCGGTCGCGCCTCAGACCTCGGCGGGCGCCGGGCGGCTGGAGGCGGTGGACGCCGGCACGTGCCTGTACGTCACGGGGTCCAACTCCCTCGACGAGCTGGCGATCTACATCGCGGTCAAGGGCTTCGACTTCGAGGTCCTCGATCCGCCGGAGCTGGTCCCGGTCCTCCGCGAGGTCGCCGACCGGCTCCGCCGCGCCGCCGGATGACACCTGTGGCACGGTGGGGACATGACCGATCTCCCCAGGAGCGTTGACGAGGCCGTCGCCGCCGAGCAGTCCGGCCGGCAGCTCAAATACCTCTACTTCTGGGGCCACCAGCCCGCCCGCGACGGCGGTGCCGGGCCTGGGTGCCTCAGCCAGTGGTGGCCGGTGACATTCACCGAGGAGCAGCACACCTTCGCCTCGGCCGAGCATTACATGATGGCCCACAAGGCGTGGCTGTTCGGTGACGACGAGACCGCGACCAAGATCCTCGCGGCCGGCCACCCCGGCGAGGCCAAGAAGCTCGGCCGGACCGTGAGCGGCTTCGACGAGGCGGTGTGGCAGGCGCGCCGCTTCGACATCGTCGTGCGCGGGAACGTCGCCAAGTTCGGCCAGCACGCCGACCTCCGCACGTTCCTGCTCGGCACGTCGAACCGGGTCCTGGTGGAGGCCAGCCCGCGCGACCGGGTGTGGGGCATCGGGCTGACAGCCGGCGACGAGCGCGCCGCCTCACCCAGGACGTGGCAGGGCCTGAACCTCCTCGGCTTCGCCCTGATGGCCGCCCGCGACGCCCTTCAGGACGGGATCAGCAGGTAACCGGGCGGCACGATGTCGGCCAGCCACACCCCGTTCGCGCTGCGCCGGAACACGTGCCCGTCCGCGTGCATCTTCCCGGCCGCCACCACCAGCACCACGGGAACGCCCCGCCGCGCCCCCACCCGCGTCGCCGTCTCCCGGTCGGGCGACAGATGCACGTGATGGCGGCTCATCGGCCGCAGCCCCTCCTTCTTGATCGCCTCCACGAACCGCGTCACGGTCCCGTGGTAGAGCACCTCGGGCGGCTCCACCGCGGGCAGGTCGAGATCCACCGGCACGGAATGCCCCTGGCTGGCCCGGATCCTGCCGCCCTCGATCGCGTAGCGCCGCTTGTCGTTGCCCTCGACGACCTGCCACAACTCGGCCGCCGTGATCGGGAACCCGTGCTCGGCGGCGGCCCGCAGCAGCTCGTCGACCGGCACCCACCCATGGGCGTCCAGCGTGATGCCGATCCGCTGCGGGTCATGCCGCAGATGCCTGGCCAGATATTTCGAAATGCGCACCAAACGCCGCTCGTCCATCACCCGCCATGCTCCCGCGCCCACCTTCTTCCCGTCACCTGATTTCACCGCCACCCTGCCGGGGTGACCGCGCAGATCCCGGACACCATCGCCGTCGACGGCACGGAGCACGAGATCGTCGCCATCGTCGGCGGCCCTCTCTTCGACCCCGCCGCCCACGCGATCGTCCCCGGCCCGCTGCACACCGGCTGCTGTCGAAGGCGAACCGGCCCGGCCGACGCAGGGCGGACCTCGCCGCGGACGGGCAAGGCGAATACACGGCGGCGCCGTTGTCCTGGACGCAGGACGGCTCATCGACCAGCGCGACCGCTCGGGTGAGATCGCCGAGATCCGCCGCGCCCTCCTCCAGGGCGAGCTCCCGGACCCGGACGGCGAGCGCGGCGGCCCCGGGTGGGTGGGCAGGACATTCGACCTCGACTACGCCCGGACGTTCCCCCGCCGGTAGTCCGGCACCTTCGCCCAGCTCGGGGGCGGTTCGCACCGGCGGACCCAGTCCGGTGGCGGGCCCACGCCCGCTCCGGTGATGCCGCCCACGATCGCGCAGGTGGTGTCGACGTCGCCGCCCGCCGCGGCCGTGGTCCAGAAGGCCGACTCGAAATCCCCGAGGTGCCGGGCAGCTGCCCAGATCGTGAACGGGACGGTGTCATGGGCTGAGACGTCGCGGCCGTTGCCCAGCTCGTAGGCGGCGAGCGACGGGTCGCGCACGGTCAGCAGCCGCCGGGCGGCGGCGATGCCGTCGCGCACCAGGCCGGACGGCGTGTGTTCGAGCACCTGGTCGACGAACCGCCCAGGGCTCACCCCCGGCTCGGCCGCGGCGACGGCGGCGGCCACCGCCACCGCTATCGCGCCGGCCGCCGCCTCCGGATGCGTGTGCGTGACCTGTGCCGACAGCCTCGCCTGGGCCGCCGCCCGCGGCAGATCGCCGGCGAACCACGCGCCGAGCGGCGCGACCCGCATGGCCGCGCCGTTGCCCCAGGAGCCCTTTCCGTCGAACAGCCCGGCGGCCAGCTCGCGCCAGTCGCCGCCTTCCCGTACGAGCCGGAGCAGCCGGTTGGTGGCGGGGCCGTAGCCGCGGTCGAAGTCGTGGTGGGTGGCGAAGCTCCCGGCCAGCGGATCCTGGTCGACGCGGCCGTGGTCGGCCAGGACGCGGTAGATCGAGCAGGCCATCTCGGTGTCGTCGGTCCACTGCCACGGGCGGGGCGGCAGGGTGCGGCCGTCGAGGGCCGGGCGGTTGGCGGGAACGAAGAACTGCGAGCCGAGCGCGTCCCCGACGAGCAGGCCGTACAGGGAGGATGTCGCTCTTATCAAGGGATCGGCTGACATTGCTCGCATTGTCGCACGCGTCAGCTGTCCAAGGTCAAGGACAGGCGCCGCGCCAGGCCCGTGTTGCGGCGGTGGCCGATCCGGTGGACCGCCAGCTCCAGCGCCTCCCGCTGCCCCACCAGCACCACCCACGCCTTGGCCCGGGTCACCAGCGTGTAGAGGAGCTTGCGGCGCAGCATGATCCCGCCGGACTCGGCGACGATCGGCGCGACCACGAACGGGTATTCGCTGCCCTGCGACCGGTGCACGCTGATCGCGTACGCGTGGGTCAGGTCGTCGAGCTCGTCGAACCCGTACTGGACGCTCTCCCCGTCGTCCGTCCTGATGGTGATCGTGCGCTCCGCCGGCACCACGTCCGTGACCGTCCCGGTCTCCCCGTTGAAGACGCCCTTGTCGTAGTTGTTACGGATCGGCATGACCCGGTCGCCCACCCGGAACACGGTCGCCCCCGACCAGTGCTCCGGTTTGTCGTCGGCGGCCGGGTTGAGCTGGTCCTGGATCAGCCGCCCGAGCGCGGTGGCGCCCGTCTCGCCCTTGCGCATCGGGCACAGCACCTGCACCTGGGCGGGCTCGACGCCCTGCTTGCGCGGGATGGCGACCATGGCCAGGTGGGCGACCCGCCGGGCGACCTGCTCGGGATCGTCCAGCTCCTCGAACCAGAACCCGCCCCGGCCCGGCGTTTCCGGCATGCGACCGGCGCGGATGCGGTAGGCGGCGTCGATGATGCCGCTGCCGCCCGACTGGCGGAACACGTGAGTGAGCTGGACCCGCGGGATATCCGGCACCCGCAGCAGATCGGCCAGCACGTCGCCGGGCCCGATGCTGGGCAGCTGGTCGCTGTCGCCGATGAGCAGCAGGTGGCTGCCGCTCGGGACCGCGGCGGTGAGCCGGGTGGCCAGGTGCAGGTCGAGCATGGACGCCTCGTCGACCACGATCAGGTCGGCCTGCGACGGCCGCTCGTCGAACAGCGTCTCCGGCTCGGGCTCCGGTTGCTGGGCGAGCATGCGGTGCACGGTCATCGCCGGCAACCCGGTCAGCTCGGACAGGCGTTTGGCCGCCTTGCCGGTGGGGGCGGTGAGCGTGACCGTGCCGCCCGCGGCCCTGACGGTGGTCGCGATGGCCTTCACGGTGTGGCTCTTGCCGCACCCGGGGCCGCCGGTGATGATCGAGAGGGTGCTGGTCAGGGCCATGGTGACGGCCGCGCGCTGATCGTCATGCAGCCCGGGGTCCTCGCGGAACGACCGCAGCGGCAGCGTCGAGCGGGCCTGCGCGATCCTGGTCAGCTGGGCCGCGAGCGCGTTTTCCCGGGCGTGCACGTGCTTGGCGTAGGCCACCATCTGCCCCGGCTGGTCCGGCGAGGTCTCGACGACCAGCCGGCGGTCGGCGACGAGCGCGTCCAGCATCGGCCGCACCAGGTCCTGGTCCTGCTCGATCAGCTCCGCGGTCTCCCTGACCAGGGCCGGGACGGGAAGATAGCAGTGGCCGTCGCGGCTGCCGGCCGCCTCCAGCCGGTCGAGCAGCGCCGCCTTGACCCGCTGCGGGCTGCGCTCGGGCACCCCCGACTGCAGCGCGATCCGGTCGGCGATGCGGAAGGCGATGCCTCTGACCCGCCCGATCAGCCGGTACGGGTCCGTGGCGAGCACCTCGTCGGCGTCCTGCCCGAACGCCTGGTAGATCTTGGCCGCGAGCAGCGGGCTGACCCCGAGCCCCTGCAACGTCACCATCAGCGCGGCGATCGCCTTCTGCTCCCGCCACGCCTCGACGATCTGCGCCTGCCGCAGCGGCCCGATGTTGACGACCTCGGTGAGCCGCTCCGGCTCGGTGTCGATGACCTTGAGCGTGGCCTCGCCGAAGTGGTCGACGATCGCGTACGCCAGCCGCGGCCCGATCCCCCTGACCAGCCCCGACCCCAGGTAGATGCGGATGGCCCGCACCGACGACGGCGTCACCCGCTCGCACCCGGTGACCGCGAACCGCCGGCCGTGGCGCGGATGCGTGCTCCAGTCGCCGAAGATCCGCAGCGTCTCGCCCGGCTGCACCCCGGCCAGCGCCCGCCCCGTGGCCACGAAGTCGGGCACGCCGTCGGCGCTCATGCGCGCGACGGTGTATTCGTCCTCCCGGACGTAGACGAGCTGCTCGACCGAGGCCTCCACACCAGAGATCAAACCACTCGCCACTGACAATCGGCTTCACACCGCCGACGGGTACGTCTCCGGCTCGACGTCGCCCCACGGCTCGCCGTGCAGCGGATGCAGCGCCTTGGTGTGCTCCAGCCAGATGAACGCGTCGTAGCGGCGGCCCACGACCGTCGGCACATAGTTGCCCCAGCGCTCCCGCTCCGGGTGGTAGACGACGCCGATCGCCCGGTGCCCCATGGGCTCGTCGTACCACATGGGCCGGTCGCCGGGCGGCACGACGAACAGCGCCCGCCCGCCGGGCAGGTCCGCCTCGTGCAGCAGCGCCTCCAGGGACGCCGGCCGGGCGGGAGGCACCGGCATGACGTGGTGCTGCGTGGCCCACCGCTTCGCGGCCACCACCGAACCCCGATGGCTGCCGAAGCCGACGAGCACGGCGGCGTCGCCGTGCCGCTCGCGGGCGAGCTGTCCGAGGTTGGTCATCCCGGCCGCCGCCATGTCGGTGGCGCGGGCGTCGCCGACGTGCGTGTTGTGCGCCCACACGATCCCCTTGGGCCCGCGCATGCTCGCCAGCCTGTCCAGGGTGTCGGCCATGTGCACGTCCCTGACGTTCCAGGAGTCGGGCCCGCCGCGCACCATGGCGCGGTAGTACCGCTCGGCGCCGGCCACGATCTCGGCGTTCTGCCGCACGCCGAGGTCTTCGGGCGCCGTCCTGCGCACCGCGGCGAGCAGGTTCACGACCTCGTCCTCGCAGGTGTCCGGCACCAGGCGGGTGGCCAGGCCGTACTGCTGCGGGTCGTGCCCATAGGACTCGAAGCAGTGCAGGGCGTCCGTGACCGCCTCCATCTGCTCGGGCAGGTGGGCGGCGGCGTAGCGGCGCACGGCGCGCAGCGAGTCCCACAGGCTGTAGACGTCCAGCCCGTAGAAGCCGCAGCGCTCGGCGGGCGGCAGCTTGGCGTTCCAGAGCCGCAGCCAGCGGCAGAAGTCCACGACCTCCTCGTTGGCCCACATGAACGTCGGCCAGCGCTCGAAGGAGTACAGGGCCTGGAACGGATCGGTGTCGCCGGTGACGGCCTGGTTGACCCGTTCGCAGTCGGGCCAGTCGCCTTCGACTCCGACGAAGGTGAACCCCTTCTCCTCGATCAGCCGGCGGGTCAGGTCGGACCGCCAGACGTAGAAGTCGTGCGTGCCGTGGCTGGCCTCGCCGATGAGTACGAACCGGGCGTCGCCGACGCGTTCGAGCAGCGGGTCGAGGTCGTCGGCCGTGATCAGCGGCAGAGCGGAGCGCCGCACCTCGTCAATGGTCGTCATTCCTCCTCCTCCGCGAGCACTTGGAGGCATTCACGGGCGAGCTGGAGCTCCTCCCGTACCTGGACCACCATGATCGGGACGGCGGCGTCGTATGCGCTGACCGGGCCGTCCTCGTGGCGGTTGCCGCTGACGGGAGGCCGCACACCGAGCAGCCCGAGCCGGTCGCACACGGCCTCGCGCACCTCGGGCTGGTCCCAGCCGATCTCCCCGGTGAACACCAGCGCGTCGATCCGCGTCAGCGATGTGGCCACGGCGGCGATCTCCCTGCTCACCCGATGGGCGAACACGCTCAGCGCCAGTGCGGCCGCCTCGTCGCCGTCCCGTTCGGCGGCGACCAGCTCCCGGGTGTCCCCCGACCGCCCGTCCGACAGCCCCAGCAGCCCGGAACGCCGCTCCAGCCCCTCGCTGAGCTCGTCCACCGACAGGTGGCCCTCGGACAGCAACCACAGCAGCATGCCGGGGTCCACGCTGCCCGAGCGTTTGCTCATCGGCACGCCCTCCAGTGGCGTGAATCCCATCGACGTGTCCAGGCTGCGCCCGCCGGAGACCGCGCACACCGAGCAGCCGCCGCCCAGGTGCGCCAGCACCAGCTCCAGCTCCGCCATCGGCCGGCCGAGCAACTCGGCCACCCGGTCGGCGGCCCACGCGTAGGACAGGCCGTGGAAACCGTAACGACGCAGGCCGTGCCGCTCGCGCCACTCCCGCGGCAGGGGGTACGTCGCAGCCGCCGCCGGCAGGCCGGCGTGGAAGGCGGTGTCGGGGCACAGCACGTGCGGCACGGCAGGCAGCTCCTCGCGGGCCGCCGCCAGCAGCGCCAGCGACGGCGGCAGGTGCAGCGGAGCCAGGCTCGTCACCTCGCCCAGCGCCGCCACGGTCTCGTCGTCGGCCACCGTCGGGGTACGGACGACGTCGCCGCCGTGCACCAGCCGGTGCGCCACCGCCCTGATGTCGCGGTCGAAATGCCCGCCGAGGAACGTCGCCACCTCGTCCCTGGCCGTGCCGGGATCGGCGGCGTGCTCGGCGTGCGCGCTGTCCAGGACGCTCTCGCCCTGCACCAGATCGAGGCGGAGGCTCGATGAACCGGCGTTGACGGTCAGTATCGCCGCCGACTCGGCCGCCAGCTCATCGATGGGCCCGCTCATGCGGCTCGGCTACCCGTCACCGCTCCGGCAAAACGAACGTGACATATAGGGATTAATGGGTCGATCTGGCTTTACCGCGCTCGGAGGTTGTCCCGCGGAGAGGCCGGGTAGGCGAAGCGCCATGAACATCACCCTTCAGGTCAACGGTGTCCCGCGCGCGGTGGACGTGGATCCCCGGATATCGCTGCTCGACCTGCTGCGCGAACGGCTGGGCCTGATCGGCGCCAAGAAAGGGTGCGACCACGGCCAGTGCGGCGCCTGCACGGTGCTGATCGACGGGCGGCGGGCCAACGCCTGCCTCGCCCTCGCGGTCGCGGTGGACGGCTCCGAGATCACCACCGTCGAGGGTCTGGCCGACGGGGAGCGGCTGCATCCGCTGCAGGAGGCGTTCATCGAGCACGACGCGTTCCAGTGCGGCTACTGCACGCCGGGACAGCTCTGCTCGGCGGCCGGCATGCTCGGGGAGCCCGGGCCGAGCGCCGTCACCGAGGACGTCCTCGTCGACCCCGACCTGACCCCGTCGGAGATCAGGGAGCGGATGAGCGGCAACCTGTGCCGGTGCGGCGCGTACGTCAACATCGTCAGCGCGATAGCCGAGGTGGCGCGGTGAAGACCTTCGACTACGACCGCGCCGCCAGCCCGTCGGACGCGGTGCGCCGGTGCGGCCCGGGCGCCATGTACCTGGGCGGCGGCACCAACCTGGTCGACCTCATGCGCCTCGGCGTGGCCGAGCCCGACCGCCTCGTCGACGTCAGCCGCCTGCCGCTCGGCACCATCGAGCAGGTCCGCGACCGGCTGAGGATCGGCGCCGCGGTACGCAACAGCGACCTGGCCGCCGACCCGCTCGTCCGCGCCCGTTACCCGATGCTCGCCCGCTCGGTCCTCAGCGGCGCCTCCGGCCAGGTGCGCAACATGGCGACGGTGGCCGGCAACCTGCTGCAACGCACCCGCTGCGCGTACTTCCAGGACGTGAGCAGGCCGTGCAACAAACGCCGGCCCGGCTCCGGCTGCCCCGCCATCGAGGGCGACCACGCGAACCTGGCCGTGCTCGGGCACTCGGACGCCTGCGTGGCCACCCACCCCTCCGACATGGCGGTCGCGCTGGCCGCGCTGGACGCCGAGGTCCACGTCACCGGCCCAGGCGGCGACCGGATCATCCCGATGCCCGGCCTGCATCGCCTGCCCGGTGACGAGCCCGAGCGGGACACCGTCCTGGAGCCCGGCGACCTGATCACCGCCGTCGAGCTGCCCGCGCCGCCGCCCGGCGCCTCGGCCTACCGCAAGGTACGCGAGCGCGCGTCGTTCGCCTTCGCCCTCGTGTCGATCGCCGCCGTGCTCGACGTCGGCCCCGACAGGGCCGTCGCCGGCTGCCGCATCGCGCTCGGCGGCGTCGCCCACGCGCCCTGGCGGGCCGAGCGCGCCGAACAGGCGATCATCGGCGGCCCGGCGACCGGCGAGGCGTTCCTGGCCGCCGCCGAGGCCGAGATGGAGCAGGCCCGCCCGCTGCCGCGCAACGCCTTCAAGGTCCCGCTGGCGCGCAACCTGATCGTCAGCACGCTCCAGGAGCTCGCGCCGTGACCCGCGTCGAAGGCCGCGTCAAGGTCACCGGACTGGCCACGTACGCCGCCGAATACCCCGTCGAGGGCGTCACCTACGCCTACCCCGTGCAGTCGCACATCGCGAAGGGCCGCGTCACCCGCGTGGACACGAGCCGGGCCCTCGACATGCCCGGCGTGCTGGGCGTGCTGTCCATCGAGGACCCGCCCGAGCTGGCCGAGGACGCCGACGCCGAGCTGGCCCTGTTCCAGAGCCGCGACGTGGCCTACCGCGGCCAGCTGATCGCGGCCGCCGTCGCCGACACCTACGAGAACGCCCGCGCGGCCGCCGACGCCGTGCGCGTCTCCTATGAGCCCGCCGACCACGACGTCAGCCTGCGCGCCGACCACCCCGGCCTCTACCGGCCGGAGGTCGTCAACCCGAACTACCCGGCGGACACCGAGCAGGGCGACGTCGAGGCGGGTCTGGCCGAGGCCGCGACCACCGTCGACGTGACCTACACGACCCCGGTCCTGCACAACAACCCGATGGAGCCGCACGCCGCGCTCGCCGTGTGGGCCGGCGACGGCAGGCTGCTGGTCTACGACTCGGCGCAGGGCGCGTCCCTCGACCGGGACACCATCGCCAAGACGCTCAGCCTGCCGCCGAACCGCGTCCGCGTCGTCTCCCGGCACGTCGGCGGCGGGTTCGGCAGCAAGGGCACCACCCGGCCGCACGCCGTGCTCGCCGCGCTGGCCGCCAGGGCCGTGGGCCGGCCGGTCAAGGTGGCGCTGACCAGGCAGCAGATGTTCGACGTCACCGGCTACCGCACGCCCACGATCCAGCGGCTGCGCCTCGGCGCGGACGCCGACGGGCGGCTGACCGCGCTGGAGCACGTCGCGTACGAGCAGAGCTCCACGCTCGTGGAGTTCGCTGAGCAGACCGCGACCCCCGCCCGGGTCATGTACGCCGCGCCCGCCCTGCGCACCGCGCACCGGCTGGTCCGGCTGGACGTGGCCACCCCGTCGTGGATGCGCGCCCCGGGCGAGTGCCCCGGCATGTACGCGCTCGAATCCGCCATGGACGAGCTGGCCTATGCCGCCGGCCTCGACCCCGTCGAGCTGCGGATCCGCAACGAGCCGCAGACCGAGCCGGAGAGCGGCCTGCCGTTCAGCTCCCGCAACCTGGTCGCCTGCCTGCGGGAGGGCGCCCGGCGCTTCGGCTGGGACCGCCGCGACCCTGCGCCGGGCGTCCGGCGGGAGGGGGAGTGGCTGGTCGGCACCGGGGTGGCGGCCTCCACCTACCCGGCCAGGCGCGTCCCGTCGAAGGCCGTGGCGTGCGTACGGAATGGCGACTTCCTCGTCCAGGTGGCCGCCACCGACATCGGCACCGGCGCGCGTACCGCGCTGACCAGGATCGCCGCCGACACGCTCGGCGTCGCCCCGGACCGGGTGCACGTGGAGCTGGGCGACAGCGACCTGCCTGACGCGCCGGTCGCCGGCGGCTCGATGGGCCTGGCCTCGTGGGGGTCGGCCGTCGTCGGCGCCTGCGAGGAGCTGATGAAGAACGGCACGGAGGGCCGCGCCGACACCACCGGGGAGATCGCGACCGACACGCGGCTGGCCAGGCACGCCTTCGGCGCCCAGTTCGCCGAGGTCCGCGTCAGCGCGGTGACCGGCGAGGTACGCGTCTCGCGCCTGCTCGGCGTGTTCGCCGCCGGGCACATCGTGGACGCCACGCTCGCGAGGTCGCAGTTCATCGGCGGCATGACGATGGGCCTCGGCATGGCGCTGATGGAGGAGACCCACACCGACGAGGAGTTCGGCGGTTTCCTCCGGCGCGACCTGGCGCAGTACCACGTCCCGGCCTGCGCCGACGTCCAGCACATCGAGGCGATGTGGCTGGAGGAGCAGGACGAGCGGCTCAATCCCATGGGCAGCAAGGGCATCGGCGAGATCGGCATCGTCGGCACCGCGGCCGCCATCGGCAACGCCGTGCACCACGCCACCGGCCACCGGGTCCGCGACCTCCCGATCACCCCGGCAAAGATCCTCATGCCGAGGTTTTGACCCGGCTTGGGGAGGAAGGAGAGGTCTCTCGTGTAACGGACGGGAGGCCGCGTGAAACAGGAGTCGCAGCAGGAGCGGGCGGACCGCAACTTCGTGGAGCTGCTGCAGGGCGCGCGCGTCGCGGTGACGGGCGTGCAGGTCCTGTTCGCCTTCCTCCTGACCGTGCCCTTCTCGCCGGGCTTCGCCCAGCTGAGCCTGGCCGACCGGTGGTTGTTCTACGTGGCGCTGGTCAGCGCCGCCGTCGCGTCGATCTGCTACATCGCGCCGACCGCGCAGCACCGGGTGCTGTTCCGGCAGGGCCGCAAGGAGACGCTGGTACGCCGCTCCAACCTCTACGGCATCCTGGGCGCGCTCGCGCTGGCGGTGTCGATGACCACGGCCACCATGCTCGTGATCGACTACCTCTTCGGCCCCACGCTGGCCTGGGGGACCGCGGCGGTCATCGCCGTGCTGGCCCTGTGGACGTGGTTCGGCCAGCCGGCGCTGAACCGCTCCGACGATCAGGATTCCTCCGGCGGCACCGCCGTGCCGTCCCCGTCCTCGGGCGGCGAAGCGGTGTCGTCGTCCCGGGACGACTGACGTGCGTAGGCGCCCCGCGCCACCATGTACGCCGCCACCGCCACAGTGATCACCTGAGCGGCCGCCACCAGCAGCAGCGGCCCCGCGGTCGCCCACTCAGGCCGGTGCAGCCACATCGCGAGCAGCACCAGCAGCACCCCGGCCACCTGCGGCTTCGTGCCCGCGTGCATGCGGTCCAGCGTGGTGCGGAACCGCACGAGCCCGGCCCCGGCCGACAGCGCCAGTGCCGCGCCGAGCAGCAGGCAGGCGGAGGCCGCCACGTCGAGCGCGCTCACCGCGACCTGCCGGAGAAGAACCTGGCCAGCGACACCGACCCGACGAACCCCAGCAGCGACAGCACCAGCAGGATCGGCAGGTCCGAATAGTCGTCCCTGGCCACGGCGAACGCGCCCACCCCGCACATCGCCAGCGCGGTCATCGTGTCGAGCGCGACCGCCCGGTCCAGCATCGACGGGCCGCGTACCGCCCGGTAGAGCGTGAGCGCCGCCGCGCACCCCAGCAGGCCGATCGTCACCAGATACACCACGTTCATCCGAACTCCTCGCGGTCCCGCCGGGTGCCGAACGCCGCCACGATGCGCGACTCGAGCGCGGCCACGTTCGCCCGCACGTCCTCGGCGGCGTCGCCGGGCAGCCCGAGAATGTGCAACATCAGGCAGCGCTCCTCGACGTACGCCTCCACGACGAGGCTGCCGGGCACGTTCGCCAGCGCCGTCATGACCATCACGATCATGGACTCCGACGACGTCCGCAGCTGCACGCGCACGAGGTGCGTCGGCGGCGGCCCCGGCCGGAACACCCACATCACCACCCGCGCGGTCGAGACCACCATGTCCCAGCCGAACCACAGCAGGAAGCGCACCAGCGCCACCGGGCGGATCCTGATGCCCGGGTCCAGCATGGGCAGCGGCAGCAGCCACGTCACGGCGAGCGCGGCCGCCAGCCCGCCCAGCACGTTCCCGATCGACAGCTCGCCCCACAGAGTCGCCCAGACCAGCACCAGCCAGGCGATCAGCGCCAGCCGCGGCCTCACCGGTCCCTCCCCAGCACGGCCTCGATGTACGGCCCGCGCGCCATCAGCTCGCCCGCCGCCCGCTGCGCCAGCGCCGACAGCGGCCCGGCCAGCACCGTGTACGACAATCCGAGCGCCACCAGCGCCGCCACCGGCCCGGCCAGCGTCACGGGCAATGTGGTCGTGGTCACCGTCGGCTCCTGGCCGGTCTCCTCCTCGCTCTCCACCACGGTGCCCGTCCTGGTCTCGCGCGGGGCGCGCCAGAACGCCTTGCCCCACGTCTTGGCGACGGCGTACAGGGTGAGCAGGCTCGTCACCAGCCCCGCGGCGACCAGCACGACCGGCAGCGGCCCGCCGGCGGCCAGACCGGCCTGCACCAGCATCAGCTTCCCCAGGAAGCCCGACATCGGCGGGATGCCGGACAGGTTCATGGCGGGGACGAAGAACAACACGGCGATCAGCGGCGCGCTCTTCATCAGGCCGCCGAGCCCGGTCACGGAGGTCGTGCCGGTACGCCGCTCGATCAGCCCGGTCACCAGGAACAACCCGGTCTGCACGGTGATGTGGTGCACCACGTAGAAGATCGCCCCGGCCATGCCGGCCACCGTGGCCAGCGCCACCCCGAACACCATGTAGCCGATGTGGCTGAGCAGGGTGAAGGACAACATGCGTTTGATGTCGGTCTGCGCCACCGCGCCGAGCACGCCGGTCAGCATCGTGGCCAGCGCCACCCACATCAGCAGCGTCGCGACCGGCCCGCCGGGGAACAGCAGCGCCTCCAGCCTGATGAGCGAATACACGCCGACCTTGGTGAGCAGCCCGGCGAACACGGCCGTGGCCGGCGCGGGCGCCGTCGGGTAGGAGTCCGGCAGCCACGCCGACATGGGGAACACCGCCGCCTTGATCGCGAACACCAGCAGCAGCATGAGCTCCACCAGCAGCTTCACCTGCTCGGGCAACGTGGCGAAGCGCACGGCGAGCTGCGCCATCGACAGCGTCCCCGTGGCCGCGTACGTGATCGCCAGCGCCATGAGGAACAACATCGACGAGGTCAGCGCCATCAGCGTGTACGTCGCGCCCGCCCGGATCCTGGACTCGGTGCCGCCGAACGTGAGCAGCACGTACGAGCCGCTCAGCAGCAGCTCGAATGCCACGAACAGGTTGAACAGGTCGCCCGTCAGGAACGCGTCCGCCACCCCGGCCACCATCACCAGGAACGCCGGATGGAAGATCGCCATGGGCGCGTCGTGCTCCTGCACGTCGTAGGCGTTGGCCACCGAGTACACCATCACGCAGAACGTCACGGCCGACGACACCAGCAGCACCAGCGCCGACAGCCGGTCGGCCACCAGGCAGATCCCGAGCGGCGCCGTCCAGCCGCCCAGCTCGGTGACCAGCGGGCCGCCCGTGTCCACCGCCACCAGCAACACCGCCGACACCACGACCGAGACGCCCAGGGTGACCAGGCTGATGACCGACTGGAGGTGCCGCAGCCGCCCGCCGATCGCCAGCTTCACCCCGGCCGCCAGCAGCGGCAGCAGCACGGGCACGCAGACGAGGCCCTCCATCACGAGTCCTCGCCCTCCAGCTCGGCGTCCTGCGCGAGGGCCTGGCGCGCCCGCTCCTCCCTGATGGCCGCCCGCATCTGCTTGCGGGCCTCCCGCTGGCGGGCCTTGAGCCTCCTGCGCAGGTCCCGTTCCCTGGCCGCCTGCGCCTCCCGCCGGCGCCCGTGCTCCTCGCGCAGCTCCTCGATCCGCAGCACGTTGTCCGTGACGGCGTCGTGCTCGCGCCGCCCGGCCTCCTCCAGGCGGTCCTGGAGCTCCTCGTCCGACACGCCCCGCTCCCGGTGCTCGCGCATCCAGCGTTCCAGCTCGGTGTGCACCCGGGAGGTGCGCCGCTCCAGGTCGGCCTCCTCCAGGCGCTCCCGCTCGGCCTGCTCGGCCTCCAGATGCGCGAGCTCGGCCCGCTGCTCCGCGACCAGCCGCCGGTAGGCGTCCTGCCGGCGGCGCACGGCGTCGCTCAGCTCGCCGCGCCGGGCGCGCAGCCGCACCCGCCGGTCCTCGGTGTCGTCCTGCACCTCGTCGCTGCCGGTGAGCTGCCACGAGCGGTGCACCAGGGCCAGCAGGAACGCCGTCACACCGAGGGTGATCACGATGGCCGTGAGCACCATGGCCTGCGGCAGCGGGTCGGCCATCCCCGGGTTCCCGGTGAAGGGCGGGCCGCCCGCGTCGCCGCCGGCGGTCACGATCAGCAGGTTCACCCCGTTGCCCAGCATGATCACGCCGGCGAGCACCCGTACCAGGCTGCGTTCGAGCAGCAGCGTCACCCCGGCCGCGATCAGCACGCAGCAGGCCGCGAGCGGCAGCACCGGCACGGTCACGAGCCCTCCCCGGCGTCGATCTGCCGGTCCAGCTCGGCTCCCAGGCCGCGCAGGATGTCCTGCACCATGCCGACCACCGACACGTACACGCCGAGGTCGAACAGCAACCCCGTGGACAGGTGCACGTGCCCGATCACCGGCACGGTCACGTCCATGGCGAGCATGTCCAGCGCCGCCCGCCCGAACAGCAGCCCGGCCAGCGCCGTCCCCGCCGACAACGTCAGGCCCACCCCCATGAGCACGCCCGCGTGCACCGGCACCGCCGTGGCCAGCTCATTGCGGCCGCCCGCCAGATACCGCACCATGATCGCCAGCCCGGCCACGATGCCGCCCGCGAACCCGCCGCCTACCCCGCTGTGGCCGACGAACAGCAGGAACACCGACAACACCAGCACCGTGTGGAACGTCAGCCTGGCCGCCACCTCGAACGCGATCACCCGCTGCCCGGGCGGCAGCGTCGCCGCCAGCCAGTGCGTGCGCTCGGCCGGCGGGCGCTCTCCCGGCTCGATGTGGTACGACCTGCGCCGCAGGAACACCATGCTCGTCAGGCCCAGGGTCAGCACGACCAGCACCGTGCTCTCGCCCATGGTGTCCCAGGCGCGGATGTCGACGATGAGCGCGCTGACGATGTTGCGTATGCCCGCCTGCTCCGCCGCCGCCTCCATCAACGCGCCGACCGGCTGCGTGCTTCGCGCGGCCATCGCCAGCACGGCCGCGCCCGTGACCACCACGCTCACGGCCAGCCCGATCGCCGCCCGGAACGGCATCGCCAGCCTGCCCCTGACCGGTTCGACCGGCAGCCGCCGCAGCACCAGCGCGAACACCACCAGGCTCACCGTCTCGGCCAGGAACTGGGTGAGCGCCAGGTCGGGCGAACCGTGCGCGAGGAACAGCAGCGCCGTGCCGTACCCGGTGAAGCCGACGACGACGGCCAGGAAGATGTAGGCGCGGGCGAACAACGCCAGCACGGCGGCGGCGATCGTCAGGACGGCGACGACCGGCTGCTCGGGCCGTTGCCAGCCGGTCACCGGCACGTCCACGCCGGTCGTGCCGCCGTACAGGAGGGAGAACAGGCCGACGCCGACCGTGGCGAGAAACGTCAGGATCAGGTAGTCGGGCACCGAGCCGCGCTGGATGAGGCCGGTGAGCTGGATGGCGACGCGGTCCAGGCGGCGGATGACGGCCCAGAAGATCCGGCTGGAGTCCAGCACGTGCAGCGCCACACCCGCCCTGGCCACCGGTTCCCTGGCCAGGAACAACGTCACGCCCACCGCCAGCGCCGCCGCCGACAGCAGCAGCGGCGGCAGGTGCCCGCTCCACAGCGCCAGGTGGCCGCCGCCGTACCAGGAGCCGAACCTTGGGGCCAGCGGCGCCAGCGCGACGCCCAGCACCGCCAGCAGCGCCGTGGGCGCGAACATGGCCGCGGGCACCGGCTGCACCGGCCGCTCGTCCACGCCCGGCTTGGCGGCGAACGCGCCCCACAGGAACCGCAGCGTGTACGCCGCCGTCAACGCCGACCCCGCCACCACCCCCGCCAGCACGAGCGGCTCGTGCAGCAGCGCCTCCAGTGCGGTCTCCTTGCCCACGAAGCCGGCCAGCGGCGGCAATCCCGCCATCGACGCGCCCGCCGGCAGCGCCACCGCGCACACCCACGGCATCGCCCGCCCGACCCCGCTGAGCTCGCCTGTCTCCCGGGTGCCCGCCGCATGGTCGACGATGCCGACCACCAGGAACAACGCCGCCTTGAACAGCCCGTGTGCGGCCAGCATGGCCGCGCCCGCGAGCGCGGCCCCCGAGCCGAAGAGCACCACCAGGAAGCCCAGCTGGCTGACCGTGCCGTAGGCCAGCAGCCGCTTGAGATCGGTCTCGCGCAGCGCCCGCCAGCCGCCCAGCAGCATCGTGAGCACGCCGAGCGGCACCGCCACCGCCCGCCACGCCGGCACGTCGCCGGCCGCCGGGCCGAGCCTGGCCACCAGGTAGACGCCGGCTTTCACCATCGCGGCCGCGTGCAGGTAGGCCGACACCGGGGTGGGCGCGGCCATGGCGGCCGGCAACCACGTGCTGAACGGGAAGAGCGCCGACTTCGCCAGCGCCCCCGTCAGGATCAGCACGGCGGCGACCGCGCCGAGGTCTCCCGGGGCGAGCGCGGAGATCCGGTACGTGCCCGCCGCCTGGCCGGTGAGCACGAGTCCGGCCAGCATGGCCAGGCCGCCGAACGTGGTGATCGCCAGCGCCTTCATCGCCGCCTGGCGGCTCATCAGGCTCTCGGGGTCGTACCCGATCAGCAGGTACGAGAAGACGGTCGTCAGCTCCCAGAACACGTACAGGAGCAGCAGGTTGTCCGCCGTCACCAGCCCCAGCATCGACCCGGCGAAGGCCACCACGGCGCCGCCGTAACGCCCCAGCCCGTCGTCGCCCTCGGCGAGGTAGCGCACGCTGTACACCAGCACCAGCACCCCGATGCCGGTGACCAGCGCCATCATCAGCACGGCCAGCGGGTCGAACCGGAACGCGAGCTCCATGCCCAGCGCCCAGCTCGTGCTCCGGCTCTCCTGCGGCCCGCCGGCCGCAGGGGCGAGCCACAGGGTGTAGCCGAAGGCGGCCCCCGGAGCGAGCGCCAGCACGGCCAAGGAGCGGCGGCCCATGCGGCGGGCCAGCCAGGGAGCACAGGCGGCCGCCACCGCGTGCAGGACGAGCAGCGACTCCAGCGGCTCCATGAGCTCCTCAGCCGGGACGTACTTTTCCGGTTACGTCCGCCAATCTCCCTGCTTCAACCCCCGCCGCGACGCAGGCACGGCGGGGGTTGACCCGAACGTCACCACTCCCAGGACAGGACGCGAAGGTCACATCCGAGAGGGGAATGCGGACGATCAGAGCACGGCGCTGTCCTCGACGTACCGGCGGAGATTCACCAGGTGCATCAGCCAGCCCGCCCGGTGCTGCTCGGCCAGGGCCGTGCCGTCGGGCAGCGCCTTCCAGCCCGTGTGCAGCAGGCGGACCATCGTGGACCCGCCGATCTCCGTGAGCTGGATCTCGACCCGGGTCGCCGCCGGCCAGTCCTCGTCCGCCCACGACAACACGAGGAGGTGATCGGGGACCAACTCGATCACCTTTCCGCTCGTGCGCGCCTCCCGCCCGTCCTCGGTGGTCCAGCGCTCCTCGAACCGCCCGCCGACCGTCGCGTCGAGGTCCAGGTAACCCCACCAGCCGGCGCGGATCTCCGCGTTGACGATCGCCTGCCACACGTCATGCGCCGGCGCGACGATCGCGATCGACTCGTCCACCAACGGCTCCGGTCGCTGCTCGCCCATGGGGGACATCCTGCCGATGGCCGGCCGGTCCGGCAGGCGTTCCAGGGGCCCGGTGGTCGTGCCCGTCAGGTGCGTGGAGGCGGACTGGACCGTCTCGCCGGCCGGCAGCCCGGCGTCCCGCAGGACGAGCTGGACGATCTCGTCGACCTCGCTGCTCTCGTCGATGATCGTCTCGTGCACGTCCGGGAGGACGTCCCTCCTGACGTACCACTGCCGCATCTCGTCCGGGCCGAACTGGACGCGCTGCGGCCGGGTCTCGTGCCGGCGGAGCGTCTCCTCCCAGGAGACGTCGAGGTAATAGCAGAGGGTCCTGCCGCGGTGGTCGCGGCACAACGCGTGCAGCATCTCGCCGTAGCGGCTCCCGGCGAGGATGCCTTCCAGGATCACGTGGTAGCCGGCGTCGAGGGCGTGCCGGCACATCACGTCCAGGAGGCCGATGTTCACGCCGCCCGGCTGGTCCAGCTCGCGCAGCATGTCGCGGCGGACCACGTCTTGGCTGATCAGAGCCATGCCCCGGCGGCCGTACGCCTCCCGCACGGCGCGTGCCACGGTGGACTTGCCCGAACCGGAGTTGCCGCGGATGACGATGAGAGTCGTGTCCTGGGATCCGGTATGCACTTGACGACGGTATCGAATGAGGGTGAGCGGCGTTGCGCGCTTACAGAATCCCGCTCGATTCGACGGACACCCACCGCGCGGGCCGGCGCCATCGGACGACCGTCCGGCCGTCGCCCGCGTCAGCCGGCGTCGTGCACGCGGTGGGCCACCTCGTCGGCCAGGCGGTCGAGCGAGCGGTCGAGCAGCTCGCGGACCTCGTCCGCGCGGGGTCCCGAGTCGGGTTCGTCGAGCAGGGAGATGTGCACCGTCACCTCGCTGGTGCCGCTCGCCGAGTCCGCCACCTGCAGCCAGCCGGCGTAGTCCGGATGATCGCGGCCGCCCCACTCCACCCGCAGCTGCTCCTGCGACGCGCGGAAGAGCCCTTCGTGCCTGCCCTCGCCCGGCACCAGGTCGCCGTCCGCCTCGACCGTGCCGGGACCGGCGTCGCTGACGTGCAGCCCCCGCGGCAGCCAGCGGTCCATGACCGCGACGTCGGACGCGACGCCGTACACGATCATGCTGTCGGCGGGCATCCCGCGCGTCGCCTCGAACTCAGCCACTTCCGTCCCCCCTGTCGTCGTCCGGCCCGGGCCAATGGTGGCGCCGTACCCGAGTGATCTGCTCGCAAACCGCGGCCGTCCTGTCGGGGTTCCCCGCTACGGTTTGCGGTGCCGGGAAAGCATGCGGGAGGGGAGCGGGGCGATGGCGGAGCTGCCGCGGGTGCCGCCGGAGATGTTCCGGTTCACCACGACGGAAAGGGCGGATCTGCATACCGCCGTGCTCTACGCCTTCGGGGAGGCCAACGAGCGGCTGGAGACGGCGCTCACCATCGACGAGGTGCGGGAGCGGCTGCGGAGCGTGGGGTGGTATGCGCCGGTGGCCGAGCCGGAGCTCGCGGCCACGCTCAAGCAGCTCGCCGGGTGGCGGCTGCTGGACGTGATCTTCAATCACGCGGGCAGCTTCGCCACGGCCGAGGAATACGAGCGGAAAAACCTGCAATATTCCCTGACCAAACGCGGGGAGGCGGCCTTCGCCGGGGTGCAGCACTCCATGGCGATGCTGGCCTCGGCGGGGGCGTTGCAGACCGCGGTGCTCGACGCCATCGCCGACCGGCTGGGAGAGCTGGAGCAGCTGCTGCGCGACCCCGATCCTGGCCGCAACCGGCGGATCTTCACGAGTCTGCAGGAGCTCGAGGCGCATCTGGACGGGTTGCGCAACAACACCAAGCAGTTCAACGGGGAGCTGCAGCGGCTGCTGCGCGTCGAGGGGACGGACCTCACGACGTTTCACGAGGTCAAGGCCGCCACGGTGGCTTACCTGCAGGAGTTCGTGACCAATCTGGAGCAGCGCGCGGACGTCATCGCCGCCGCGCTGAGCGGGGTCGCCCGGCACGGCGTGAGCGTGGTGCACGCGCGGGCGCTCGACGGGGCCGACCTGCCGAAGATGCCGGGGACCGATCACGCCACGCCGTGGCTGGCGGTCAGGGCGGCCCGCTGGGAAGGGCTGCGGCTGTGGTTCGCCCCCGAGGACGGGGGAGTGCCGCGGGTGCGGCACCTGCACGACGTGGCGCGGCGGGCCATCGTGTCGTTGCTGCAGGTGCTCGACCGGATCACCGATTCGCGCCGGCGCTCGTCCAGCGCCGCGGCCGACTTCCGGACCCTGGCCCGCTGGTTCGCCACCGCGGCCGGAGAGGACGACGCGCACCGGTTGTGGGACGCGGCGTTCGGGCTCGGGCCGGCCAGGCACGCGCATCTGGGTCACGCCGACGCCGAGCTCATCCCGGCCGGGGTGCCGTGGGCGGAGGCGGAGCCGGTGGAGGTGTCGGCGTTGCTGCGGTCGCGGGGGCGCACCGAGCGGATGGGCCGCACCGGGAGAGTCCGCGACGTGGTGGCGTTGCGGGCCGAGCGCCGGTCCAGGGCTGAGAAGGAGCGGGCCGAGCTGGAGGCCGCGTGGTCGGCGCTGGCCACGACAGGGGCGATGAGGCTGTCGCAGCTGGGCGAGCTCGATCATGAAACCTTCGGGCGGCTGCTCGACCTGCTGGGGCGGGCCCTGGCCGAACGGCCCGACTCGACCGGGTTCCGGCGGGCCGTGACCTCGGACGGGCGGGTGGAGATCGTGCTCCGGGCCCCCGAGGACGGGTCGGTGGCGGTGCTGCGCACCTCGGAAGGATGGTTCCGGGGACCCGACTTCCTCATCGACATCCGCTCGCTCGGGGTGGGCGCGCGGGATGGGGCGGTGAGCGCGTGAGCACTCTCGCCAACCAGCTCGTCAGGGCCGAGAAGGAAGAGATCGCACGGGCGATCAGGACGCTTCTCGGCCGGCCGCTGGTGTCCCTGCACGACGATCCGGTCGCGTTCGACCTGATCAGGAAGCGGCGGCAGCCGCTCACCCAGTGGTTCGACTACTTCTGCGGGTGGCGGCTGGTCGTGGAGCCGCGCCAGGGATACGCCCGCCTGGTCAAGGTCAGGTCCGAGGCGAATGCGACCCGGCCCGCCCGGCGGCGGCGCACGACGCGGGCGCCGTTCGACCGCCGCCGCTACACGCTGCTGTGCCTGTGCGCGGCCGAGCTGCTCTCCTCGCCGGTCACCACGATCGGGATGCTCGCCCAGCGGGTGATCCAGGCTGCCGGGGTCGAGCCGGAGGTGCCGGCGTTCGACCCCGTCAGGACCGAGGAACGCGCGGCGTTCGTGGACGCGCTCAAGCTGCTCGAACACTACGGCGCCGTCACCGCGATGGACGGGACGACCGACTCCTACCTGGGCGACGAGGATGCCAAGGTGCTCTACCGGGTCGACACCACGCGGGTGATCAGGCTGCTCGCCGCGCCGGTGCCCCCGTCCCGGGTCGAGGCGGCGGGAGGCGGCGCCGACCTGGCCGCGCTCACCGCGGAGACCCGCTACGGCGGCGACGAGCCGACCGAGACCCAGCGCAACCTGTGGGCCAGGCACTCGATCATCCGCCGCCTCCTGGACGATCCCGTCCTCTACCGCGACGAGCTGACCCCCGCCCAGTCCGCGTACGCGGCCTCGCTCACCGGCCGCCAGATCATCCGCCGCGCCGCCGAGGAGGCCGGTTTCGTGCTGGAGGAACGCGCGGAGGGTTTCCTGCTCGTCGACTCCGACGCCACCGCCACGGACGCCAGGTTCCCCGACGACTCCAGCCACGCCAAGGTCGCCGCCCTGCTCATGCTCGACCTGCTGGTCTCCTCCGGCCCCGTGACCGTGGCCCGGCTCGACGCCGAGGCCGCCGAGCTGCTGCGCCGCTTCCCCCAGTGGGCGAAGGCCTACCAGTCCGACGGCGGAGGGCCACGGCTGGCCGCCGACGCGCTGGAGGTGCTCATGTCGTTCGGGCTGGCCCGCCACACGGGCGACCAGGTCACCGCCCTGCCCGCCGCCGCACGTTACCGGGTCGATCGCGGCACGGACTTCATGGAGGACGCATGACCGTCACCGAGCTCACCTCCGACCGGGCCGGGCACGGGGGAGAGGGCCGCTGGACGCCCGTGCGCGCCGGGATACTCAACGTGTGGCGCTACTTCGACGAGGTGTTCGAATTCCACCGGGGCAGGCTGCTGCTGCGCGGGCCCAACGGCAGCGGCAAGTCGAAGGTGCTGGAGCTGCTGCTGCCGTACGTGCTCGACGCCAGCCTCAAGCCGAGCAGGCTGTCCACGTTCGGCGGCACCGAGCGGACCATGCACTGGAACCTCATGGGCGACGGCGCCACCGGCACCACCCGCGTGGGCTACGTGTGGCTGGAGTTCCGCCACTCCGACGGGCGCTGGTTCACGTGCGGCGCCCGTCTCCAGGCCACCATTCACACGAAAAACGTCACCGCCACCTATTTCACGACTGAAGCCCGCATCGACACCCCGGACGGCATCCGGATCAGCGGCGAAGGCGGCCAGCCCTTGACCAAGGCGCAGCTCGTCGAGGAGCTCGGCCCGTACGGCAAGGTCCACGAGTCCGCCGACGCCTACCGCACCGTCGTCCGCCATACGCTCTACCGGGGACTCAACGAGCAGCGCTACGACTCGCTGCTCACCGCACTGCGCCAGCTCCGCACCCCCAAACTGTCCGAACGCCTCGACCCTGGCCTGCTGTCCGACCTGCTGTCCAGCGCCCTGCCGCCGCTCGGCGAGGGCGAGATCCACGAGATCGCCGAGGGGTTCGAGCGGCTCGACCGGCAGCGCGAGGAGCTGCGCCTGCTCGATCGTGACATGGAGGAGGCCGACAGGCTCGCCGCCCGGCAGCGCGGATACGCCCAGCGGGTCCTGCGAGCCGCGGCGGCCGCCGTGACCTCGGCCGGCTACACCATGGAGGCGCTCGCCGCCGAGGCCAAGGCCAAGCGGGAGGCGTTGAAGGAGGCCGAGGACGAGCTCGTGGCCGCGACGGCGCGGCTGGGGGAGGAGGAGGCCCAGGAGCTGGCCCTGGCCGCGCAGATCGACGGGCTCAAGGAGAGCGAGGCGTACAAGGCGGGCAGTGAGCTGCACCGGCTCCGCACGGAGGCGCAGACCGCCCACGAGACGGCGGCCGGGCTCCGCGACCAGGCGGGGACGGCGGCCCGGTCCGCCACCGCCAGACAGGAGGCGGCGGCCCACGCCGAGGCGGCCGCCCGCACGTCCGCGGCGCTCGCCGACCGCGCCCGCGCCGAAGCCCGCCACGCAGCCGAACGCGCGGGACTGCTCGCGGTTCATGAGAAAAGCGAGCGCGCCGACCGGCTTGCCTCCCGCGACGAGGCCGAGGGTGCCGGTCGGTTCGGGTCCCGCGACGAGGCCGAGGGTGCCGGTCGGTTCGGGTCCCGAGACGAGCCTGAGCGCGCCAGTTGGCCTGCGTCCCTTCACGAGACCGGCGGGCGCGATGACGCCGCCGCACCGATGTCCGTCCCCGCAAGCCGCCACGCCGACGCCGGAGCCGGCCTGCGCGAGGGACGCCGCGACGGCGACGGCGAGCGGCAGGGCGGGCCCCAGGCGGTGGACAGCGTCTCCTTTGGCGGGCAGCGGAGTGGCGCCGCGCCTGAGAGGCGGCGCGACGGCGAGGAAGCCGTGCGCCGCGCGCGAGAGCTGCTGCGAGCCGCCGTGACCAGCCGCGCCGCCCAGATCAGGGAAGTCAGGTCCGCGGCCCTGACTCACGAGGAGGCGGTCAACCGCCGCACCTCCGCCGAGCACGACCGCGACCAGGCCAGGGACGACCTCGCGACCGCCCAGCAGGCCCACGACCAGGCCGAACGCCTGCGCGACGACCGCGCCCGCGACCTGGCCGCCGCCCTGGCCGAATGGGCGGGCGGCTGCACCCAGCTCCAGCTCGACCCGGACGAGCTGGCCGGTCTGGTGGACCGGCCCGAGCAGGCCGACGAGCTGGTCGCCACGGCCCGCACCACGGCCGCCGTCGGGCTGGCGGCGCGGGAGCAGGAGCTGACGACGTTCCGCAAGGGGCTCGTGGCCGAGCGCTCCGGGCTGGCCGGGGAACGCCAGAGCCTCGACGGGCAGGGTGTGCTGGAGCCACCCCCCTCGCACACCCGCACGCCCTCCGCCAGGGACGGGCGCCCGGGCGCGCCGCTGTGGCGGGCGGTGGCCTTCAGATCCGGCATCGACCTCGTCGCCCAGGCCGGGGTGGAGGCCGCGCTCGAGGCGGCGGGCCTGCTCGACCTGTGGCTGCTGCCCGACGGCGGGTTCGACGCGGGCGAGCACGACGCCTTCGCCGTGGCCGCGTTGTCGCGGCCCGCGCCCGCCTACAGCCTGGCCCACGTGCTGATTCCCGAGCCGGATTCCCCGGCCCCGGCCGACGCCGTGCTGTCCGGCATCGCGTTCGCGCCGACCGCGATGGGCGTCGACCATCCCGCCGTCATCGGCGCGGACGGCACCTGGCGGCTCGGCCCCGCGGCGGGCCGCTGGGTCAAACCCGAGCCCTCCTACATCGGCGCCACCGCCCGCGAACGCGCCAGGCGGCGCCGCATCGCCGAGCTGGACGAGCGGCTCAGCGAGCTCGCGGGCCTGATCGCCGACTGCGACCACCTGCTGGCGGTGCTCGCGGGCGACCGCGACACGCTGGCCGCCGAGCTGCGCCGCCGACCCGACAGGAGGCCGTACGCCGACGCGGTGCAGGCCCTCGACGGCGCCGTGAAGAAGGTGGCGCTGCTGGAGGACCGGCTGCGGACGCAGGAGGAGCGGCTGCGCGAGCGGGAGAAGGAAGCCGCCAGGTCGCTGCGGCACCTCACCGAGCTGGCGGCGGGACACGCCCTGCCGACCGCGCTGCCCGCGCTGGACAACCTGGAGGAGGCGCTGCGGACCGCCGAGACGGCCGGCGCCGTCTGGCACGACCGCCGCGGTGACGCCCGCGCCGCCCGCGAACGTGCCGAGGCCGCCGCCGAGACCGCCGGCGAATACCAGGACCTCGCGGTCAAGGCCGTCGAACGCGCCGAGGAGGCCGCGGCAGCCGCCGTCGTGCTGGCCGAACGGCTGGCCGCCATCGAGTCCACCGTCGGCGTCGAGCACCTGCACGTGCTCGAGCAACTCCACCAGACCCAGACCGCCTACCAGGCCTGCCGCCGCCTCATCAAATCCGTCAACGACGAGCTGTCCCGGCTCAACGCCCGGCTCGGCCGGCTCAAGGGCGAGCTGGGCACGGCGGAGGAGAAGCACGCCGAAGCGGGCCGGGCACGCGACGCGGTGTCGGGGCGATTCCGCCGCCTGGCGGCCGGGCACCTGCCCGCGGACGCGCGGGTGTCCATCGACCTCGCCCCGGACGCCGGGGTGCGGGCGGTGCTCGAGGCTGCCAGGGCCGTCGCCGAGCGGCTGGCGGCGGTGCCGTACGAGAACAAGAACGTCAGGGAGGCCGAGGCCCGGCTGCAGGACGCCTTCCACCACGCCAGGGAGATCCTCGCCAACCGGGCCGACCTGGAGCTGGCGCCGGACGACGACGTCCAGGTGCTGACCGCCACCGTGGGCGGCGTCCGCACGGGGGCGGCGGCGCTGAGCACGGCGCTGCGCAAGGAGCGTGACGAGCGGCGTTCGGACATCACGGAGGCGGAGCGGGACCTGTTCGACCGCACGCTGGCCGGTGACACACGGCGGCATCTCGCCGACCGGATCAGGCAGGCGACCGCGCTGGTCGACGGCATGAACCAGCGCCTCGAACGCGTCCGCACCGCCTCCCGCGTGGCGGTGCGGCTGGTGTGGCAGGTCGATCCGGCCCAGTCCGCCGGCACGCGGGCCGCCCGCGACCTGCTGCTCCGCGACCCCGCCGGGCTGAACGACGCCGACAAGGAGGCCCTGTACGTCTTCTTCAGGGACCGGGTGGAGGAGGCGCGGGCCGACGACTCCTCGGCGAGCTGGGAGGACCAGCTGATGAAGGTGCTGGACTACACGGCCTGGCACCGGTTCGTGGTCAAGCTCGATCGCGGGGACGGGCAGGGATGGCAGGATCTCACCAGGAAGCTGCATGGGGCGCTGTCGGGCGGGGAGAAGGCGATCGCTTTGCACCTGCCGCTGTTCGCCGCCGTGGCCGCGCACTATCAGACCGATCCCGGGTGCCCGCGGTTCATCCTGCTGGATGAGGTGTTCGTGGGGGTGGACAGGACGAATCGGGGGCAGGTGTTCGACCTGCTGGTGGACCTGGGGCTGGATCTCGTGCTCACGTCCGACCACGAGTGGTGCGAATACCGTGAGCTGGACGGGATCGCGATCCACCAGCTCATCACGGGGGACGGCGACGACGCGGTGACGACGGCCCGCTTCGTCTGGAACGGCTACCGAACGGTGGCGACCGAATGACCGCCGCCGGACGGTTGCCCGGCGATGTGCCTGCCGTGCCGGAGCGGTTGCGCGCCGCGGCGCTGCGGCCCGTCTGGACGGCGCTGCACGAGCGGCTTTCCTCCGGCCACCAGGTCAGCCGCGTGAAGGTGACCGGGCTGGACGCCGAGCAGCAGGCCGCGGTCGCCGACCTGCTCGGCCTCGACCGTTACCCGGGCCCGTCGGCCACCATCGACGTCGCCCGGTTGGAGGCCGCACTGGGCGGGCTCGACGTCCGCACCGTCGCCGAGGCGCTCATCGGTCCGCTCGACGACCGCAGGCGCCGGCGGGCGGAGCGGCGGGAGGAGCGCGAGGCCCTGCTGGACTGGTTCACCACCCACCCAGTGGTCACCGCCGAGCCCGCGCTGCTGGCGCTGTCCGCCGTCCGCGCCGGCCGCGACCTCCTCCAGCAGGCCCTCGCCGTGCTCGCCGCGCTGCCCGGCTCGGGACGGCCGCTCGCGGCGGTGGCGGCCGACGTCACCGGCGACCCGCACGCGCTCGACGAGGGCACGCGCCTGTCGTCGCTCGTGTTGAAAGCGCTGTCGATGCTCTATGACATCCCCGCGCCCGAAGGCGCCGAGGCGCGCCGGGCGCTGTGGGAACGCGCGGGCGTGGCCTGTGACGCCCTGTCCACGACGGTCCTGGTCGCCGGATTACGGCCCGCCGGCGACTCCGCACTGGCCCGCGTGCTGCGGATCTGGGACGGACAACCCAGCGTGATCACCCTCGCCCAGCTCCAGGACACCTTGGACCTGCGCGAACGCGACGTGTGGGTGGTGGAGAACCCTTCCGTGCTGGCGCTGGCCCAGCGCCGCTTCGGCACCGCCTGCCCACCCATGGTGTGCACGTCCGGCTGGCCGAACAGCGCCGTCATCCGCCTTCTGCGCTCGCTGCCGGGCACCCAGCTGCACTATCACGGCGACCTCGACGGGGAGGGGGTGCGCATCGCCGCCTACACCATGGCCAAGACGGGCGCCGAGCCGTGGCGCATGTCCACCGCCGACTACCTGCGTGGACTCACCGATCTTCGGTCCGGAGTCCCTCCCCCTGGCCGGGTGACGGACGCGCCCTGGGATCCTGAGCTTGCCCCAGCCATGCGATCACATGGCCTGGCAGTCCCGGAGGAACGGGTCGCGGAAGAGCTGCTCGACGACCTGACCTGACCGGAACGCGGCACCTTTCCAGCCGGCCCCCTGATGGGCTCGTGGAACGCCTCCACGAACGCCGCCGAGACGATCCTGGGTGTGCGCGCCGCCACCGAGCGCCGTGATCGCGGCTCACGCCCGGGACACGTGATCCGGAATCCGCGCGCGTTGGAACGCTTCCTGGCACGCGTCACGGCCGGTCAGGCCCCCGGGCCGGGCGTGACCTCGTCCGTGGGCAGGCCGGCCAGGGCGGCGGCGAGACGCGAGGCGAGCGTCGCGACTGCGGCGCGCAGTTCCGGCCCGCCCTCGACGCGGAAGGGGAACGGCACGGCCGGCAGCCACTCCTGCGCGTACATCGCCGGATTGCTCGTGCTGCCGACGAGCACGCACCCGTTCCCCGACCGTTCGAGCCGTCCCATGGGCGGCCGGATCCAGGGCGCCACCTCGGTGAGGGGAGCGTCGAATACGACGCGCGTGGCGAACTCCCATCCGGTGCCCAGGTTCTCCTCCAGCGCCGCCACCGGGTCGAGGCCGTCGGGCGGCTCGAACGCGTGCGTGCTCCGCTGAACCTGGCGGACGCGGTCCACCCGGTAGGTGCGGACGGCGTCCGCGCGGTGGGAGTAGCACAGCAGGTACCAGCGCCCGTGGCGGACGACGACCGCCCAGGGGTCCACTTCGGCCTCCCACTCGTTGCCGGACTCGCTGCGGTAGGCGACCACCACGCGCCGCCGGTCCGCGATGGCGGCCACCAGCGCGCTGGTGGTGGCGGGATCCGGACGGGCCGAGAACCGGTCCGGCGCCGCCGACGCATACTCGCGCAGCGCCGCCGCCTGCCGGCCGACGCTCTCGGGCAGGGCCCGGATGACCTTGCCCAGGGCAGCGCCGACGAGGTCGCCGACGTCGGCGGCCGTCGGCTGGCCGTCCAGCACCGCCATGACGAGGCCAAGCGCCTCGGGCTCGGTGAAGGCGACCGGAGGCAGCCGCGTCCCGCGCCCGAGCCGGTAGCCGCCATAGGGGCCGCGGGCCGACTCGACGGGGATGCCCGCCTCGCGCAGGATCCCGACGTACCGGCGCGCGGCCCGCTCCGTGACACCCAGACAGGCGGCGAGCTCGCCGGCGGTCACGCCGGGGCGGGCCTGGAGGATCTCCATGGCGCGCAGCGCCCGTGCGGTGGGGCTGAGATCGGTCGGCACACGAGCACCTTAGGAGGTGACGGAATGAACAGGAAGTAGAACGTCCGGAATTGGTCCTAGCCTGACGTCCTGACCGAGTTCCGCGGGCCAGATCTCGCCGGAACGTACCGAAGAAAGAGAACTGATCATGGATATCCTGCTCATCGCCGGGCTGTGGCTCGACGGGTCCGCGTGGGACCACGTCGTGCTCGGACTCGAGGCGGCCGGCCACCGTCCCGTGCCGATCACCCTGCCCGGGCAGGGTCAGGGATCCGCCTCGGCCACTCTCGACGACCAGGTAGCAGCCGTGCTCGCCGCCGTGGACTCGGCGTCAGGAAAGCCCATGGTGGTGGGGCATTCCGCCGCCTGCACCCTGGCCTGGCTGGCCGCCGACGTGCGCCCTGGGCGGATCGCCAAGGTCGCGCTCATCGGCGGCTTCCCGGCCGCCGACGGGCAGCCCTACGCCGACTTCTTCGAGCCGGAGGACGGCCTCATGCCCTTCCCCGGCTGGGGTCCCTTCGAAGGGCCGGACTCCGCCGACCTCAGCGAGGAGGCCAGGCGGGATTTCGCGTCCGCGGCGATCCCTGTCCCCGCGGGCGTGACACAGGGCATCGTGCGCCTGACGGACGAGCGACGGTTCGACGTCCCCGTCCTCGTCGTGTGCCCCGAGTTCACCTCCACCCAGGCTCAGGAGTGGATAGCCGCCGGGGACGTGCCCGAGCTGGCCAAGGCCAAGCACCTTGACCTCGTGGACATCGACTCGGGCCACTGGCCAATGATCACCCAGCCGGCCGAGCTCGCCCGGCTCCTGGCCGTGGCGGCCCTAGAGGCCTGACACAGCTGCCATAGACCTGGCCACGCGCCGGGAGTCACGGTTGTGAAAACCGGGGTGTCGAGGCCGGCTCGATGCCCCAGCACCCGGCGGTGACTGGCAAGACATTCCCGGTGCGGATCATGTGCAGGCTCACTCCTTCGCGCCATCGGGAAGCCGCTTCGGGCGCCGCCGCACCCGCCCCGATGCCGACGGGTTCGCCGGCCGGCCGCGGGTGACATGCCCGAGCAGGGCGCGGTGCGGCCGGTTCGGGCGGCAGCCCGGAGACGTTGAGCGCCGCAGGTTCCTGGATGACGTGCCCGAACACCTTCTCAGAGGGCGGAGAGCTGCTCAGCCCACGGCGGGTTGGCGCCTGGAACCGAGCACGTCAGCGCCGACACCCGCACCCCGAACTCTGCCGCCTCGACCGCTGCACCCAGGGTGAGATCGTTGAGACGGCCACCGAGCAGCCCCTTGGAGTCGAGGCTGTGCAGCAGGCCGGCCGTGAAGGAGTCACCTGCGCCGACCGTGTCCGCGACCTGGACCTTGGGAGCCGGGACGGTCGCGCGCTCGCCGTCCAGGGACACCACTGCGCCGGCCGCGCCCTTGGTGATGACGATGAGCCGGGCGCCGGCCGCGTGCCAGTCGTCGCAGGCGCGTGCCAGAGGCACGCCCGGTACCAGGAACTCCAGGTCGTCGTCGCTGAGCTTGAGGATGTCGGCCCACTCGCACCACCGGGTCACCTGGTAGTCGTCCAGGGAGGCGAGGGTAGGGCGGACGTTCGGATCGAGGGAGATCGTGGCGTGCTCGGCGGTGAGCCGCGCGAATTCCTCGATCGCCGCCCGCCCGGGCTCCCTCGCCAGGGCGAGCGAGCCGGTGTGCAGGCACGTGGCCGCGCCGAGCATGGAGGGGTCCAGTTCGTACGGCGTCCACTGCCAGTCGGCGGTGCCCTCTGCGTAGAAGGTGTATTCGGCCTGCCCTCCTGTGTCCAGCGCGGCGACGGCGAGCGTGCTGGGCTCCTCGGCGTCCACGGATGCCGACAGGTCGACGCCCGAGGAGGCGAGGTGCGCGCGGAACAGCCTGCCGAAGACGTCGCCCGAGATCCGGCCGAGGAACCGCGTGGGGGTGCCGAGGCGGGCCAGCGCCACGGCGGTGTTCGCGGGCCCGCCGCCGGGCAGCACCCGCAGCGCCAGCTCACCCGGAGCCGCGTCTCCGGGACGCCGTTCGGTGAAGCTGTCGGCGACGCATTCGCCCAGGACAGCGATCATCGGGCCTGCCTTTCCAGCACGTTGCCGATTTGTTACGGCATGGGGGCATTGACGTTTCTCGGCTCGGAGTCCATCATCACAGCACGGCGGATGTCAACGTTGACATATGTCATCGTTGACATTGAATCCCCCCAGATAGGAAACCGTTCATGAACGCACGACTTTCGGCCGGTCTGCTCATCACAGCCCTCCTCGTCACCGGTTGCGGAGGCGGAGGCGGCACCCAGACCGCCACCACCACCCCCAAGGTCGGCCTGATCACCAAGACCGAGACCAACCCGTTCTTCGTCAAGATGAAGGAGGGCGCGCAGAAGTCCGCCCAGGCCAACGGCCTGGAGCTGATGAGCGCCGCGGGCAAGTTCGACGGTGACAATGCCTCTCAGATCACGGCGATCGAGAACATGGTCGCCGCCGGCGTGAAGGGCATCCTCATCACGCCGAGCGACACCAAGGCCATCGTCCCGGCGATCAAGAAGGCCCGCGACGCCGGCGTCCTGGTGATCGCCCTCGACACGCCCACCGATCCGCAGGACGCCACGGACGCGCTGTTCGCCACCGACAACTTCAAGGCCGGCGAGCTGATCGGCCAGTACGCCAAGGCGGCCATGGCCGGAAAGCCCGCCAAGATCGCCACGCTGGACCTGGCGCCCGGCGTCACGGTCGGCCAGCTCAGGCACGACGGCTTCCTCAAGGGGTTCGGCGTCCCGGCGGGCGACCCGTCCGTCGTCTGCTCCCAGGACACTCAGGGCGACCAGTCCAAGGGCCAGACCGCGATGGAGAACTGCCTGCAGAAGGCTCCTGACATCAACCTCGTCTACACCATCAACGAGCCCGCCGCGATGGGCGCGTACACCGCGTTGAAGGCCAAGGGTCGCGAGAAGGACGTGCTGATCGTCTCTGTGGACGGCGGCTGCACCGGCGTCAAGGCCGTGCAGTCGGGCCAGATCGCCGCCACCAGCCAGCAGTACCCGCTCAAGATGGCCGAGGACGGCGTCAAGGCGGTGGCCGACTTCGCCAAGACCGGCAAGAAGGCCTCCGGCTACACCGACACCGGCGTCACCCTGATCACCGACAAGTCCGTCACCGGCGTCGAGGCCAAGGACACGGCTTTCGGCCTGGCCAACTGCTGGGGCTGACATGGCCGTCATGGAAGCGACGCTGCCGCGCCGCCTGATCACGACTCCGGTCGCGGGCCCCACGATCGCGCTCGTGCTGGCCAGCCTGTTCTTCGCGCTGAACAGCCCCCAGTTCCTCACCGGCTCCAACTTCTCGCTGATCATCCAGCAGGTCATGGTGGTCGGCACGCTCGCCATCGGGCAGACCCTGATCATCCTCACTGCGGGCATCGACCTGGCCTGCGGCGCGATCATGGCGTTCGGCGGGATCGTGATGACCAAGCTGGCCGTCGACAGCGGCCTGCCGCCGCTGCTCGCGGTGGCCGCCGGGCTCGCCGTGTGCGCCGGGTTCGGGCTGGTCAACGGGCTGCTGGTGATGAAGATCTCGCTGCCGCCGTTCATCGTGACGCTCGGCATGCTGAACGTGGTCTTCGCGCTCACCCACATCTACTCCAACGAGCAGACGATCACGGATCTGCCGCCGCTGCTGACGTTCCTGGGGCAGACGTTCCAGATCGGGCAGACGAACGTCACGTACGGGTCGCTGCTGACGATCCTGCTGTTCCTGCTGTTCGCGTACCTGCTGGGATCCACGGCGTGGGGCCGGCACGTGTACGCGCTCGGCAACAGCCCCGAGGTGGCCCGTCTGACCGGCATCAGGACGCGGCGGCTGACCGTGGGCGTCTACACCCTCGCCGGTCTCGTGTACGGAATCGCGGCGCTGCTGCTCGTCTCCCGTACCGGCGTGGGCGATCCGCAGGCCGGCCAGACCGACAACCTCGACAGCATCACCGCGGTCGTGCTCGGCGGGACGAGCCTGTTCGGCGGGCGCGGCCTGGTGATCGGCACGCTCGTGGGCGCCCTCATCGTGGGGGTGTTCCGCAACGGCCTGCAGTTGATGGGCGTACCGTCGATTTACCAGACGCTCATCACCGGCGTCCTGGTGATCCTCGCCGTCGCCGTCGACCAGCTCTCCCGCAGGAGGAACCGATGACCACCCCGGTGCTCCAGGCCCGCAACCTGGTCAAGAGGTACGGCCACGTGACCGCGCTCGACGGCGCCGACTTCGACCTGATGCCCGGCGAGGTGCTCGCGGTCATCGGCGACAACGGCGCCGGCAAGACCAGCCTGATCAAGGCCCTGACCGGCGCGCTGGAGCCCGACTCCGGCGAGATCATTCTCGACGGCAAGCCGGTGCGCTTCCGATCCCCGATCGACGCCCGCCGGCACGGGATCGAGACCGTCTACCAGGACCTCGCGGTGGCGGCCTCGCTCGACATCGCCACGAACATGTTCCTCGGCCGCGAAGTGCGCAAGCCCGGCATCCTCGGCAGCGTCTTCCGCATGCTCGACAAGAAGCACATGCGCGAGGAGTCGGCCAAGCACATGGCCAGCCTCAAGATCGGGCTGCGTTCGCTCACGCAGCCGGTCGAGTCGCTGTCCGGCGGGCAGCGGCAGGGCGTGGCCGTGGCCAGGGCCGTGGCGTGGGCCACCCACGTCGTCGTCATGGACGAGCCCACCGCGGCGCTCGGCGTCAAGGAGTCGGGCCAGGTCCTCGACATGATCAGGCGCGTCCGCGACGGCGGCACGCCGGTCGTGCTGATCAGCCACAACATGCCGCACGTGTTCGAGATCGCCGACCGCATCCACGTCCAACGCCTCGGCCGCAGGGTCGCCCAGATCAAGCCGGGCGACCACAGCATGGCCGAGGTGGTGGCCATCATGACCGGGGCGCTCCAGGTGTCGGAGGGCAAGGCCGTGGTGGCGGACAAGGGCGCGGCTGAGGCGATCGGTCTGTCCTGACGGATGATCGGCGGCCATTAGCATGGCTCAAATGCGGCGTCCGACGATGACAGATGTGGCCCGCGAGGTCGGGGTCACGGCGAAGACGGTCTCGCGGGTGCTCAACGACGACGGCCCGGTCGCGATCGAGACCCGCGAACGTGTCATGGAGGCCGTCAGGAAACTGGGCTACCAGCCCAACCTGATGGCCCGCAACATGCGCGTCGGCGCACGGGACGCCGCGATCGGCCTGGTCATCCCCGAGATGGGCAACCCGTTCTTCGGCATGGTCGCGGGCGGCATCGAGAGCGTCGTACGCGCCCGCGGCCTCACCCTCATCGTCGGCTCCTCCAGCGAGACGGCCGACCTGGAGCAGTCGCTGATCGCGACGTTCCTGGCCCGCCGTGTGAGCGCTCTCATGGTCGTGCCCTCGGCCACCAGCGACCACCGCCATCTCCGCACCGAACGTGTCGCCGGCCTGCCCATCGTCTTCCTCGACCGCCCCGCCGTCGGCCTGACCGCGGACTGTGTGGTCAGCGCCAACCGGGAGGGCGCCAGGGCCGGGGTCGCCCACCTGATCGCCCACGGCCACCGCCGGATCGGCTTCATCGGCGACCTGCCCGCCACCCTCTACACCCGCCGCGAACGTTTCCAGGGCTACCGGGACGCCCTCGACCACGCGGGCCTGCCCTTCGACCGCGCCTTAGTGGAGACCGGCCACGACCAGGAGGCTGCCCAGGCCGCCGCGCTGCGCCTGCTGTCCCTCCCGGTCCCGCCGACCGCCCTGTTCGCCGGCAACAACCTGGCGTCGATGGGAGCGGTGCTGGCACTGTCCCGATCGGGCCGGAAGGACGTGGCCCTGGTCGGCTTCGACGACCTGCCCCTGGCCGAATGCCTGGACCCGCCCCTGACGGTGGTGGCCCAGGACCCGGTGGGGATGGGGGTGGCGGCGGCGGAGCTGATGCTGTCCAGGCTGGACGGCGACAAGTCCAAGGCCCGCCGCGCGCTGGTGCCCACCCGCCTCCTCATCCGCGGCTCCGGCGAAGTCCCGGCATCCCGGTAAGTCGCCCCTCGCTGCCGGTCAGCGGAAGATCCGTGGACAGCGCTGCCTGATGCCGCGCGGCCGCAGTGCTGGGCGCGATCCTTCATGATCTTCGCCCTCCCCGAGTGCGGAGTCCGGGCCGCGCGTCGGGCGGCGTAGCGGAGGCAGGAATCGCCGCCGCTTCGCCGCCCTGAAGAGGCGTAGGGCCTAGGGGTTCCACCTGATGTTGGGGTTGATCCCGCCGGTCCAGTTGAAGGTGGCCATGTTGTCCCACTGGTTGCCGGTGCCGTTCATGTTGGCCGGGTCCCACCCGTTGCCGGAGATGGCGTACCAGGTCGGCTCCCAGTAGAAGACCCCGATCGCCCCGGCGTTGCGGGCGGTGTTCTGGACGGCGGTGAAGTTGCTCGCCTGCCCCTGCCACGTCGCCGGGTAGCCCGAGCACGGTGCCGAGCCGTTCACCACGTTCGCCTCGCCGTCGGCGTTCGCCGCGGTGAACGGGTAGGCGGTCTCGGCCACGATGACCGGCTTGCCGTAGCGGGTCCTCACGTCGTTGAGGACGGTGGACAGGGTGGACAGCGAGCCGTGCCACATGCAGTAGTACGACAGAGCGGTGATGTCCCAGGGCACGCCCTTGGCGCGGATCCCGTCGTAGAACCAGCGCGCGTTGGCCAGGCTGTTGGCGTTCGCGGTGTGGATGATCACCTGGGTGCCGCTGTTGCAGGCCTTGGTCGCGTTGTAGCCGGCCTTCAGCAGCAGGCTCAGGTTCGTGAAGTCGTTGTTGACGACCCTGCCGTCGTTCCAGAGCATCCCGGTGTTGATCTCGTTGCCGATCTGCACGCTGTCCGGGGTGGTGCCCTGCGCCTTCAGGCTGGTGCAGATGTCGTAGGTGTAGTTGTAGACGTCCGTCTGGAGCTGGCTGATGCCGTGGCTCGCCCAGGCCGCGGGCTTGTACTGCTTGCCGGGGTCGGCCCAGGTGTCCGAATAGTGGAAGTCGATCATCAGGCCGAGGCCCCTGGCCTTGACCGCTCTGGCGTACGCCAGGACCTTGGCCTTGTTGTTGTAGCCGCTGGCCGGGTTGTTCCAGATGCGCAGGCGGACGTAGTTGACACCGACGCCGGTGAGGATGTCCAGCGGGTCGGCGGCCGTGCCGGCGGCGTTGTAGTACCTGGCGCCGAGGTCCAGGCTGCGCTGGACCGAAGAGATGTCGGCGCCGCGCATGGTCAGCGTGGCGGCCGAGGCGGGCGTGGGGTTCACCGGTACGAACGCGATGAGCATCGCCAGGGTCAGCAGAAGCGTGACCCTGATCCTCCGTAAGCGGTTCAGGGGGTAGACGGCCATCCCGATCTCCTTGATCAAGAAATGGTGGGGGTGATCTTGATCCGCTCTTTGTGTGAACGCTCACGGACGGGTGTGACGAAGACATGCCTGAAGAATGCGCCTTTGAGGGCGAAGTCGACCTTTCATCGGACTGTGAACGTTCACAGACTGTCTGGGCATGAGGATAAAGAAGAAACCGGCATGGGGGAAGAGAGAGTTTTCGACCTTGTTTCGCGGAGGTGGCTGCCGGGTTTCCGCGCGCAGGCGAACCCGGGACGCGCCGGTCCATGTCAGACTGCGGGTATGACCCACGCCCATGACGAAGACCCGGCGTGTGAGGTGGCCCACAGCGAGGCTCCCGTGGAGCAGGCGGAGCGGACCCTGGTCGCCGTCTTCGCCTCCCCGGTGGCCGAACACCTGCTGCGGTTCGGCGCCGAGCTCGGCTTCCGCACGATCCTTCTCGAGCCCGACCCTGGGCGGCGTCTCGGTGGGTTCACGGCGGTGACCGAGATCGGCGACTACGTCGACGCCACGGCCGATGTCGTGCTCACCGATCATCACCGTGAGGAGATCGGCCCCGTTCTTCGCGACCTGCTCAAGTCGCCGGCCCGGTGGATCGGCATCATGGGCAGTCCCCGCCACACCGGTCCGCACGTGCAGGCACTGACCGACCTCGGCGTGCCACCGGAGGAGATCGCCCGGGTGCACCGGCCCATCGGGCTGAACATCGGCTCGCGTACCCCTCCCGAGATCGCGCTCGCCACCCTGGCCGGCCTGATCGCCGACCGCAACGGCCGCCCCGGCGGCTTCACGTTCTAGTCGTACCGACCACGAGCGCCGCCGCCCGCGGCGAAATTCGGATGTGCCCGGCGAGCTGGATCTCTATGGTGGGGCGTCATGACACTTGCTCATGACGTGGCCGGGAGCGGCACGACGGTGATCCTGCTGCACTCCACCGTCTGTGACCGGCGGATGTGGGACCCGCAGGTGCCGGCTCTGGTCGACGCCGGCTATCGCGTGGTGCGCTGCGACCTGCGCGGCTTCGGCGAGACTCCCATGCCGGACCGGCCCTATGACAATGCCCAGGACGTCACCGATCTGATGGATCTGCTGGGGGTCCAGCAGGCTGCGCTGGTCGCGGCATCCGGTGGTGGCCAGGTCGCATTGGAGATCGCGGCCCGGTGGCCACAGCGGGTGACCGCGCTGGTGCTGCTCGCCGCCGCGTGGGCAGGGCACGAGCCCAGTGCCGACTTGAGGGCGTTCGGCGAACGCGAAGACGCGCTGATCGAAGCCGGTGACATCGCCGGAGCCACCGAACTCAATGTGCACACCTGGCTGGGGCCGCACGCGGACGAGGCGACCCGGGAGAAGACACGCCAGATGCAGCGCCATGCGTTCGACGTTCAACTGGCCGCTGTCGAAGAGGTCGAGCCGATCAACGGAGAGGCCGATCTCGCTGCCATCACAGCCCCCAGCCTGCTGATCTCGGGCCGCCACGACCTGGCGGACTTCCGGTGGATCGCCGCTCAGCTGTCGGATCAGCTCGCCGACGCCCGTCATCTCGAACTTGCCTGGGCAGGCCACCTCCCTAGTCTGGAGCGCCCCGACGCGTTGAACCCGGTGCTGATCGACTTCCTGCATGAGGCACACACCGCCCGTTGAGCCGTTCTGACCCACCCCTGCCCATCGAGCGGCGCCGCGGTGAACCATCCGGGGGAGGCCGCACGTGGTACGGGCATGATTCTTCGGTTGCTCGGGTTGTTCGCGTTGGTCGCCGCCGTGGTCGTGGTCACGTCCACCGCGGCGCACGCCTGTGATTGTGCGGACCTGACGCCGGCCGCGGCGAAGGAGCACGCGGAGGTGGTGTTCACCGGCACCGTCGTGGAGGTGCGGCGGGACGGAACCCAAGGGCTGGGCCCGCCCACGCCCGCCGTGTACACCTTCCGGGCCGACAACGTCTACAAAGGCGCGCCCGCCGCCGGCTTCACGGTCTCCAGCAACGTCGACACCGCCTCGTGCGGGTATCCGTTCCAGCAAGGCACGCGCTACCTCGTCTTCGCCCGCTCCGACACCTCGGAGCTGATCGAGAAGGTGCCAGGCGTCACGCTGGCCTCTTCGTTGTGCGCGGGGAACGTACCGATCGATCAGGGTACGGGGCCGCTGCGGCCCGGTGATGAGCGGACGCCCGGTCACGAGAGCCTGGCGGGACCGGTCGACGCCGAGATGGTTACCGCCCTGGGTGCTCCGGTGAGGGTCGCCGAGAGCGCATCCAGCGGTGCACGGACCGGGACTTCTGCGGCCGCGCGAGGCCTCGGCTGGGGGTGGATCGCCGCGGGCTCGGCCGTCGTCGTGCTCGCCCTGGCCGTCGGCTTCGCTCTCGTCAGGCGCCGGCGTGCCGGGGGTGGCTGACGGGCGCACCTGGTGCGCGGCCGTCACGCATGTGGGAGCAGGGGTCCGTACTCGTTGGGCAGATGGGCCGTCACGTCGAAGAACTCCTCGCGGGGAATCGACTCGCGCAACGTGGTGAAGACGGCGCGCGTGTGGTCGCGGGCCGCCTCCGGCGAGACGTCAGCGCGCTCGGCCACCCGGCGGATGAACTCCTCCACCGGCATGCGGACCGCCCTGCCCCGGCCCGCGGTCACGCCGCGCTTCAGCGGCGCGTGCAGTTGCATGGGGAGCCGGATGATCAGGTCCTCGACCTCGCCAGGGGTGATGCGTTCGGCGAGCGTCTCCAGCACCGCCTCGGTGGCGCGGTGCGCGCCGGCGCGGTCGAGGCCGGCGCGTCCGGCCACCGAGTCCAGGAATCGCCCGGCGGGCACGATCTCGACGTGCCGTCGCCGGGCCTCGGCGATCAGAGGGTCGAAGTCGTGGGGGAGGTCGGCCGCCATGTAGGCGATCTCGTCGGGACTCACGGTCTGCCCGAGCGCCCAGAAGACGGCACGAGCGTGCCGGTCGGCCGTCGCGAGGTCCACGCCTTCGCGCTCGGCCACGCGGCGGAGGAACTCGTCCACGCCGAAGGGCTCGGGCTCGCCCTCTGAAGAGAGCAGCCGCATCATTTCCGGCGGCACCTCGCCCATCAAATCGGCGCTTTGTCCCTTCGAGAGCCGTTCGGAAAGGGTGCGGAGCGTGGCTTCCACGGCCCGGTCGGCGACCTCCGCGCCCTGGCCGATCCGCTGGTCCACGATCTTGATGAACTGCTCGTAATCCATGTCCGCTCCCCGTAGTGACCCGTTTCCCGTGGTCAGCTACCCCGGAAGGACCGGCGCGTGCGCGGCCGGCTTGGGCCGGTCGTCGGTGCCCGCTCTGGATGCGTGCTCGTGGCCGCCGGGATTCAGGGGCGACTTTTCCGGCTGTTTCCTGAACAAGATCGGCCGGTGATGACTTTCCGTCAGGTGGCGTGAACCCGACACGGGAGGAGGGTGCAGGCGTGCTGGAGGCGATCGGGCTCCGGCCTCAGGACGAGGAGGTGTACGACGCGCTCGTCCGCCGTACCAGGCCACCGTGACGGAGATCGTCCACGACTGCCATCTGCCTGCGTCGGCCGCCCGGCGCCTCCTGCAGTCGCTCGTCGAGCTGGGCCTGGCCACCCGGTCGACCGGTCGGCCGGTGCGTTACGTCGCCGTCTCGCCCCCTGCTCAACCGGGCGTCAAATACCGCGTGGTCTACGACACCGGCGTGCTGGAGCTGGCCGGCTGGGTGGAGGACGTCACGGCCGGGATGCGGCACGGCGGCAGGCCAGGATCGCCGCCGACCTGCCGATGAAACTCGCCATCTCCGACCAGCGGCTGGCGATCATCCCGTTGCCACGGGCCGGGGACAGTGTGGTCGCGGCGTCGTACCTGATCCACGCGTCGCCGCTGCTCGACGCGCTGGTCGCGTTGTGCGAGGCGGTGTGGGAGCGCAGCGTGCCGGTCCGGCTGACCGGGTCGGGCGCGGAGCCGTCACCGGAAGGCGCGGACCTGTCCCGGGACGAGGAGCGGCTGCTCACGCTGCTGGCGTCGGGCGCGACCGACAAGGCCGCCGCCCGCCCGCTGCGCTGCCGTCCTCGGGCCTCCACTGCGGCCCTCGGAATAATGTTCGGGTGTCCTGTGGCTCAGCCGTCGCGCAGGCCCGCGAACAGGTCCTCCTCGTGATCAGGGGCGTCCACCTTGCACAGCACCCGCTCGAACGCCTCGTGCGAGAACGCCTGCTGCTGGGCCTCCGGCGGCATGCGGAACAGGAAGATGTTCTCCCCCTGGCTCTCGTGGGCCTCGAGCGCCTTGAGCTTGCGCTCGACGTACGGGGTGACGTCGACGACGCTCGTGACGCGCTCGTCCGGGGTGCCGAAGTCGTCCGAAGGCTCGAAGCCGAGGTCGATCCCGTGCTCGCGCATCATCTCGAACATGCGCTTGATGGCGGCCCGGGGGATGGCCGTGTAGTAGAACTTGTCCGGGATGCCGGTCGACTCCACCGCCGCGGCCGTGATCCGATGGGCCTGGACATGGTCCGGGTGGCCGTAACCGCCGCCGCCCGTCTCGTCGTAGGTCACCACGACCTGCGGGCGGTAGTGCTCCATCAGCGCGGCCAGCCTGCCCGCCGCCACTTCGACGGGCACGTTGGCGAACGCGTCCGGGTGGCTGTTGGCAGCCCAGCCTTCCATGCCGGAGTCGCGGTAGCCGAGCAGCTCCAAGTGGTCGATGCCCAGATGGGCGACCGACTCGCGAAGCTCGCCGAGCCGGCGCGCGGCGACAGCGGCGTCGTCGTGGCCTTCCTCGCCCGGCTTGACGCCGCCCTGGTCGTCGCCCTGCTCTCCGTTGGTGCAGGTGACCAGGACCGTGCGGATGCCCTCTTCGGTGTAGCGGGCCAGGATGCCGCCGGTGCCGAGACATTCGTCGTCGGGGTGGGCGTGCACGACCATCAAGGTGAGTTGCCGATCCATGTGCCGACACATTACCCGTCACCTCCGACAGTCCCAGGCTCGCCCAGGTGGCATGGCGGCGCGGCGGTCGCGTGCTCCGCGAGGCCATGCCACCTGGGCCGCCCGCCGGGGCCGCCTCCGATCACCGGTCGCCGCAGCGCACGGGCGCAGGTCGCTGGGAACGTGTCGGCGGAGGTCGGGTGGTCTTGCGGAGAGGCCGTTGGAGGTTGCCGTGGACTCTGAGGGAGTGGGCGGCGCAGGTCAGCAGTGGTGACAGGGGAGGGCGGCGGACGTCAGCGGTGGATCCGGGGAGAGGGCGGTGCGGGTCAGGGGTGGGGGCGTGGGGGTGGGAGGGTGCCGCTGTCTCCTAGGAGGTCGGTGACGGTGACGGCGCGGAGCATGCGCGGGTGCAGGTCGCGGGCCCGCTGCTCGGCGATGCCGCCGGCGAGGGCCGCGTCGGTGAGCGCGTCACTGAGCCAGTCGACGTCCACAGGCCGGCCGTCGGATCGCCTGATGAGCGGCTCGCCGGCGGGCCGGCTGGCGCACAACACGCGCAGCAGCGGGCGCGCCAGCGGCGGAACAGGGAACGCGACGACGTCGTCCCGGCCATGGTGCACCGTGATGACGGCGGGCCGGCTGCCGGCGCCGTCGGCCACGCTGTGGACGTCCTGCCGGGTCAGTCCGGCCAGCGCGTCCGCGCCGGCGCCGGTGGATTCCAACAGCGCGACGGCGGCGGCCTCGGCCGTGCGGCCGTCGGCGGCCAGGCAGGCGACGCCCTGGCGCAGCAGCCGGCGTTCTTCCCTGGTGAGGGGCGGTGTGCCGGCGATGCGGCGGTTCCTGGCCGTAAGGGGGCCGGGGACCTGGTTGTGCCGGACCACGCCGTGTTGCCAGGCGAAGGCGTAGAAGGACAGCAGGACGGAACGTTTCCTGGCGACTGTCCTGGTCGACAGCGGCTTGCGGGCCGGCGTGCGCGTGAGCGCACCGGTGCGGGCGAGCTCGCAGTAGGTGTCGAGATGGGCTCCGGTGACGGCGAGGAGTTCGAGCGCTTGGTCCGTGCCGCGCAGCCAGCGCAGGAACGACGCCAGCACCTGCAGCCCGACCTGCCGCGTGGCCGCGGAGGGCTTGTCGTGCAGCCAGGCGGCAACCGTGCGCCAGGTCAGCGGGTCGAGCGCGTCGACCAGGTCGACGTCGCCGCCGGCCGCCTCGCCCCCGTCCCGGGGACGCCGTCGAGGCCGCAGCCCGGGCAAGTGCCCGATGCTCGTCACGCCGGGAGGGGACGGCGGGACGTGCCCGGCCCCGCTGACGCCGCGACCCGATGGCGGGACGTGCCCGGCCCCGCTCACGCCGTGACCGGATGGCGGGATGTGACCGGCCCCGCTGTCATCGGGACCGGCGGGCGGGACCTGCCCAGCCCCCGTGATGCCGGGGGCGGGCGGCGAAGCTTGCTCGGAGCGTTCCCGTCTCTGCATGGTCAGCATGTGACCAGGCCCGCGCCCGCGCGCGTGAACCCGGGGACGGCGCGATCGCCGGTGCGCGGGCGGCGGGCCCCACGGCCGGGCGCCGCAACGAACGGCTGGACGGAAGGACGGGCGGGCACCCCTGGATGCGGCACAAGGATCAGGGGGGTGGCCGTCGCGACGCCATGGCGATCGCGACGGCCTGAGCCTGGCAGCAGACCGATCATGATCTCGATCTTCTCACGGAACGCGACGTGCCCGATGCGGCATTCCTCTCAGAAGGCCCGTACGAGCTCATCGGCCCGCACCCGGGCCGCGGCCGCGGCCGCCCGGTCGCCCAGCGCGTCGGCCACCGCCGCCTGCTTCAGCCAGTTGTACGGGCTGCACGGCCGCACGCCGATCCGCTCGCTCACCAGCACCCGCGCCACGTCCCGCGCCCCCGCCCGCAACGCCGCCTCCAGCAACGTCTTCTGCACGGCGTCCCGCTGCGCATGGCTGCCGCCGAATTCATTGACCCGATGCCGGATCGGATACAGCAGATCGACCACCGACGCGTAATCGCCCCGCCCGAACGCCACGATCGCCCGGCACACCGGCAGCCCCACCCGCAGCGTCATGTCCCGGTTCGTCACCCCGGGCCGCGGTTCCAGCACGTACGCCTCCCGGGAGGCGATCAGCTTCTCCGCGTCCCCCATCCGCCCCGCGCCCACGTACGACATGACCGCGTGCATGTCGTTGAACGCGTAGAACGGCTCGGCCACCCGCACCGGCCACGCGTCGGCCAGCGCCCGCCAGCGCTCGTCGAGCTCCGGCTGCTCGGACCCCTCCAGGTGGAGCCGCCACAGCAGGGCGGCCGCGTCGAGCAGCTCCATGCACGACTGCCCGTCGGCCAGCGCCGAGTCGTAGATCGCCAGCACCCGCCCCACGTCGCCGGCCTCCAGCGCGTAGAGGCAGTAGTGCCACCAGGTGTGGATGTTGAAGAACGTCCCGGTCGACCAGTCCGGCAGCCGCGCGTCGAGGTAACGCAGCCCGTCGCCGAACCTGCCCTGCATCTCGTACGTGTGGACCACAGCGTGGATGCCCCACACGTCGCGCGCGTTCAGCTCGACCGCCCGCAGCCCGACCTCCTCGGACCTGTCGTAGTGCCCGGCCTCCTCCAGCCCGAAGGCGTACATGCCCAGCAGGTGCCCGAAATGCGGGTCGTCCTCGCGCCAGGCGCTGAGCGCCCCGCCGATCCGGTCGCGGAGCGAGCGGGCGTCACCGGTGAAGAAGTCGATCTGGTGCCCCGCGGCCAGCGCCAGCGCGTCACGCGGATGCGCCACCGCGATCTCGCCCAGCAGCGCCCCGCAGGTCAGGAAGTCGCCGTCGAGCAGCGCCTGCACGGCTGCCAGGTGCGCGCGCTCGCGCGGCAGCAGCGACGACTCGTCGATCCTGCGGCGGAACGCCCCCAACCGCACCCTCGCCGTGCGCGCGTCCTCCACCTCGGTGGTCAGCAGACCCAGGTACGCCGCCAGGACGTTGCCCATCGGGAAGTCCGGCGACTCCTCCAGCGCCGCGTTCGCCTCGGCGTCGACCTCCACCCGGAAGTGCAGCAACGCGTCGATCGCCCGATCGTAGTGCCGGGCCGCGGCGCCGCTCGCCCCGCTCATCGCCAGGCCGTGCTGGTCGGTCGTCACGAGGATCACTGTAACCGCCGCCGCGGCGAGGCGTAGAAGGCCGCTTCCAGGGCACTTGCGGAGTACCCGGACACCCTTGGAGGAGCGGTGAACACTGCGGAACGGGCGGGACACGAGGTGACGGGCGCGGCCCGGCGGGCCGCCCGCAGCCGGGCGCTGGACGTGGCCACCCGCGTGGGCCTGGCCTGCCGCGGGGTGTTATACGCCCTGGTCGGCGTGGTGGCGGTACAGATCGGGCTCGGCGACAGTTCCCAGGAGGCCGACAAGGCAGGAGCGATCTCCACGGTCGCGGGGCTGCCCTACGGCGCCGTGCTCCTGTGGATCATGACCGCCGGGTTCGTCGCGCTGGCGCTGTGGCAGGCGTCGGAGGCGGTGTTCGGCGGCGGGAAGGCGATCGAGCGGGTGGAGGCGGTCGCGCGGGTCGCGGTGTACGTCCTCGTCGTCGTCACCCTGCTCAGCATGCTGACCTCCGGCAAGGCGTCCTCGGACGACGAGAAGTCCCGGGACGTGACCGGCGCGCTGCTCGGCCTGCCGGGAGGCCCGCTCGTCGTGGGCGCCATCGCCCTCGCCCTGATCGTGCTCGGCGCCTACTGGGTGCGCCAAGGCCTCACCAAAGGGTTCAGGGAGGAGCTCGACCTCGGGCGCATGTCCCCGCGCGCCCGTACCGCGATGGACCGGCTCGGGACCGGCGGATACGTCGCCAGGGGAGCGGTCGCCGCGCTGGCCGGGATCCTCGTCGGCCAGGCGGCCATCACGTTCGACCCGGACAAGGCGGGCGGCATCGACGCCGCGCTCAGGCGCTTCGCCGACACGCCCGCCGGGCCCTGGCTGCTCGTGGTGGTGGCGCTGGGACTGCTGCTGTTCGCCGCCTACTGCTTCGGCGAGTCCCGCTGGCGCCGTACCTGAGCTAGAGGGAGCGCTTGGCCACCACGGCCCGGCCCATGCCCGGGTCGTCGCAGAACGCGCCGTCGATGCCCAGCTCCAGGAGCTTGGAAAGCCAGCCCATCACGTCGCCGGTCGCCCGCGCGTACACGGGGCTGGCCGGGTTGCCCATCCGGAAGTCGGCCGGGAGCTGGGAGTTCTCGTTGCGGATGGTCCAGACGTGCACGTCCAGCCCCTTGCGGTGGGCGTCTGCGACGATCGTCGTGGGCGGCAGGGTCTTGCCCGCGGCGTCCACCGGCACCACGCGCCGCGTGTCCACACCGATGCCGTCGGCGTAGGAGGCCACCTCGCGCAGGCCCTCCGGCTTGACCATGTCGTCGTAGGTGCGGGGGTCCTTGGCGGCCACCCAATCGTACGGGGCGCCCGTGGCCGTGATCAGCTGGATCAGCGGCAGCCGCGTCTTGCCGCTCAGGTCACGCAGGTTCGCGGTCTCGAAGGACTGGATGTACGCCTTGCGCACCCGGTACTTGTTCAGCACCTCCAGCAGCGGCTCCTCCAGCGACAGGTTGATGGAGTCGAAGTAGGTGGGGTGCTTGGTCTCGGGGTAGACGCCGACGCCGTGCTTGAGTGCGAGCTGCACGACCTCCTCGAACGTCGGGATCTCCGCCAGACCGTCGAACGCCGTGTTGTCGGGCCGCAGGTCGGGCACGCGCTCCTTGGCGCGCAGCGTCTTCAGCTCGGCCAGCGTGAAGTCCTCGGTGAACCAGCCGGTGACCGGACGCCCGTCAATGGGCTTGGTGGTGCGCCGGTCGGCGAACTCGGGACGCGTGGCCACGTCGGTCGTGCCGGAGATCTCGTTCTCGTGCCGGGCCACCAGCACGTGGTCCTTGGTGGAGACGAGGTCGGGCTCGATGTAGTCGGCGCCCATGGCGATGGCCGCCTCGTAGGCCAGGAGGGTGTGCTCGGGCCGGTGCGCGCTGGCGCCCCGGTGCCCGATCACGATGGGCGCCTGGCCGCGGCGCTCCGCCGTGGCGGGTGGTGTCTGGATCAGCACAACGGCGACCGTACCGCCGGCCACGACCCCGGCCAGCACGCTCGCGAGTAACCTGCGCATTCTCATGGGCGCGACCGTAGACGCTCCAGGTGGACCGCGAGTTACGTATGAGCACACAGTGAAAGTCATGACGACATGACCGAACTCCATGGCCGGCCGGCCGTGCTGACCGGCGCGTCGGGCGGTCTGAGGAGGTGGCCGACCCCGCCATGGCCGTGCTGCGCAACGGCTGCCTCACCAACCAGGTGCTTGGCCTGGACGGCGGCGCCTGCCCGCGGTGAGCGGCTCAGGGACCGTGGTGTCCGGCGCTACGGGACGGCCAGGAGGCGGCCGAGGATCTCCGCGAGGTTGGACGTGCTGGTGGCGAAGTTGAGCCGGGCGAAGGCGGCCGTGTCAACCGTCGTGTGCTGGGAGAACTCGGCCCCTTCGCTGAGTTTGACCCGTGCCAGGCGTTCGAGCCGTCCCGCCGGCGTGGTGGCCCCGATCGGGCTTCCGGTGAAGTCGAGCCAGCTCAGGTACGTCCCCTGCGGGGAGTGGTAACGCGGATCCCAGGACAACGTCGCCGCCCATTCCTCCACCAGGCGCCGGTTGCGCTCCAGGGTGCCCATCAGGGCCGTCAGCCAGGCATCGGATCCCCGCCAGGCGGCCACGGTGGCGACCCGGCTGAGGGTGCTCGGCGTTCCGAAGAAGTCGAGCGGGGCTCTGTCCAGCGCCTCGCGCAGCCGGTCCGGGCCGATGTGCGCGACGGCGCAGCGGAGCCCGGCGATGTTGAACGCCTTCGTCGCCGAGGTGGCCGTGACCGTCCGCGCGGCGGCCGTGCCGACGGAGGCGAACGGCACGTGCCGGTGCGGGGCGAACACCAGGTCCGCGTGGATCTCGTCGGCCAGCACCACCAGGTCCAGCTCCTCGGCCGCCGCGGCGAGGGCGAGCAGTTCGGCCGACGTGAAGACGCGGCCGGTCGGATTCTGCGGATTGACGACCACGAGCATGCGGCAGTCCTGCTCGCGCAGGCGCCCGGCGAGCCCTTCGGCCGGGAAGTCCCACCCCGTCGTGCCGCGCGTCATGGGCAGCGGCACGATGCGCCGTCCCGCCCGGGCGATGCTCGCCAGGAAGGGCGGGTACGCGGGGACGTGGATCGCGACGCCGTCACCCGGCTCCGTGGCGTACTCGACCATGACCTGGAGGATCTGCAGCAGATCGGTGAACACCCGCGCCCGCCCGGGTTCCGGACGCCACCCGTGCCGGGTGGCCATGCGCTCCTCGAACGCCTCGATCACCGGGTCCTCACCCGGCCAGTACGGGTAGCCGAAGTCCGCACGCCGCGTGACGTCCATGATGCTCTCGCGTACGGCGGGCGGGACGCCGAAGTCCATGTCGGCGACCCAGGCGCCGATGGTGTCCCGCGGCAGGGAGCCCCACTTGACGCCGTGGCCGGAGCGCAGCCGTTCGACGTCGATGGCCTCGAACAGGTCGGCGGGCGGGCGGTTCACCGCGTCACCGCCGTGCCCCGCTCGGCGAGGATGGCGTCGCGCAGGATCTCCATCTGGCCGTGGTGCTGCGCGAGCTCCTCGTAGACGTGCAGCAGCGCCGCCCCCTGGGTCAACTCGCGGCCGGGGCCGAGGAAGGCCGCGGGCGGCGTGCCGCGGAGTCGCGCGGCGGGATCGGCCGCTCGTACGTCCTCGGCGAGCCGGGCTCGTACCTCTGCCACCCGGTCCAGCAGCGGGCCGACGGGTCCGGCCGCGGCGAACTCGGCCTCGCGATCGCGGACGACCTCGCGTCCGGCCACGAGCGCCCCCGCCCAGTACGAAACCACTCCCAGGCAGTGGGTGAGCAGCGCGTACGGGGAGTTCGCGCCGGGGAGCGGCGGTCTGCCGTTGGCGAGATCGTCGCCGAGACCGGCGACGATGTCCGCCATCCCGTCCAGGGCACGGTCGACGTAGTAGAGGTAGTCGTCATTGGTGATCACATGGGGCTCCCGCACGTCCGAGGCTGTAACCGGCTTAGTAGGTGTACGCAAGATTGCGGCAGTCGTCTGTAACCTGTCAAGATGGTGTCGTGGCCTTCATCTTCGTCAGCGGCAACCTCGCCCTCGACTTCATGGGGACGCTCAAGTGGCGGCGCAGCGAACCGGAAGAGCTCCTGGCCACCCCCGCCGACCTGGGCCGATGGGCCGTCGAGGCGGGGGTGATGAGCGAGGCGCCGGCCGTCGACGCCGCGGATCTGCGGCGGCTGCGCACCCTGCGGGAGGCCGTTTACCGGCTGGTGACGACGGCCATGGACGGCCGCCCCTGGCCCGAGGACGACCTGCGCGTCGTCAACGAGGAGGCCGCCGGGGCGCCGCCGCGGATGAGGCTGACCCCGGCGGGGCTCGTGCGCTCCGGAGACGCCGGCGCGATCGCCTCCAGTGTGGCGCGCTCGGCGGCCGAGTTGCTCGGCGAGTTCGGTGAGCTGCGTGTCCGGGAGTGCGCCCTGGAGGAGTGCACGCGCATCTTCATCGACCGCTCCCGGGGCGGCAACCGCCAGTGGTGCGGCATGGAGGAGTGCGGCAACCGGGTCAAGGTGGCGAACTATCGCTCCCGCAAGAGCCAGGCCGCGCCCTCCTGACGGCCGGCGGGCGCCGTGTGCGGCATCACCTCCGATGTGCAACCGAAGGTTGCGCATTCGTGGATCGCTTGCTAGCGTGAACGCGCAACCAAAGGTTGCACATCAGACGGGAGAATCGCCATGATTCCGAGCATCGAACGAGAAATCCTGATCGAGGCGCCGGTCGAGGTGGTCTGGGGCGCGGTCACCGAGCCCGGCCAGATCAGCAGCTGGTTCGCCAACGCCGCGGACATCGACGTGCGGGAGGGCGGCAAGGGCACGCTCACCTGGACCGACCGGGCGGCCAAGGCCGTCACCGAACCGGCCACCGCCGAGATCACCGTGGTGGCCGTCGAGCCGCCGCGCCTGTTCTCCTTCCGCTGGGCCTATCCGAACGGCACCGAGCCACGCGAGGGCAACTCCGTGCTCGTGGAGTTCACGCTCGCCCCGGAGGGCTCGGGCACCCGGTTGCGGGTGACGGAGGCCGGCGTCAGCGACCTGGACTGGAGCGAGGAGGACAAGGCCTCCTACGCCCAGGAGCACATCCACGGCTGGAGCAAGCACCTCGCCGACCTGGTGGCGTACGCTTCGGCGAAAGACCAGGCAGCAGTGCGGTGATGAATCCCGATGACGAGGAGCTCCTGGCGGCGGTCACCGAACCGAGCCGTCGCCGGCTCCTTGACGTCCTGCTCGCGCTCGGCGAGGCGACCCCCACCGTCCTCGCCGCCGAGCTGCCCTTCACCCGTCAGGCGGTCGCCAAGCACCTGGCGGTCCTCGACCGTGCCGGCCTCGTCGAAGCACGGCGGGACGGCCGCGAGGTCCGCTACACCGTCCGCCCGGAACGCCTGGACGAGGCCGTCCGGGCGATGGCGGACGTCGCGGCACGATGGGACGCCCGGCTGCAAAGGATCAAGCAGATCGCCGAGTCGGCCCACCGCGACGACGGCTAGGTGTAGGAGCGTCTGCGATTCTCTGTGTTGACCTGAGTATTTCGGGCAGATCGGGCGGGCGTGGCCGTGGCGGGCTGCCTGCGTACTGTCCGAGGGGGAGTACGGGGGTGGCCGCGACGCGGTGGAAGCCGGTCCGGTGGTGAGGATCGCGTGCAAGCCCTGTACGCCCCGCGGGTGGGCGGGTCGTCTGGGGTGCTTGGCCCGCCGGACGCTGTCCACCCCTGTTGGGGGGTGGGGCGGGCACCGTGCGCCGGTCCGGCACACGGCTGGAGGCCATCGAAGGGTTCTTCGGGGTGCGGGTGTGGCGTTTCGGGGTGGGGCCGGCGGTGCGGTCGGTGCGGGTGGCCTGCTGGCCGAGCAGGCCGCGCGCGAGGATGCGTTCGGCCGCCGCCCAGTCCCGATCACACGACAGGCCGCAGGCTGGGCAGTGCGCCCACGCCCAGCCCCGTTCGGTGAGCCGGTCCGGGGCCGGGCAATGCCGCTGGATGGAGGTGCCGGTGCCGCAGCGGGGGCAGTATCGGGAGTTGCCGCGGGCCGGGACGGTGACCACGGCGATGCCGTGCTTGGCCGCCAGATGCCGGATCGCCGCCACGACCTGCCCGCGTACCTGTCCCGACAGGCGCGCGTTCGCCCGTCCCCGGCGCCCGCGCGCTTCCAGGGTGGCCAGGTCCTCCAGGTAGATGACCGTCGCCCCGGCGGCGAGGGCGTGGTCGAGTGCCCAGCGGGCCGCCGACCAGGCCAGCGCCTTGTTCAGGTTGCGGATGCGCGCGCAGACCCGCTCATGCTCGACACCGATGACCTCATACGCCGGGGCCAGTTCGGCGAAGCGGGGGTCGGCGGGCGTGAAACCGGCCAGCAGCCGCTCCTGGTGTTTGCGTTTGGCGGCCAGGTAGAACACGTGAACGACATGATGCCTGCCTCACCGTGACCGGCCCGGCCAGAACCGGCCATCGCCCGTCACATCGCAGGGCGCCAAAGGCTCAGCGGCGTCACGGGACAACCAGATCGGCGGGCACCTCACCGACGCATACCGGCCCGGGCAAATGACCCTGTCCGGTGCCTGGCCGTCGCCACCAACCCGACGAGCGCCACGACGAGATCAGGGCAGACACTTAGGTTTCCATAGCGAATATGACAAGCAGTCCATACCCTGCTGACAAAGGCTTAAGTGCTCGTGGGAACGGGGCTGTAGAGGGCTGGCCAGGGTGGGAAGCGACGTCGGGTCGCGATCATGTGCGACTCCCGACGGGTTGGCTCGTCAGACAGATGATCCCGGGAACGGGGAAGAGCATGAGGTAGAGGTTCGGTATCCACCAGGCGAGTGAGAAGTCTCCCCGCAACGTCCAGAAGGCGATCGCCATGAGCCCCGAGGCCATGGTCAGCACGAGCGAGACCAGCATCAGTGACGGACCGCTCGCCCTGCCGCGGCGCAGGAGCCACAGGCTGGTCAGCCCGGTGAAGCTGGCCAGCAGGTCGATCCAGAGGAACGACCAGTTCCAGTCGACCATCAGCGGGTTGGCGTAGTCAGCGAACGCCCATTCCAGCGGGATCAGCCCGAGACCGGTGACGGCGAAATAGACCACGAAGCCGACATCCGTGACGAGCATCAGGCCCTTAGTCGCGCGCAGCACGGTCGATGGCCTCCATCAGGTAGCGGCGGGTCCCGTCATGCAGCTCAGGTCCGGGAGAGCCGAGCCCAAGCAGCCTGGCCGCCCACCACCCGTCCACGGCCAGCCGTACGGCTGTCGCCGCTGCGGGGTCGATACCGTCGTCGGCGAGCCTGGCCTGCCAGGCGGCGAACCGCTTACGCAACGGCTCGAGCTCCGCCGGGTCGACGAGTATCACGGCAAGCAGCGCAGCGGTGACCCGGTCGGCAGGCGCCGTGGCGGTGGTGTGCCGCTCGGGGATGGTCGCCTCGACATAGGCGCGCAAGAAGTCGCCCGGGTGGGTGCCCGCCTGAGCGAGCGCGTCCTCGAAGGCCTTGGTCAGCCGATCGACCATGGCGCCGACCAGGGCCTGTTTGGTGGGGAAGTGGTAGAACAGTCCGCCCTTGGAGACTCCGGCCCGCTTGGCGACGGCTTCGAGGGTGAGCGACTCACCTCCCTGCGACAGCAGCACGTCAGCGGCGGCGTCGAGGAGACGGTCCTTTGAGCTTGGTCGTGGCATGCCCAAAACTATACCGGTCAGCCGGTACAGTTTCAGAGCCAGCCCCTGGCCTCGGCGCCCAGATCCTTTGTCAGCAGGCTCAAAGCACGTGCACGGATCTGCGTACCCACAAGCAGAGCGCTACGGGACCAGGCGGGAAGGCCGCGTATGGGGTGCGGTGAGTCGTCGCGCTGAGACCCGCGCGGCGGGTACACCTCTGGGGGAAGGTTGACCTACAAAATCTGTGACGACTGCAACGGCAAGAGATGGGTCACGGGAACGGTTCACGACATGAACAGATCAGACCGCTGCCGGCAGCGGGCTGAGGTCAGTCGAATGCGGGTGACCTTTGACACCGCTGCTGAACACGCCCTGGGCCACCTAGGCGCGGGGGTCACCCCTTGTCGGCGCCCTCGTTGGCGCCGCGGACGAAGTAACGCTGGAACACCACGAAGACGACCGCCACCGGGATCGTGGCCAGGACGGCCGCGCCCAGCTTGAGCGGGTACTGGGTGCCCTTGCCCCGTGACCCGCTCACCAGGTCGGCCAGCCCGCGCGGCAACGTGAACAACTCCAGGCTCTGCACCGCGACGCCCTGGAAGGAGATGATGGTGAGCGTGATCAGCGCGGGCCTGGCCATCGGCAGCACCACGGACCAGAACGTGCGGAACACTCCGGCCCCGTCCACCCGGGCCGCCTCCTCCACGGTCGGGGGGATCGACTGGAAGAACTGCTTCATGATGAACACACCGGCCGCGTCCGCGATCACCGGCAGGATGAGCGCGGTGTAGTTGTCGTACAGGCCGAGCTGGTTCAGCACCAGGAACTTCGGGATGAACAGCACCACCCCGGGCACCGCCATGATCGCCACGATCGCGGAGAACAGCGCCCGCCGCCCCCCGAACCGCAGCCGGGCCGGCGCGTACCCCGCCATGGAGTCCAGCAGCACCCCGCCCCGCCGTGACGACGAGCGTCACCAGCACGGAGTTGCCCAGCCACAGCGGCAGATCGGTGCCGGTGAGGCATGATTTGTTCGTTCAAATTTGCCGATTGCACGAAATTTCCATCGCCGACCCGCTTCTGTCAAGAGGGGAAGTCCTCGTGCTCCAGCCGCTGCTCCACGACCTGGTCAGTACGGTGATGGCGCCGGCGAGCGCGCTCAGCGGCCCCGACGGGCAGATCCGCCAGGCCGGCGTGCAGGGGCTCTTCCGCGCCGACCGCCGGGTGCTGTCGCTCGCCCGCCTCCTCGTCGACGGGAGGGAACCGGAGGCCGTCGGGCATGCCTTCGCCGGCGCCGGGCGGACGAGGTTCGTGTCACTGGCCAGGTGGCTCGGCGACCCCACGGCCGACCCCACGGTACGGCTGGACCGCATGCGCGAGCTCGGCCCGTACGGGATGGACGAGCACATAGAGATCGTCTCCACCGCGTCAGGGCCGGTGACGGCCACCGTGACCGTCGAGCTGGCCTGCGACTTCGCCGCCATCGACGACGTCAAGTCGGGCCGCACCGCCGTCCTGCCCGCCGCCCCACGCCCGCCTGCCACGACCGGCCCGACCGCGGTCGCAGCCCTGGCCGGGGAGGGAAGACTGTCGTGGCGGTCGGAGGGGACGCAGGTCACCGTCACCGGCCACGGGGCAGGGACCAGGGCGGGTGCGCGGGCGTGCCTGACGTGGGAGGTCACGCTGCCGCCGCGCGGACGTACCACGCTGAGCTGGAGCCTGGCCGTGCACGACGCCGCCGCCGTCGTCGTGCCCGCCACCGGGCCGCTCGAGTGGAGCGAGCCGCGCGTCACCGCCGACGATCGCCGCATCGCGCGGCTCCTCGACCAGGCGCTGGCGGACCTGCGCTCGTTACGCCTGGCCGAGCCGGCCGCGCCCGGCGACACCTTCCTCGGCGCGGGCGTGCCGTGGTTCCTGACCTTGTTCGGCAGGGACAGCATCTGGGCCGCCCGGATGTTGCTCCCGCTCGGCACCCGGCTGGCCGCCGGCACCCTGCGCGTGCTGGCCCGCCGCCAGGGCGAGCGCCTGGACCCGCACACCGGCGAGGCACCAGGGAAGATCATGCACGAATTACGGCGGAACGCGTTCACGCTGGGGGAGCAGGACCGCCGCCTGCCCGCCGCCTACTACGGCACCATCGACGCCACCCCGCTGTGGATCAGCCTCCTGCACGACGCCTGGCGCTGGGGCATGCCGCACGCGGAAGTCCAGGCGCTGCTGCCGGCGCTGCAAGCCGCCCTGGGCTGGCTCGCCGAGCACGCCGACCCCGACGGCGACGGATTCGTCGAGTACATCGACGTCGGCGGCCGCGGCCTGGCCAACCAGGGCTGGAAGGACTCGGGTGACGCGGTGCGCTTCCACCACGGCGGCCAGGCCGAGCCGCCGATCGCCCTGGCCGAGGTGCAGGGGTACGCCCACCGGGCCGCCCTGGACGGGGCCGCCCTCCTGGACGCCTTCGGCATGCCCGGCGCCGCCCGGTGGCGCGAGTACGCCGAGACCCTGGCCGAGCGGTTCCGCGCCGCCTTCTGGGTGGACGGCGCGCAGGGGCGCTTCCCCGCGCTGGCGCTGGACCGGGACAAGCGGCCGGTGGACGCCCTCACCAGCAACATCGGCCACCTCCTGGGCACCGGGCTGCTGTCGCGCAAGGAATCGGCCGAGATCGCCGCGCTGCTGACGGCGCCCGGCATGGCGGAGGGCTTCGGGCTGCGCACGATGTCGTCCGGGGACGGCGGGTTCAGCCCGTTGTCGTACCACTGCGGGTCGATCTGGCCGCACGACACGGCCATCGTGCTCGCCGGCCTGGCCCGCGAAGGGTTCGACGCCGAGGCGGCCGCGCTCGCCGAAGGGCTGCTCGCCGCCGCCGAGTCCTTCGGCTACCGGCTGCCGGAACTGTATGCGGGCGACGCCCGCGAGCGGGTGGGACGACCCATGGCCTATCCCGCCGCCTGCCGCCCGCAGGCCTGGTCGGCCGCCGCCGCGCTCACCATCGCTCACGCGGCGCTCGGCCTGTACCCCGACGTGCCGGAGGAACGGGTGCTGCTGCGCCCGCTGTCCGGCGCGGCCCTGGGCGCGCTGACCGTCGGCGGGTTACGAGTGGGAGAGCACGAGGTGGAGGTGAACGTCGCCCACGACGGCTCAGCCACGGTCAGCGGGTTGCCTGACGGCATGCGCCTGGTCCACGCGGAGGCGGCCGCCACCCGCTGACCCCGGCGGCTTCAGCTCCGCGCGCCCGCGTGCCGCCCGAGCGTGCGGGCGGCCTCGAAGATCAAGGCCTCGTGGCCGGGGCGGCCGACGAGCTGGAGGCCGACCGGCAGGCCGTCCACCGTCCCGGCAGGGACGGTCAGCGCGGGCCTGCCCAGCACGTTCCACGGGCTGGTCAGCGCCAGCAAGGCGGCGCGGACGGCGGCCGGTCTGCCGCCGATCTCGGTCTCGCGCACGCCGAGCGGCGGGGCGATGATCGGCACGGTGGGAAGGGCCAGCACGTCGTGGCGGTCGAAGAGCGCTCCTGCGGCCTCGGCGAGCCTCGCCCGCCCGTCCATGGCACGTATGTACCGCCAGCCGGGGACCTCCATGGCCACGCGCAGCCGCTCGAGCACCTCGGGGTCGAACAGCTCGGGCGCGCCGGCCAGCCGGTCGGCGTGCACGGCCGCCGTCTCACAGCTCTGGATCACGGTGTACGTGTCCCGCAGGGCGTCCGCCAGGCCCGGCGGCAGGCGGACCTCCTCCAGCGGCCCGGCCGCCGCCCGCACCGCCCGCACCACGCGCGGATCCCCGTCGAACAGCCCGGCGGGATCGAGCCACGCCACCCGGACCGGGCCCACGACGTCGGGCCGGTCCGCCCCGCCCGTGGGCGGGGTGGCGTGCTTTCGGCCGGTCGGCTCGGTCAGGCAGGTGGAGGCGAGGAGACAGTCTTCCGCGGTCCCCGCCAGGACGCCGACGTGGTCGAGGGTCCGCGACAACGGGAACACGCCGTCCGCCGGTATCGCGTCGTACGCGGGTTTGAAGCCCGCCACGCCGCACAGCGCCGCCGGGATGCGGACCGAGCCGCCCGTGTCCGTGCCGAGCGCGAGCGGGACCAGGCCGGCCGCGACGGCCGCCCCGCTGCCGGCGCTGGAGCCGCCGGTCATACGGCTGGGATCCCACGGGTTGTGCGCGGGCCCGGACGCCGAGCGGTCGCCTGTCGGGCCGTACGCGAACTCGTGGGTCGTGGTCGTGCCCACGATGACGGCGCCCGCCCGGCGCAGCCTGGCCACACATGCGGCGTCGGCTTCCGGGACGTGGCCGGCGAAATGACGCGACCCCATCGTCACCCGCAGCCCGGCGATCATGATGAGGTCCTTCACCGCGACCGGAATGCCGTGCAACGGCCCTCGATCCGTGCCCGCCGCCAGCTCCGCGTCCGCGCGCCGCGCGGCCGCCCGCGCACCGGCGGCGTCCACCGTGACGAACGCGTTGAGCTCCGGGCCGAGCGCGGCGATCGCGTCGAGCGCCTGCTCGGCCAACTCGGCCGACGTGGCGTGCCCGCGACGGAGGTCTTGAGCGAGGCCGGCGATGTGACGACCGGAAAAGGGGCCAGGAGTGCCGGCGAGAGGGCCGGGGGTGAGCGCCATGGGATCATTCTCACCGCCCGGCACGGTGCGGGCGGTCCCGGGTCAGCGGCCGTCGGCAGGCCGGTACGCGGGCTCCCACATCGCGTCCTGCACCTGCTGCACAGGATTGCCCAGCTCGACCCGGGCCAGGCCCTCCTCGGCCGCCCGCCGCGCCACGGCGACCGCGACCGTGGCCGACACGATCCGCAGGTTCTCCACCTCGGGCAGCAGCGAGGCCCCGGGCGTCGCGACGTCCACCATCCCGGCGACCGCCTCGGCGGCGGCCTGCAGCATGCCGTCGCTGATCCGCCGCGCCCGCGACACCACCGTGCCGAGCCCCAGCCCGGGATACACCATCGCGTTGTTGGCCTGGCCTATGACATGCGTGACGCCGTCGTGCTCGACGGGATCGGCCGGGACGCCGGTCGCGACCAGGGCTCTGCCGTCCGTCCAGCGGATCACGTCGTCCGGCCGGGCCTCCATCCGCTCGGTGGGGTTGGAGATCGGCAGGATGACCGGCCGGTCCACCTCCGCCGCCATGGCCTTGACGATCTCCTCGGTGAACGCCCCGCCCGCGGTGGAGGTGCCCAGCAGCACCGTGGGCCGGACCCGGCGGACCACCTCCGCGAGCCCGACGCCCGACCCGCCCATGGCCCAGCCGGCGACCTCGTCGCCCGGGCGGGCGTAGGGCCGCTGGAAGTCCCGCAGGTCCGGCATGTCATCGCAGAGCAGGCCCTGCTGGTCGACCGCCCAGATCCGGCGGGTGGCCGGCTCCCGGTCCAGGCCGTCGCGAACCATCGCGTCACGTAGCTGGTCCGCGATGCCGATGCCGGCCGTGCCCGCGCCGAAGACCACGATCCGCTGCTCGCGCAGCGGCGTGCCGGAAATGCGGACGGCGGCGAGCACGGCGGCCAGCACGATGGCGCCGGTGCCCTGCATGTCGTCGTTGAAGGCGGGGACGCGGCCGGTGTACTTCTCCAGGATGCGGCGGGCGTTGCCCGGGCCGAAGTCCTCGAAGTGCAGCATGGCCTCGGGGAAGAGTCGCGTGGCCGCGGACACGTAGGCGTCGATGAACGCGTCGTACCGCTCGCCGCGCACCCGCGCGTGCCGCAGCCCGACGTAGAGGCGGTCGTTGAGCAGCGCCTCGTTGTCGGTGCCCACGTCCAGCGCGACCGGGATGACCCGGGCCGGGTCGATCCCGGCGGCCGCGGTGTAGACCGCCAGCTTGCCGGCGGCGATGCCGGCGCCGCCGCCGACACCCCAGTCCCCGATGCCGAGGATCTGCTCGGCGTCGGAGGCCACGATCAGGTCCACGTCCCCACGCCCCAGGCCGGCGTTGCCCAGGGCGCGCTCGATGCCGTCGATGTCGTCGATGGACAGGTAGACGCCCCGGGGGCGGCGGTACTCGTGACTGTAGTTCTTGATCGCCTCGGCCACCGTGGGGTCGTAGACGATCGGCAGCATCTCGCGCATGTGGTCGGCCAGCAGGCGGTGGAACAGCACCTCGTTGCGGTCCTGCAGCGCGCCGAGGAAGACGTTCTTGGCCAGGTCCGTCGGCTGGCGCCGGAACTGCCCGTACGCGCGGGCCGCCTGCTCGTCCAGCGTCTCGACCGCCGGCGGGAGCAGCCCGTCCAGGCCCAGCCGCGCCCGCTCATCGAGCGTGAAGGCGGTGCCCTTGTTCAGCAGCGGGTCGTCGAGCACGTTCCGGGCCATGACCTCGTGCTTTCCGCCCGCCGCCCAGGACACGCACCGCGAAACGGAGATCGTCGGTCACGCCGCGCCCAGCCGGTGGGCCAGGCGGTCCAGGGACAGGTTGATCAGGATGAAGATGGCCGCGATGAGGATCGCCGCCGGGATGACGTTGGAGAAGTTGGCCGCGATCCCGTTCAGTCCACGGTCGACCAGCTCGTCGTAGCCGACGATGAGCCCGAGCGCCGAGTCCTTCAACAGCACGATGAACTGGCTGACCAGGGCGGGCATCATCGCCCGCACTGCCTGCGGCAGCAGCACGAGGCGCATGACCTGCCCCTTGCGCATGCCCACCGCGTACGCCGCCTCCCGCTGCCCCTTCGGCAGGCTCTGCACCCCGGCCCGGATGATCTCCGCGATCACGGACCCGTTGTAGAGGGTGAGCCCGAAGACGACCGCGGCGAAGGCGGAGATGTTCACGCCGATGAGCACGAACGAGCCGAAGAAGGCGAAGAAGATCAGCAGCAGCAGCGGGACGGCCCGGAAGAACTCCACCACCATGGCCGCCGGCACCCGGATCCACCGATGGTCGGACATGCGGGCGGTCGCGAACACCAGCCCGAAGAGCCCGGCCAGCACCACCCCCGCCACGGCCGCGCCCAGCGTCCCGGCCAGGCCGGGCAGGATGAACGTGGCCCACACGTCCCCCCGCAGCAGCGGCAGCCACTTCTCCGCCGCCCACTGCTCCTTCTGGTCGAAGCGCACGTACACGACGTACGCGATCGCCAGCAGCGCGAGCGCGACGACCGCCGCCAGCACCCGGTTGCGGCGGATACCGCGCGGCCCCGGCGCCTCGTACAGGTTGGCGTAGCTCATCGGGCCACCGCCATCCGCTTCGACAGCCAGCCGAACAGCAGCCCCATCGGCAGGCACAGCAGCACGAACCCGGCCGCGAAGCCGAGGAAGATCTCGATCACCTGGTCCCCGTACGTCTCGATCATCTCGCGCATCCGGACCGACGCCTCGCTCACGCCGACCACCAGCGCGATCGTGGTGTTCTTGGTCAGCGCGATGAGGATGCTGCCCAGCGGCGCCACGACCGCGCGGAACGCCTGCGGCAACGTGATCAGCCGCAGCGTCTTGACGAAGCCCAGCCCCAGCGACCGGGCCGCCTCGGCCTGCCCGACCGGCACCGTGTTGAGCCCGGAGCGCAGCGCCTCGCAGACGAACGCCGAGGTGTAGGCGGTCAGCCCGATGACCGCGAGCCAGAAGTTGTTGGTCGCGATGTCGTCGGACAGCTCGACGCCGAGGTTGGCGCCGATGCCGAGGCCGGTGAACAGCAGCACCAGCGTGAGCGGCGTGTTGCGGGCCACCGACACGTAGACGTTCGCCGCCCCGCGCAGGGAGGCCAGCGGGGCGACCCGCATGGCGGCCAGCACGGTCCCCAGCACCAGGGAGCCGAGCGCGCTGACCGCCGTCAGCCGTACCGTCATCCAGAACGCGACCAGGATGGTGTCACGTTCGAACAGCAGCGCTTCCATGGATCAGTACCGCTCCAGCTGCGGGGCCTGCGGCACGGCGAAGCCGGAGGCGCCCACGCTGGCCTGCAGTGCCTTCGTCCAGCTGCCGTCGGAGAACATCTTCTGCAGCGCGTCGTTGACCGCCTTGCGGCCGGCGGTGTCGTCCTTCTTCAGCCCGATGCCGTACTTCTCGGTGCTGAACGGCTTGCCGACCACCTTCAGCTTGCCCGCGTGCTGCGCGGCGTAGCCGGCCAGGATCACGTTGTCGGTGGTGAGGGCGTCGAGCTGGCCGCCGAGGACCCGGTCGACGCACGCCGAGTACGTCCGCTCCTCCTGCAGCTGCACCTGCTTGGCGTACTCCGTCTTGACCTTCTGCGCCGGGGTCGAGCCGGCGACCGAGCAGAGCTTCTTACCGTTGAGCGCCTCGGGGCCGGTCAGCGCCGCGTCGTCCGCCCGGACGAGCAGGTCCTGCCCGGCCACGAAGTACGGCCCGGCGAAGGACACCTTCTGCTTGCGGGCGTCGGTGATCGAGTACGTCGCCACGACCATGTCCACCTGGCCCTGCTCGATGAACGCCTCCCGGTTCGCGGACACGGTCTCCTTGAACGTGATGTTCGCGGGGTCGACGCCCAGCTCCTTGGCCACGTACTTGGCGACCTCGACGTCGAACCCGGCGAACGCGCCGTCCGGCGTGCGCAACCCCAGACCCGGCTGGTCCGCCTTCACCCCGATGACCAGCTTCTTGTCGTTCTTGGCCTTGTCCACGATGGAGGCGTACGACTCCGACCCGCCACCACAGGCGGTGGCCAGGACCATGACGGCGAAACCGGCGTAAAGGGATCTTCCAAACACGGGGGGCTCCTTAGTGAGTGAGGATCTTGGCGAGGAAGGACTGGGCGCGCTCGGTGCTCGGCGCGCCGAAGAAGCCGTCGGGGGTGTCCTGCTCGACGATCTCGCCGTCGGCCATGAAGACGACCCGGTCGGCGGCCCGCCGGGCGAAGCCCATCTCGTGGGTGACGACGACCATGGTCATGCCCTCGCGGGCGAGCGAGGTCATCACCTCGAGCACCTCGTTGACCATCTCCGGGTCGAGCGCCGACGTCGGCTCGTCGAACAGGATCACCTTCGGCTCCATGGCCAGCGCGCGGGCGATCGCCACCCGCTGCTGCTGCCCGCCGGACAACTGCGCGGGGAACTTGGCCGCCTGGCCGCCGATGCCGACCCGGTCGAGCAGCTCGCGGGCTTTGCGCACGGCCGCGTCCTTGGGCTTCTTCAGCACGTGGACCTGGCCGAGGACGACGTTGTCCAGGACGGTCTTGTGCGCGAAGAGGTTGAACGACTGGAAGACCATGCCCACCTCGGCCCGCAGCCGGGCCAGCGCCTTGCCCTCGGCCGGCAGCGGCGTGCCGTCCACGGTGATCGTGCCGGAGTCGATGGTCTCCAGCCGGTTGATCGCGCGGCACAGGGTCGACTTGCCCGCCCCCGACGGGCCGATGATCACGACGACCTCGCCCCGCCGGACGGTCAGGTTCACGTCCCTGAGCACGTGGTGCTCGCCGTAGCGCTTGTTGACCTGGTCCAGGACGATGAGGTCCGCCTGGCTCATGCGTCACGCTCCTTGCTGTCGGTCAGCGTTGGCGTAACCGTAGGAGCCGCATGTTCCGTGAAAAGGCTTGTGATCGTTCTGCTCAGAAATTAGCGATTCTGGTCAGCGGTGAGCAGGTTTGGACTGCTCGGGCATCGCCCCGGAGATGCCGATGGTGTCCCGGAAGGCCCGGTCCCACTGGCCGTCGGCCAGCCAGCGGGCGATCAGCCCGTTGAGGTAGTCGCGGAAGACCGTGTCGTGCTTGCGCACGCCCATCCCGTACGGTTCCCGCGCGAACGGCTCGCCGACCAGCCGCAGCGCGTTCGGATGCTGGGCCTGCAGGCCGAGCAGGATGGTGTCGTCGGTGGTGATCGCGTCCACGTGGCCTTCCAGCAGGGCCGGCACGCACTCGCTGTAGCCGTCCACGACCGCCGGGATCGCGCCGGACACCTCGTTGCGCAGCCGCTCGACCGATGTGGAGCCCTTGGCCGTGCACACCGTCTTGCCGGCGAGGTGGGACACGCCGCCGATGCGGGTGTCGGCGGCCCTGACCAGCAGGTCTTGCCAGGCGTAGTAGTAGGGATCGGTGAAGGTCACCAGCTGGGAGCGGGCCGGGGTGATCGAGTACGTGGCGATGACGAGGTCCACGACCTGCTGGGCGATGAAGTTCTCCCGCTCGCGCGAGACGGTCTCGACGAAGCGGATGTTGCGCTCGCTGCCGGTCAGGTCCTTGGCCACGAGCCGGGCCATCTCCGCGTCGAACCCGGTGATCCGGCCGGTCGCCGGGTCCTTGTAGCCGAACATCGGCTGGTCGAACTTGATGCCCACGATGAGCACGCCGCGGTCCCTGATGCGCGCCATGGTCGAGCCCTCGGGGAACGCCGCCGCGCTCGCGCATCCCGCGGGCAGCAGGCACAGCAGGACGGCGAGCAGGGCCCTGAGCCTGGTCACCGCGACCGGTACCGGTGCTGCGGGCGGCCGGTCGGCCCGTACTTCGGCCGGGCCTCCACCAGGCCGCGGTCGGCCAGATGCTCCAGGTAACGGCGGGCCGTGGCGCGGCTGACGCCGATCGAGGCGGCCAGCTCGTGCGCCGACACGTCCTCCTCGACCTCGGCCAGCGCGTCCAGCACTGCCTGCTCGGTGGCCGCGGAGATGCTCTTCGGCCGGTCCGCGTGGTCGATGTGGAGCAGGCGGAAGATCCGGTCGATCTCCTGCTGCTCGGTGAACCGGCCGCCGGACTCCAGCTGCTCGGCGGTCGCCGCGTACCGCAGCAGCGTCTGCTCCAGCGTGCCCGCCCTGGTCGGCTTGACCAGGTAGTAGAGGGCGCCGCGCTGGATGGCGGCGCGTACCGTCGCCGACTCCTTGCGGCCGGAGATCACGATGATGTCGGCCGGCGGCTGATCGGGCCGGCGCAGCCGGTGCGCCACCTCCAGCCCGGGCAGATCCGGCAGGTGCAGGTCCAGCAGGACCAGTCGCGGCGCGAACCGGCTCGCGGCCGCCAGCGCCGCGTGCCCGCTGTGCGCGATCCCCACCACCCTGAACCCGAGGACCCGGTTCACCTGCGCCTGGAGCGCGGCGGTCACGACCGGGTCGTCGTCCACGATGAGAACGGTGATGTCCCTGGATACAGGCATCGCCACGCTCCTCGCTTCTTCTGATAGCGGTTCTGAGCAGCTTAGGAGGCTTTTGTTAAATAAGATCGACTTTAGCGCATTCTGCTCACGGCGATCCTCCCATGAGCGCCCGATCCCTCCTACTCTGTAGCCGGGTGACAGGTTCGAACGACAGGGAGACGGACGCCGGTGAGATGGCTGCTCGCGGTGACGGCTCTGTGGACGCTGCTCGGGCTGCTGCCTCTGGCGCTGCTGACCGCCTCCAGCGTCTCCCTGACCGAGCAGGCGGTACGCGACGAGGTCACCGACCGCGTCAAGACCACCGCGTCAGTCAGCCGGGTCGTGGTGGAGCAGCAGATGAGCTCGCTCAAGCAGCTCGTCACCGCCTTCGCCCAGCAACCCCGGGTACGTGACGCGGTCGGAAACACCACTACCGCCACCCTGCGGGGCTACCTCGGCGAGCTGAAGCAGATGCGTGACGGCGTCAGCGGCCTGATCCTCATCTCGCCCGAGGGCGACATGCTGGGCGCCGAGCCGCAGAGCGCGCTGCCCCAGGACATCGGCAACACCGACTGGTACAACGCGGTGCGCGACCAGCGCCAGGCGTACGTCTCGCAGGCGTACACGCCCACGATGCGCGACCTGTCCAGAGCCGTCGCCGTGGCCGTGCCGATCCCGAGCGCCGACGGCAAGCGCATGCTCGGCATCCTCACCGTGGTCTACAGCCTGGACGCGATCCAGCGGTTCGCCAAGGACGCCGCCGAGGCGCAGGACATCCAGCTGCTGATCACCGACCAGGCCGGGGTGCTCGTCGCCGACCCCAGCAGGACGCTGTACGCGCTCACGTCCCTGCGCGAGGACCCGCGGGTGGACGCGGCGCTGGCCAGGCGCACCTGGAGCGGCACCTTCCGCGGCATCGACGGCCCGGTGTTCTCGGCCTCCGAGCCCATCCCCGGCGTCGGCTGGACGGTGACCGCCGAGGTCTCCGCCGCCGAGGCACTGGCCTCCGCCGAGCAGCTGCGCGGCAACGTGATGACCGTCGCGGCCCTGCTCGCGCTGCTCATCCTCATCGGCCTGGGCATCCAGATCCACACCACGCGCGGCCGCCGCCGGGCGCAGGCCACGCTCGCCAGATACGCGGCCGAGCTCGCCGACGCCAGGGACGAGGCGGTCCAGGCCTCCAGCGCCAAGTCCGAGTTCCTGGCCAAGATCAGCCACGAGATCCGCACCCCGATCAACGGCGTGCTCGGCATGAACTCCCTGCTCATGGGCACCCGGCTCGACGACGAGCAGCGCTACTACGCCACCACCGGCCAGGAGTCGGCCCAGAACGTGCTGCGCCTGCTCGACGACTTCCTCGACCTGTCCAGGATCGAGGCGGGTCACCTGCAGGTCGAGGCGGCGCCGTTCGACCTGCCGCGCCTGTGCGACGAAGTGGTGGCGCCGCTCGCGCCCCTCGCCTACGAGCAGGGCCTCTGGCTCACGCTCCGGCTCGACGAGCACGTGCCGCGGCAGGTGGCGGGCGACCCGGCGCGGCTGCGGCAGATCCTCACGAACCTCGTCGGCAACGCGCTCAAGTTCACCGTCCAAGGCGGGGTCGACCTGCACGTCACGCTGCACGAGGGGGAGCCGGGCAGCTCGCGGGTGGTGCTCGGGTTCGCCGTCTCCGACACCGGCATCGGCGTCGGCCCCGACGACCGGGAGCGCGTCTTCGGCGTCTTCCGCCAGGTCGACTCGCCCATCACGCGCCGGACCGGCGGGAGCGGCCTGGGCCTGGCCATCGCCAGGCAGCTCACCGAGCTCATGGGCGGGGAGATCGGGCTCGACAGCGTGGAGGGGGTGGGCAGCCGGTTCTGGGTGCGGCTGCCGGTGGACGTCCTGACGTGGTCGGAGCCGGGGGCCGGGGCGCTGGAGGGGCGGCGCGCGCTGGTCGCCGACCCGCGCCCTGAGGACCGGGCGCTGGCCGGACGGTACCTGTCCGACGCGGGGCTCTCCGTGGAGGAGACCAGGGACGCCCGGTCCGCCCTGGCCCGGCTGCACGACGCGGCGGCGGGCGGGAGCCCGTACGAGCTGGCCGTGGTGGCGCTCGACCTCGGCTCAGGGGAGCTCGGCCCTGGGGAGCTCGGCGCTGCCCAGGAGGGCCAGACGCTCGCGCACGCCATCCTCAACGACCCGCTCCTGCAGGCCACCAGCGTCGTCGTGGTCGTCACGCCGGGCCGGGCCCGGTTCGCCTGGCCGGCGGCCGGGGACCGGGCCGTGCAGTCGATCACCCGGCCGCTCAGCCGGCGCCGCCTGCTCGCCGCCGTGGAGAACGCCCTGGGCACCGTGGAATGCCCCGGGGAGCCACGCGAGGGCACACCGGTCACCACGGGCGCCTCCGGGGGCGTGCGCATCCTCGTGGCCGAGGACGACGAGGTCAGCCGCCAGGTGGCGATGCTCGTCCTGCGGCAGGCCGGGCACGAGGTCGAGACCGTCGAGGACGGCGAGCAGGCCGTGCGTGCCGTGCTGGCCGGCGGGTACGACCTGGTGTTCATGGACTGCCAGCTGCCCGTGCTCGACGGCCTGGCCGCGACCGAGGAGATCAGGAGCCGCGAGGAGACGCGTACCCCGATCATCGCGATGACCGCGGCGGCCATGCCGGACGACCGGATCCGGTGCCTGGAAGCAGGCATGGACGACCATCTGGCCAAGCCGGTGGACTGGCCGCGCGTGCTCGCCAGGATTCCGGAGTGGGCGTCATACGCCGGCCTTCCGCCCGAGCTGGCGGGCCTGTCGGCGGAGGCGGTGGCGGATGTCGCGCAGGCGTACCTGGCGACCGCGCGGCAGACGTTCGAGGATCTGCTCCGGGCGGCGCGGGACGGCGATCTGCCCGAGGTGGCGGCGCTGGCGCACCGGCTCAAGGGGAGTTGCGCCACCGTCGGGGCCGGGCGGGAGGCGGCGTTGTGCCAGCGGGTGGAGGAGCTGGCGCGGACGGGGAACCTCGAGGAGGAGCTCCTCGAGGACCTGGACGAGCTGCTCCGAGCGACCCCTGAGTGGATGAACGCGCACCAATCCTGACCGTCAGGCGACGACCACGTCCAGGAAGATCGGTTTCTTGGCGGCGAGCAACTCGGCTCCTGACTTGTCGGTCATCTTCCAATAAATCTTGCATCGGGCGGGGGAGTCGGCGGCGCGGACGCGTACCGCGATCTCCACGGACTCGCCCGGTTGGACAGTGCGGATCTCGACCCGTTTCGGAGCTTTGCACGGGGTGTCGTTCAGCCGGGTGAGATAGCGGTTCGTCCAGGGGACGGTGCCGGCGTTCCTGATCCGCCAGACCTTGGTGAACTCCGCCCCCTTCCGCACCACCGTACCGTCCGGATGCGTGACGTCCCCTTCGAAGACGGAGTCGTCGAACAAGGAGACCGATGGCGCCGGGGTGCTCCGGGCGGCGGGCTCGGCCTGCCCCGAGGGAGGGGCGAGCCAGGCGAAGAGCGCGGCCCCGACGCCGGCCGCGCCGGCCACGACCGCCGCGATCAGGGATGTGGCAGGAGCGGATCGGGCTCGGGATTCGGGATGCTGCACCATGAGTGCCTCGGTCTCGGTGGGCCCGGCCACCGTCTCGAGGTCTGCGGCGGCATGGGGCGCGGTCTCGGTGTGCGGGGCGGCATCGGGCGCGGTCTCGGTGCCGGCGCCCGTGGCGTGTGCGGCCTGCTCCCAGCGGGCCCGCCATTCGCGTCTGATCTCCTCGGGGTCCTGGCCCAGCCGGTCGACCGCGAGAACCCGGACGAACTCCCACGTCGTCTCCCAGGTGGGCAGCGCGCTCCCGCGGGCCGCGGCCGCCAGCGACGACTTCGAGGCCGCCGCCCCGAGGCGGGAGGCCATCTCCGCGAACGACGGGTCGCCCGCCTGCTCCTTGAGCTCCCAGAGGTGGTGTGCGAACAGCGCGACCGGGCCGGACGCCGGATCCGGCCGGATGGGCTTGCGCCCCCGCCGCGACGCCGCCCCTTCGTCCTGTGACATCCCACGGAGGCTACCAAAACCCTCCAAAGGGGGCCGGGCCCCGGCGGCGCGGCCGGGGCCCGGCATGGGACAGGGAATCAGGACGTCAGCCGCAGTGCGAGACTTCCGTGATGGACTGCACGGTGGGGCGGGCCCCCTTGAACTTCTTCTTGTCGAAGTCCCCGCCCCGAACCCAGATGCAGGCATCCTTCGCCTGCGCGACCCGGATCTTGATCCCCCTCGAGTGCTTGCAGCGGTTGTGGAAGTAGACGGTGACGCTCGTCGTGCCGTCGTCGCCGTAGGAGTAGCTGAAGCAGCGCGTCTTCCCCCGGATGACGTCGAGCGCCTGCTGCGGGGCGGCGGACACGGCCGTGCTCGCGGCGGTATTCGCAACGGCGAACGACGGAGCCGCCGCCGCCGAAGTGGCGAACATCGAGGCGGTCATCGCGCCGACGGCGAGCATGACTTTCCCGCGAATTCTCATGCGAATTTCCCCCATTTCGCTGGGCGGTGGTTTTCGTTTGCTTCCGCCATCACTGTCGCGCGCCGTCGCCGCGGCTGCCAAGCGATCATTGTCCGAACATTGTCCATTGCCTTTTGGACAATGAAAACGCGCAGGTCAGAGCGAGCAGTCGCAGCACTCGCAACAATGGCGGCACTCGCCGTCCGCATGTCGGCAATAGCAGCGGTCGCCGCACGGGCGGCCGGCTAGTTCGCTCCGTCTCGGCCGCCACATTCCGCAGCTGAAAAACGTCGCCACGCCGCCCGCCGACGTTCTGATCCGGCCGGGATTTTCGTAGGAAGCGGTGAATGTACGATTCACTGCCCGGCGTATTTCGGTGTCGAGCAGCGCCGCGAGCCGCGCCCGCGCGCCCACCACCTCGGCCGTGCGGAACCGCCAGCCGGGCCGCGTGCCCGTACGACGAGCCGGCGCGATGGCGGACGGCACCGTGCGATTGCGGTCTTCCGCCATCGAGGTCGGCGGTCCGCCCCCATGGTGGCCCGGGCGGCGGCTGCCTAGCGTGGGACGGCGTGATCAGTCTCAAGGGTTTGAGCAAACGCTATGGTGACCGGTTCGTCGTCGACGACCTGTCGCTGGAGTTGAAGCCCGGCACGGTGACCGGTTTCCTCGGGCCGAACGGGGCCGGCAAATCGACGACGATGCGGCTCGTGCTCGGGCTCGACCACCCCACCTCGGGCACCGCCTTGATCGGCGGCAGACCGTACCGGGAGATCAGGAACCCCTTGCGCACGGTTGGAGCGTTGCTCGACGCGCGGGCGCTGCACCCCGGCCGCAGCGGGTACGCGCACCTGGCGGCCCTGGCGAGCAGCAACGGCATCCCGCGGCGGCGCGTCGCGGAGGTGCTGGAGACCGTCGGGATGGCCGGCGCGGCCCGCAAGCGGGCCGGGACGCTGTCGCTCGGCATGAGCCAGCGGCTCGGGATCGCGGCGGCGCTGCTGGGCGACCCCGAGGTGCTGATGTTCGACGAGCCCGTCAACGGGCTGGACCCCGACGGGGTGCGCTGGGTACGCGGCCTCATGAGGTCCCTGGCCGCCGAGGGCCGCACCGTGTTCGTCTCCAGCCACCTCATGAGCGAGATGCAGCTGACCGCCGACCACTTGGTGGTGATCGGGAAGGGGCGGCTGCTCATGGACGCCCCGCTGGCGGAGGTCATCGCGGGCAGCTCGCTGACGGCCGTGGTCGTCCGCACGCCGCACGTCAGGGAGCTGGCCGCGCGGCTGCGCGCCGCCGGGGTCGAGGTGGCGCGGCACGCGGAGAACGAGCTGGTCGCCACCGGGGCGCCGATCGAGAGAGTGGGCGATCTGGCGCACGAGGCGGGAATCAGGTTGCACGAGCTGCGTACCCGGGAGGCGTCGCTCGAGCAGGCGTACCAGGAGCTGACGGCGGACAGCGTCGAGTACGGCGCGGGGAAGGGGCAGGCGTGAGCATGTTGTGGCAGGCGGTCGGCGCCGAATGGGGCAAGTTGTGGTCGGTGCGGTCGACGTGGTGGTGCCTGGCCGCCGCGACGGTGCTCACGGTGCTCAGCGCCCTGACGCTGGGCGGCGCGACGGCCACGGATGCGCTGCGCGGGGAGAGCCCGGCCACCGCGGTCGTCGCGAGCGAGCCCGTGGTGTCCGCGACCTCGTTCGCCCAGTTCGCGCTGGTGGCGCTGGCAATGCTGGTGATCACCTCCGAGTACGCCTCCGGCTCCGTTCGCGTCACGCTGCAGGCCACGCCGGTCCGCGGCGTGATGCTGGCCGCGAAGGCGCTGGTCGTGGCGCCGGTGATGGCCGCGGCAGGCGTGCTGTCAGGCGCCGTGGCGACGGCCGCCGTCTACGTGCTGCTGTCCGCCGACGTGTTCGGCGGGCTGGTCGTGCTGCCCGCCGGGGAGGTCGTGCTGGACCTGCTCGCCGTAGGCCTGTTCTACGCACTGGTGTCGGTGATGACCGTGGGCGTGGGCACCGCCATGCGCAGCGCGGCAGGCACCCTCACCATCGTGTTCATGATGCTCATGGGTCTGCCGCTGCTGCTGCTCATGACCGGCAGCCAGGCGGCGCTGGACGCGTCGCTGCGCATGCCGCTGTTCGCGGGGCTGGCGTTCATGGGCAGCACCGACAACATGACCGGCGGGCCGATCCCGTACTCGGCGGGCGAAGGACTGGTCTGGCTGCTGGCCTGGACCGCGGCCGCGCTGGCGACGGGCCACGCGGTGCTGCGCCGCCGCGACGCCTAGACTCGGCCCGTGGCAGCGTCGGATCACGGTCAGCGGGCCGCCCGCGTGCTGGCCGGCGTGCTTCTGGGGATGGCGCTGGGCATCGCCGAGCTGGCCTTCCTGAGCGTGGCATGGCCCGCGTCGATGGTCCCCGCGACCCGCCCCGCCGCC